>SFEA01000006.1 GCA_004557385.1 Bacteroidales bacterium
GATGGAACTTGCAGGCGACGCTACGCTGATGTATTACACCATGGAGGAAGCACAGGAAGGCAAGAACGCTTTCCTCGAAAAGCGCGACCCCGACTTTGAAAAATATCCAAAATTCCCGGGATGATGAAAGCAGCCTACGCACCATATCGCCTTCAATTCATCGAGCCCGGCGGAACATCGCGCGGAGTGCTCTACCACAAGGACACTTTCTTCCTGAAAATTTGGGACGAAAGCGCTCCGCAGGTCTACGGATTGGGCGAATGTGCACTTTTCAAAGGGCTGTCGGCTGAAGACAACGACCTTTACGAAGACAAACTGCGCGAGCTGTGCCGGAACATCGAGGCTGGTGTTTCAACTGACCTCAGCGAACACTCGTCGATTCTGTTTGGCTTCGAAACAGCACTGCGCGACCTCGCCTCGGGCGGAACACGAAACATATTTGCATCGCCGTTCGTCAAGGGCAAGCAGACCATTCCCATCAACGGACTGGTGTGGATGGGCACCAAAGACGAGATGCTTGGCAGAATCGAGCAGAAAATTGAAGCCGGATTCCGAATGAAAATCGGAGCCATCGACTTCGAAAGCGAACTCAAGATGGTGCGCTTCATTCGCAACCGATTTGCTCCCGAATCGCTCACTATACGCGTGGATGCCAATGGCGGTTTCACACCACAGAATGCTTTGCCTTGCCTCGATGCTTTAGCAAAATATTCCATTCACTCGTGCGAGCAGCCCATCAAGCAAGGGCAATGGGTTGAGATGGCTGACATCTGCCGTCGTTCGCCCATACACATCGCGCTCGACGAGGAGCTTATTGGCATCACAAACCCCATGACCATGATGAGCCTGCTGCAAACCATTCGCCCACATTACATCATCCTCAAGCCATCGCTAATGGGCAGTTTTTCAGGCTCCACAGAATGGCTGAAAATGGCTTCGTTGATGAACATAGGCGGCTGGATTACGTCGGCGCTCGAGTCAAACGTGGGGCTGAACGCTTTGGCGCAATGGGTGGCAACACTACGTCCACTCATCCCGCAAGGTCTGGGTACTGGCGCACTGTTCTCAAACAACGTGACATCGCCGCTTGAGCAACACGCCGATTATCTTTGCTACAACCCCGGCACTGAGTGGCAAATTCCCGATTTCAACTGGATAACAACCGATTAATGCTATGCATATAACGCTCAACAACATATTATGCAGCTCGCTCGACGACGTGAAACGCGCCGCCTCGGCTGAAGTGTCGGCTTTCGTTGCCGAATACCTCAACCCGAGCGATTATGTAATCGCACACACGTCGGGCTCAACCGGTGACCCAAAAGAGATTCAACTCAGTAAAGCCGACATGCGCGCCTCGGCACGACTCACAAACGAGTTTTTCGGGCTCAACGCCAACTCGCTGTTCTACCTCAACCTGTCGCCTCGCTACATCGCAGGCAAAATGATGATTGTTCGCGCCATTGAATTAGGAGCCAGCATCATCGAAGAAGAACCTTCCAACACGCCGCTCGCCAACTACGACGGATTGCGACGCATCTCGCTTGCTGCATTTGTGCCATCGCAAATTCAATATCTGCTCAACAACCCCGAGAAGCTTGCCCTCATCGACTCGATGATTATTGGCGGCGGCAAACTGGCGCCAAGGCTTGAGCATTGGCTCGCCGAGTTCGGAGCGAATGCCTATATGACTTACGGCATGACCGAAACATGCAGCCATGTGGCGCTGGCTCCGGCAAGCAAACTGCCAATGCCGTTTAAAGCGCTCGGCGACGTCAGTTTCGAAACCGACCGGCGTGGTTGCCTTGTAATCAACGCTCCGCACCTTACGGCGCAACAATTTGTCACCAACGACGTTGCCGAACTTGTCGACAGCAAAAATTTCTATTGGCGCGGACGCTTCGACAACGTGATAAACACAGGCGGCATAAAGGTGTTCCCCGAAGAAATCGAGCAGAAACTGGCTCCCCTGTTCCCCTCAATACGTTTTTTCATAACCTCGCAACCCTCCGAAAAATGGGGCGAAGAACTGGTGCTGGCGCTCGAATACTCGTCGCTGCCGCCAGACACGGTGAAGCGCGGCGATGTGCAACCGGCACTAATCGAAAAAATGAAAACCATTCTGCCTCCACACTCTATACCACGAAAATACGCTGCTACAAACCATTTTCAGGAAACCAAAACCCAAAAAATAATACGTAAAATTTAAAAAAGTAAATGTCATGAAACGAACCTTAACCATTCTGTGTACCTTATTAGTTACAGCCACGATGTGGGCTGGTAGCTGGATAAGAACAAACCAACTTGGCTATTTGCCAAAAGCCACCAAAGTGGCAGTATTGCTATGTAACGATGCCACCGACGTGAAATCGTTTGAAGTTATCGACGCCTTCACCGGCAAAGTTGCTCTCACTAGCCACGAAGTGGTGGCTACGGCGCCATACGGCAAAATGAAGGCTACATTCCGCCTCAATTTCAGCAAGCTCACCGCACCGGGCACCTACTACATCAAAGCCGGTAATGCCCGCAGCGAAGTGTTTCCGGTGAACGGCACTGTCTACAACGGCACCGCCGACTATGTGCTGCGCTACATGCGCCAGCAACGATGCGGCTATAACCCGTTCCTCAAGGACAGCTGCCACCAAAAAGACGGCTACATCATCTACCACCCAACCAAAACCGGGCAATTCCTCGACGTGCGCGGCGGTTGGCACGACGCCAGCGACTGCCTGCAGTACACCACCACAACAGCCAACGCCATCTATCAGATGATGTTTGCCTACCAGCAAAATCCGTCGGCGTTTGGCGACTACCACCAAGCCAATGGCGAAGCCGGTGCTAACGGCATACCCGACATCATCGACGAAATTTATTGGGGCATGGACTGGCTCAACCGAATGAATCCCGAAAAGGGCGAACTATACAACCAACTCGCCGACGACCGCGACCACATTGGCATGAAGCTGCCAAAAGACGACCCTGCAGACTACGGCTACGGCCCTAACAACGGTCGCCCCGTTTATTTCTGCACCGGCGAGAAACAGCAACGCGGCAAATTCCTCAACGCCACAATGGGCGTGGCAAGCACTGCCGGAAAATTTGCCTCCGACTTTGCCCTCGGTGCCTCAATACTCAAGCCGTTCTACCCCGAATTTGCCTCGCTCATCGGATCGAAAGCTGCCGATGCCTATCAAGTGGGTCTTGACAAACCGGGCAACTGCCAGACTGCATCGGTGGTGTCGCCCTACATCTACGAGGAGGACAACTGGGTGGACGACATGGAACTCGGTGCAATCGAGCTATACAAAGCCACCGGCAACAAGCAATATTTCACCCAAGCGCTTGAATACGGCCGCCGCGAACCAATCACTCCGTGGATGGGCGCCGACAGCGTGAAGCACTATCAAATTTACCCATTCATGAACATGGGGCACTACCAGCTGGCAGTGAGCGGCGACGCTCGCATCAAACGCGAGTTCTTGCGCAATATGCGCTCGGGCATCGAGCGTGTGCTGCTGCGCGCAAAAGAATTGAACTCGCCTTTCCTCAACGGCATTCCCAGCGTGTGGTGCTCAAACAACCTCACCACTGCCATGCTCACTCAATGCATTCTCTACCGTCAGCTATCGGGCGACCGCCAATTCGAAGAAATGGAAGGCTCGCTGCGCGACTGGCTGTTTGGCTGCAACCCTTGGGGCGTGAGCATGATTGTTGAGCTGCCAATGGGCGGCAACTACCCTCGCCAACCACACTCCTGCCTTGTGTTTGAAGAAGTGGGCAACACCACCGGCGGCTTGATTGACGGTCCGGTTTATCGCAGCATCTTCGAGAGCCTGCGCGGCGTGAACCTCGTGGGCGACGTGCGCAACGGCAACAAACCAAACAACTACGACGATTTTCAAATGGACTATATGGTGTATCACGACAATATGCACGATTATAGCACCAATGAACCCACAATGGACGGAACAGCATCGCTCACCTTCCCACTGTCGACCTATCAAATTGAAGGCGCCGAACAAACCGCTGCCACCACCGACCGCAACATCTACAGCGACGGCGGCATTGTAATGACCGACCCTGCAAAGAAACAAATCAGCCTTGTGTTCACCGCCCACGACCGCGACGACGGCGCCCAATTCATCACCTCTACGCTGAAGAAACTGGGTGTAAAGGCATCGTTCTTCTTCACCGGCGAATACATTCGCAGCCATGCCGATGTGGTGAAGCGCCTGCAAGCCGACGGACACTACATCAGCGTTCACAGCGATGCTCATCTGCTGTATATGCCGTGGGAAAACCGCGACTCGCTGCTGGTGAGCAAACAGCAATTCACCGACGACATCCTTCATGCCTACGAAGCACTTGCCGCCAACGGCATTGCCAAAGCCGATGCTCCTTACTTTATTCCGCCTTACGAATACTACAACTCCACCATTGCATCGTGGGCTAAGCAATTGGGACTGCAAGTAATCAACTTCTCACCCGGCACCGGCACCAGCGACGACTACACCACACCCAACATGCCAAAATATTGCTCAAGCAAACAGCTGTGGAACAAGCTGATGGCATGCGAAAAGCAAAACGGGCTTAACGGACAAATTCTGATGGTGCACTTCGGCACCGACCCGGCTCGCACCGACAAATTCTACAAGAGCCTGCCAAACATCATCAAGACACTCCGCAAAAAAGGCTATACCTTCACACGCGTTGACCAAGCAATAGCCCTAAGCCTCAAATAACCCCACCACACAGCTATTGCAGAGGCATACACCGCCTCTGCAATAGCGCGTCACACACACTAACCACTAAATTAACACACTCCGTGCAACGGCGAATGCCGGTGCACGGAGTGTGTTATTTAATGCTACAAATGAATACGCCTCTTAACCAACCACCAGATAAATTTCTCCAGTATTAAAATCTATCTGCCAATTGCCATCAGCAACACCTTCCCACTGATATTTTTCAGACATATCACGCCACCAAGTTTCAAACTTAGTAGCGGTTTCGCCCAAATCCTTCACCAACTTCTCGTATAGAGCATCGTTATCAGGCGTGAGAATTTTTGCCATTTCGTTCAAACCATTGCGGCGTTCGAACAAGCTGCGAATCTCGTTGCATTCTTCAGGCGTGACTACGCCAACTTTTTTCTTCACTTCCATAAATCTCTTGTTTCAAAAGGGTCAAAGTAATCAATTTCCGGTATATCACTATTAAATTCATATTTACCCATCTCATTCAGCTCATCAAGCAACAGCCGCGAGGCGTCGCGTTCGATGTGTGCCACCACGCATTGCTCATGGCTTGGAGTATTCACTTCACGCGTAGTGAGGCGATTCATCCACACACAGCGCTTGCAATGCCAAGCATCGCAATGGCGACAAATGGGCGCACCTTTCAATGTATAAAGATATGCATTATCAATTGCAATGTCATCGTCGCATAGGCTACCCACGCTATCATCAGGGGCATCGTAATAGAATGCCGGACAAATATAAAATTTTCCATCGGGCGAAAGCGTAATCGAAGTGTCGCCTGCGCCACAATTATTCATCTGTTCAAGCATCAAGCGGTCGGTGAGCAAATTCACCGACAACCGTCCTCCGCTGAGAAAAACGCCGGCTACTTTCTCGCGCAAATCCTTCATCACGGTCTTATACGTTTCAAAATCTGCCTTGCTAAACTTGTGCACATCAGTTATCACCACATTCAGTTTTGGCACTGCAGTAAGCAACGGCATTAATTCGGCATACCGTTCAAACAACTCGCTTTTTGTAATGCGCAATGTGGTTGGCTTGCCAAGCATAACAGCCTTATTGAAATCCCATCCGTCAACAACCACCACATCGGCACTTCCGTCGGCAATTTCAACAGGCATAATGCGGCAACTGTCAACCGTTTCAATCATAGCCTTCAATTCGTCGGGAACCTCATAACGCGGATATACAATCTGCACAGCCCAATTATGCACCATCGCATAACGAATTGCCGTGCGCAAAGTGTCAACCGACATAAGCTTTCGTTCGCCTGCAGCATTGCCATAATGGCAAAACGACGCCGAAGTATGGTCAAGTAATATGATTAAATAGCCTATCATTATTGAAAAGTAATAATAATATTTTGAAAGAACACTTCATCAACAGTTGCAAACGCCTTGGCATCTCACACAACCGCCTTTCATATCAATCTTATGATAAAGCTTTCGCCAATAGTAATTGTTAGCTCTAACACGGGCCTTGTGCATTTTGCAAATGGCAGTGCTACGCTGATATATTGTATTGGTGATGGCTGCATCGTAGTTCTCGCCCTGACACCATGCGCATCCACTTGCCACCTCACATTCTATGCATTTACGAGGCGACTGCGTGACAAGGTCAAGCGTCAGGAATGGACGAAGCAGATTCTGGTTGATTCCGTCATTCACGTTTCCGATGATTATCGGCTCCTTACTACGAAGCGAGTATGCCGCGAATCGCGTGCACGGATAGAAATTACCAGCTGCGTCAATCGACAACATACGTCCTGCACCACACCAGTTCATATTATCACATTCAAGGTCGAGTGGCTTACCGATAGTTTCCGAGAAAAACGAGCAAGCATAATTTTCGTACCACCCACCATCGATAATCTCGTCGGCAAGTAGCATCAACTGTTCCTCAAACAATTTGTCGTCACCCTCCTGCCATACATCTTCAAACACCACATTAATGTTTACCTGACGTATGCCAAGCGAATAAAGGTGCATAACACTTTCTTTGATGTAAGGAATATCAGCGCTGGCAATTGTCACCTTTTTGCCTCCGTCGGGAAATTGTTTTAGCCACAACGGTATGTTTCGCACCACATCGTCATAACTGCCACGTATTCCATCTTTATACACTCGGTTTAAATCGTGCTTACGACGAGTGCCATCAATGGTGATGCCAATACTCAAGTGACTATGATTCTTTGCAATAAAGTGTTGCACCTTATCACTATCATAGTTGATTCCATTAGTGGAAAAACTCAGTCGATAGTTGTTAAACCACGGATGATTGAGCCTATACATCTCGGTTTTTACATAGTCACAAATACGGTCGATAAGGTCGATTTCAAGAAACGGCTCACCGCCAATAAAATCCCAAATCACCGAAGGTTCTTCAAACAAATGCTTGTTTGCAAGAATATAGTCAATCGCCTTTTTTGCAACGTCAAACGACATCCGCTCTTTGGCGTTTTTACCCACCAAATAGCAGTATTTACACGCCAGCTGGCAATCCTTTGTAACAATGAACGTGATGTTTTTGCTCATGCCCTCATTCCAAATGGGGGCTTCTTTCTTTGTAACGTCCATAGGTGATTATCCCGAATAGTTGGTACAACCAATCGAGCATCCGCGTGTGCATACCGATGTGCAAGAACCTTGACAGGCGCCTCTGCATGAACCAGAACACGACGAAGAGCATGCCGAACCGCAGGCTCCATAGCAATGACCCGTGCAAGTGCTTGAGCACGACGATGCGCATTTTGCCGAGCATCCCGAACATCCGCTACTGTATCCGCCGCTATAGCCGCCACTGCTGCCGCTGCTATAGCCGCTGCTATAACCGCTGCTATAACCACTGTTATAACTGCCGCTGCTGCTGCCACCCGACGAAGATGTGCCACGCTTAGCGGTGTTTTTGCAACCGGTCTTACAGGTGTTTTGACAACCATTTTGGCAAGTGCCCTGACATCCGTTTTGGCAAGTGCCTTTACATCCATTTTGGCAGGACGTAGTGCATGAGTATGAGCAATTACTGCCACAGCCACCTTTGCAAGTGTCTTTGCAATAGTTTTGGCACGTATTCATGCAAGTATACATACAACCTGTCATACATGTGCCCTGACAATTGCCCATACAGGTGGTCATACATGTGGTGTAACATGAGTAATAACACGAGTAAGCGCAACCATACATACAGCCTTGCGGCGCCTCTGCCTTTGCCTTTACAACTGCAGTTGGCACTACAAGAGCACCCAGAATTGGCAATATGCCCTTGGCAGCTTTCTTAAAGAACTCCCGCCTTGATTGCTTGTCGTTATCATTTTCGTCCTTCTCTTTCATAGGTAATCAAATGATTTCAAGGGATTATACTCTACAATTAATTATTTTCAAACAAAGTTATAAAAAATCACGCCATTTTGTGCCCATTTACTCCATTAATTTATAATATCACACAAAAAAATCCCATGGCCGCGATGGGCGATGGGATTGTATAGTGAGAAAAATTATTTCCAGTGGAAAAATTACTTCTTGAGGGTTTCTTGCACTTGGTCGTTAGGAACCATTTCTTCCTTGAAGACATAAGCGCCGGTCTTAGGCGATTTCACCATTTTGATAACCTTGCTATATGTACGACCCTCACCTTTTTGAAGAGTTGCTACTACTTTCTTTGCCATGACTCAGGTTGTTATTTAATTTCTTTATGTACTGTTACTCTCTTAAGATATGGATTGTATTTCTTCAATTCCAAACGTTCAGTGGTGTTTTTGCGGTTCTTAGTGGTGATGTAACGCGACATTCCTGGAACTCCGCTTGCCTTTTGTTCGGTGCATTCAAGAATAACTTGAACTCTATTGCCTTTTGCTTTCTTTGCCATCTTGATTTTTACTTTTCTATTGTTTTAATACTGGTTAAGTTACCATCTTGAGCAGCCTTCTTGAGAGCGGCATCCAATCCAATCTTGTTGATGAGACGGAGACCCGAAGTTGACACTGTCAAGGAAATCCATTGTTGTTGTTCTACCCAGAAGAATTTTCTGTTGAACACGTTCACGTTGAACTTACGCTTTGTTCTTCTTTTAGAGTGCGACACGTTGTTACCTGTAATCGCCTTCTTGCCTGTAATTTGACAAACTTTTGACATGGCTATTAACTTTATATTTTTTTATTTATTCTTATTATTTCATTTCGTGCCGGCAGAGTGCAAAGTACACAATCAGTGTGAGAGGCTGTTCACCCAGCTGCTCATCTTAACTGCTACTTTTCTTCGCAGTAGCGCAATATTCATAAGGCGATGGTCGTCCACCACCCGTTACAATATCGTCCTACGCTTTTTGCAGAGGCTTAAGCATCATCGCTCTGCAACGAAGTTTCAACGATTAGAGTCACAGAACATGACTGAAGGAATGTAGTCGTTGTACTGCTGCCCCGAAATGTGGTGCAAAGTTAATAATTATTTTCCACTCCACCAACCTATCAATCAACTATTTTGTGCCTCTCGGGCAAAGAAAAGCCTATTTTTTGCCATAATTTCGGCGTCAAGGCACATTTTGCCTGGTGCATACAGCCATCGAAAGACGTTATTCGTCGAGCAGGAGCTTGATGAGCATGAGAGTGACGTGGGTGGTGGCACGGTCAATCACACGGGCTCGGTCGCCGGGGAATTGGCGGCAATCGGTCACCAAACGGTCGCCATATTTTGCTGCCATCCACACGGTGCCAACCGGTTTTCCGGGAACGGCGCCGCCAGGACCGGCAATGCCTGAGGTTGCCATGGCGCAATCGGTGCCAAGCAAGCGTGCCACGCCTTGGCTCATCTGCTTCACAGTGGGTTCGCTCACGGCGCCAACAGTGTCGAGCACTTCGCGCTCAACGCCCAGCACATTCATCTTCACCTCGTTGCAATACGACACCACCGAACCGATGAAATACTGCGAGCTGCCGGCAATGGCGGTGATGGTGTGCGCCACGTTGCCGCCTGTGCAGCTTTCGGCTGTCGACACGGTGAGGCCACGTTCGCGAAGCAAGTCGCCAAGAATCTCAGCAGGCATTTTGTCGGCTTTTGCAATGATGTGTTTGCCCAACAGTTCGCACAGCTGAGCCTCAAGCGAATCCATTGCTTGGGTGAGCACTGCCTTATCGGCATGGATGCCCGACAGGCGCAGGCGTATGATGCCCGGCTTAGGCAAATATGCCAGATGCACGAAATCGGGCATTTGCTCCTCGAACTGCGCAAGAGTGAGTGCCAGCACACTTTCCGAGAAGTCAATCACCACAAATGTGCGATATTCCACTTCCACATCGCTCATGAAGTGCTTCACCAGCTTTGGTATGACGGCTGAGCGCATCATGGCTTCGGTTTCGAACGGCACGCCCGGCATCGACACCAGCACCTTGCCGTCGCGCTCAAACCACATCAGCGGTGCGGTGCCTACGGTGTTCTGAATCACTTGGCACGACGAGGGCACCATGGCTTGATTGTGGTTTAACGGATTCATCTGCAAGCCGCGCTTGCCCAGCACCTCCTCCACGTTGCGCAAAGTGGCTTCGCTGAGCACCATCTCGCCGCCAAAATATCGGCAAAGCGTTGCCTTGGTGATGTCGTCTTTGGTAGGGCCCAAGCCGCCGGTCATCAGCACCACATCGGTGTCGGCAAAAGCCTGGTCGATGGCACGAGTGATTTCGTGGGCATCGTCAGCCACCACCTTCACGCTCTGTGCCGTCCATCCGTATGGACGCAGATGGCGTGCTATCCAGCCCGAATTTGTGTCGACAACCTGCCCGATGAGCAGCTCGTCGCCAACTACAATTATTGAATATTTCATTGCTTCAAATCTAATTATTAATTCCCCTCTGCGTCACACCGTCACCCGTGCAAAAGGCGGCAGTACGATGTCGCAGAACTGTTTGTCGAGATACTTATAGTAGCCGGCAATGGCAATCATAGCAGCGTTGTCGGTAGTGAACGAGCGTTTTGGTATGAATGCCTTTATTCCACGTCGCTCGCAGTAGACTTGCACAGCCTGGCGCACGCCCGAATTTGCCGACACGCCGCCGCCAATAGCCACCGTCTTTATGCCTGTCTGCTTGATGGCTTTGCCGAACTTGTCCATGAGGATGTCGATGATGGTTTTCTGCAACGAAGCCGCCAAATCGGCGCGGTTCTGCTCGATGAAATCGGGGTTTTCCTTCAAAGCATCGCGCAGGGTGTAGAGGAACGACGTCTTCAAGCCGCTGAAGCTGTAGTCGAGTCCCGGAATGTGAGGCTTGCTGAATTTGAACTTTTCGGCATCGCCTTCGGCAGCAAGGCGGTCGATAATCGGACCGCCGGGATAAGGAAGTCCCATCACCTTTGCGCACTTGTCGAAAGCCTCGCCGGCAGCGTCGTCGATGGTTTGCCCGAGCACCTCCATCTTGTTTGGAGCATCTACCCTGATAATTTGCGAGTTGCCGCCCGAAATCAGAAGGCAAAGATATGGGAATGTAGGCACTTCGGTGTCCACGTCTTCCTTGACAAAATGTGCCAACACATGGCCATGAAGATGATTCACATCCACCAACGGAATGCCAAGCGACAATGCCAACCCCTTGGCAAACGATGTGCCCACAAGCAGCGAGCCCATCAATCCCGGACCGCGAGTGAATGCTATTGCACTTATGTCGTGTTTGCTTATGCCAGCCTGACGAATAGCTTCGCTCACCACAGGCACGATGTTCTGCTGATGGGCACGCGACGCCAGTTCTGGCACCACACCGCCATAAGATTCGTGCACCTTTTGCGAGGCTATCACGTTGCTCAGCAGCACGCCGTCACTTATGACTGCTGCCGATGTGTCGTCGCACGACGACTCAATTCCAAGAATAATCACACTCATATCAAGAAAAACTTTCTATATAAATATGTATAACAATAATCAATCTAAAAAATGTCGAATCTGTATCCGAAAATTAGCGACATACTTTCCACCGAATTAAAGAAGCTGTAGTTGTTGCTCTTATACCAGTGACCGTCGAGCTTCAAGCTCATACCATAGAAAAACTTCTTATGGTTATACACCAGCCCCATTTTGCCTTTTAAGTTTATCGAAAAGATGTCGTCATAACCGTCGATGTTGTCGCGGAAGCAGTGCTTGTAGCCAATCGATGGCAACACCGAGATGTTGAACAGCCAATTTGGCTTGAAAACCCAATTGTAGCCATATCCTAACAGGAAACAAATGTCGTTGTACTTAAACTTGTACACCGTGCGCTCGTCGGGCAGCTCCACTTTCATGTCTTCAGGCAATTGAGCAAAGTCGAGCCCGATGTTCTGATGCGAGATTGTTAATCCGGCAATAAACGAGCCAGCACTGCGTTTCTGATACTTCGAGAAACTGTAGGCCGCGCCCTGCGAATACTTGCGGTGATTGAAAAAATAATAGATGTCGGTGCCATACGACTCACGCACGAGCCCAGGGAACGATTCGTTCACCCAATGTCCGCCGCTGTAGTCGCCAAAACGCCTAATGTTTGTGCCGCCGGTGTTCTTCACCCAATAGCCATCGGCTGCAAGAAGCGCGCAAGTGAACTGAAACTCCAGTTTGCGCTGTCCTGTACCCCTGCCGCCAAACAAGCGGTTCACTTCGCCGCTATATCCCACCGATACTGCCATATACGAAACGTATGCACCAATGTTTGCCGACACATTACTAATCATCGACAACGACTTTCGCTCGGGAAAGCGCATAACGTAGCTATCCATCCACTCCTCGTTTTTGAACAATGCCTTGCAACGCTTGCCGGTGCCCACCACATAGTCGGGGTCGTAGCTATTGAAGGTGCGGTCGCCCCAGCGATAGATGTTCACACACATCTGCAGGAACGACGGATATACAATCGTTTCGTCGTTAAGGTCGAGTTTGCCCATGCGCAGCTGGCGCTTCCAGTAGTCGCCGTCGTGTGCCACAGTGTCGGGCGATGCATTGTGTGTGCCCAAGCTGTCGGTTTGCTCGAGCGGTGCCGGCATCTCGTAGGCAACAGTCTCCTGCCACCACGCCACTGCCACCACGCAAAGTATCAACCTAACGAATATGTCAAATCTTTGACTCATCTCCTCTCAACTCCACTCCTCTGTGTATTTTTTTATTCTCACGCAATTCATTTATTCCTTAATTGAGTCTGGTTCAACCTTCGCCTCTTTGTGTCGCTTGGTGGTGTCGGGCAACACGGCGCGGCTTCGCTTGAACGGGTTATTGAAATCGAATTTAAACTCCACGCCAACACCTTGCGTAGTGAGCGCACTGCGCACCAAATAATTTTGGTCGTTGAAGTGGTTATATGCCTTCAGTCGCACCGTACCGCGGCGGTTGAGCAAATATTCGATGTCAAAATCGCCAATGAAGTTGCTGTTGCGCGTATTCATCGAGTTGTCGCGATAGCCAAAGTTGCCATTGAACAGCAATCGGTTGTTCAGCAACTGGCTCGACAGTGCCAAATCCACCTCAACGTCGCTAAAGTCGCCTTTATCGCTACGGAAATTCGGGGCAATGCTCCAATTATCGCTAAGCTGACCGAGCACATTAGCCAGCTGGCTCGAGAGCGTGCTCGAAGCCACCGAGGTGAGCTCGTTGCCGCGATTGGTGTTACCCATATATTCAGGCGTATAGAATCGGTTGAGCGCCAAAAGGTACAAAATCTGGCGGTTCATCATATCGTCGGTGCTGACAATACTCTTCACCTTGCGCGCAGCATCGGTGCTGATTGTGGGGAAATCGAGGTCGAACGATATGTCAGGCCCACGCATATCGCCGCGGGCAATCAGAATGGCATTCACCGGCACGTTGGTGCGGTTGAGTTCGCGGTCTGACGCAAACGACTCGTCGAGGTCGAGCAGGTTGGCGTTGAGCGAATACGACGCTTTTATGTCGAGGTTAGCGCTATACGGGTCGCCGTTGAAGCTGATGCCGCTGCCCTCCATAATGGTAAAGTCCTTTATAATGATGTCCTGAAGGGTGAAATTGTAGCTGCCCTTTTCAAGTTCGTATTTTCCGTACATACCCAGACTTTCGTCGGTGCTGTCGTAGGTCAAGCGCAGGTTACCCTTGCCATAGCCGCGAATCTTGTCGCCGCCAACAGGGTCCATCACCACAGTGAGCTGCGCGTCGTTGCTGATATCGGCTTGAATGTCGATTTTGAACACCGAAGGCGTCGATTGGTTGTTGCTGTTGTTTTTAGCGGTGAGTTCCTTCACAATCTGCGGAATTGAATCGGCTTCTTCCACCTTGTTGCCGGCGTTGCGGTCGCGGAATGTTATGAAGGTGTACTCGCTTGCGGCAATCTCATCGCTGAGCACAAAGGTGAACTTGCTGTTGCGGCGCGTTTCCATATTCACGCCTATTGTGCAGATGCCCGGACCGCCCTTCACATAAGCCGAACCATTGCCGTAAACCGTGCCATACCAATCGGGGCTGAGTGCCGGCGTCACGTCGTAGCAAAGGAAGTTTCGGGCATGAGTGATATTGAAGTCGAACACCGGCCGGTGGAAATTGTCGTGACGAAGCCATCCGTTCACCTTGGCGGCGTTGCCGTTGCGGTCGCGAATGGTGATGTCGTTAAACTCAATCAAGCCCGGCACAATGTGCACCGAATCAGATGCAGTGTAATATACGTTGGTGTAGTCGACCTTAAACTTCAGATAGTCGGCAAAGATGTCGCCGTAGAGGTTGATGTTATGGAAATCGCCATACAAGCACGCCTTGCCCGACACCTCGCCCTCGATGTGCGAAGTGATTGCCGACATAAACGGCTGCAAGAAGCCGAGCTTAGCCTTGTGGGCATCGAAATTGATGCTCAGCGAGTCGCGCGTAGGATATATGGCACCGGTTATCACCGAGCGCAAGCCATTGTCCTGGTCGATATCGGCATGCAAATTGATGGCTTTGGTGTCGTTGTCCCAGTTGCTACGTATCAGCGCATCGCCCATCACACATTTGTTGTAGGCAATGCGGTCGACTTGCAGCCCCGGCGTTTCGAGCACCGGTGCGCCCGACAGCAGTCCCGAGGCAAAGAATTTGCCAGTGGCTATGCCGCCAAACATCACATTGTCGATGCCGAGTGTTTCAAACACATAGTCGAGACTCATTTCCTTCAGGTTAACCATCAGCACATCCGACTGGTTTTTCGACACTAAACCTTGAATTTCAACGCGCTGATTGTCGCACATGCCGCTCACATTGTTCACTGCAATCACTCCACCGTCGATGTTCACCGATGCCGGCTTCACCTGCCAAATGGTGTCGTTGAACACCAATTCGGTTGGGTTGATGTCGATGTGCGCGGCAAGGCCATCGTCGCTGCCGCGTCGGAACAGAGTGCTCAAATCGATGGTGCCTTTATATGCCCTGTCAGTCATTATTCGCCAACTGAAATCGGTGTCGAGGCGGTCGTTCACGCCGTTGCCATTGATTGTTACCACGGTTTTGCCCTTCTTGAGCGGATATACGGTTTGGGCAGTTAGCTTCACGTTTTGCTCGCCGGCGCGCTTTGCCGCCTCTACAAATGTCGACTCGATGATTTTGTTGCCTTGTTGCAGATACGGAGCGTTGAGCGAGAGTGCGAAGCTCTCGTCGTCCTCATTCACAAAGCCGTTGAGAGTGGTTTTATACACCACGTTCACCGGCAACTTGAACATGCTTTGCAATTCCTCACACGGGTCGAGAGTGAAATCGAACTTAAACTGGTTGCTGCGAAGCCGTTTTGAGGCATTTTCGTTGCGCTTGATGAGCGACGGCAGCGACTGCGAAAGTATGTTCTGCACGGCAGGAACAAGGCTCACAAAGTCGAACGAGCCCACAATCTTGCCGTTGAGGAAATCAGAAGTGAGGGTGATGTTTTGCGGCTCGCTCTCGTTGTTTGCTTCAACACGGAACGAGCTCACATGCAGTCCTTTGTCGTTGCCATCGACAAGGGCAAAATCATTGATGACAATTTCGCCTGTGGCATTGTCGAGTTTGTTGCCAAAGAAACTGGCATCGGCGCCAAACGACATGTTGCAGTGCTCGTTGCCTTTCATCAAGTTCAATGCGGCAAGATTGGCATGTGCCAAGTCGAAGCCCAAATCCACTTCCGACTGGTCGCCTGCCTTTTTCACCAAGCCGTTCACCGACGCCTGCAGATTGTCGTCGTCGATGGTCACTGTGCCATCAAGCATGTCGCCATCGAGCACCACATTGGCTATGATATTGTTGTAACGATAGCCCTTTACGTCGATATAGGGCACCTCACCGTCGAGTTTTCCGTTGATTTGTTTTCCGTTGACTTTTGCTTCAACCTCGGCGTCGAGCGCCAAATCGCCAAACACCGCCTCGTTGTTGAGCATACGGCCCAACATGAATTTATTGGTAGCCAAACGTCCGCTGAAATTGAGCCGTTTACCAAAGATGTCAGCCAGTTTGCCCCTCACTTCGAGTTTGCCCAAAGCGGTGTTGATGTCACCATCGAAGCGCACATTATGCTTGTCGCCCTTTGCAGCGCCGTCGATGCTCACATTACCGCACTCGGTGATTAAGCGCGACGCATTGTCGCTCAAGTGCGAAAATGCCGATACTATTTTCACCACCTCGCTTGCACGGGCATCAACCTTTACTCGAGGTACGTCGAACGACATTTGCTCGGGGTCATCAAGATTATTCAGATGCCCGCTCACGGTCACATCTAAATTGCCATCGATGCTGGTTGCCCGCAGCTGCGCCACAGTCAAGGCGCTGGCGTTTCCGCTGACATCGAGCCACACACTGAACGGCTCGTTGAACTTGGCAAGCACCGGCACAAAACCTCGCAAGTCGCTTGGCGTGATGGTGGCATCTTTCAGCCGCACGCCCAACGATTGTTTCTTCACTTGGTCCTTTATGCTTTTTATGCCATCGAGTGCCAAACCTATCGAATCTATCAGAATCTCGGAGTTTTCGAGTTCAACGCGGGTGTTGCACAATGCAACTAAACGGTTGTTGAGCGTAACCTGCGATGCCAAGTTTTTCAGCACAAATCCACACTGTTCGTCAAACGACACGCGCTTCACGTCGATTACAAAATCGTCGTTCTTCAGACGCGGCAACGCCACATCGGCACGCAGGTTGGTTATGCTGATGTGATTCTTGTCGAACTTGCCACTCACACGCGGCTCGCTGAGCACATCGTAGGTGAGATGGCTTTTGCGAATCACCACATTATAGATTTTCAAATCGAACTTCGTGGGCGGCTTGGTTTTGTCCTTGCTCGACAAGGCATCGATGATGAATTGCAAATTGGTTGGCGAATCGGGGGTTTGCTTTGTGATATGCCCTTTCATGCCTATTATTTCGCCGTAGGTGAACACCAGGCGTTTTTTTGCAAGCAGGTTGTAGATGCTAATGCCGGCGCCGAGTTCCTTCACAAACAGCAGCGAGTCGCCTTTTTGGTCGGGCACAAACACCTCGTGCAGCACCAAGTCGTGGAATGGAGCTATGCTCACCGACCCAATTTCGACATTCGTGCCAAGCAACTTCGACAATTCCTTTTCGCCCTCGCTACAAACATAGTTCTGCACCGAAGGCATCGACAGCACAACATACAACGAGGCGAAAAGCAACAGTCCGACGCTGAGCAGCGTCACTATCACCATTCGCAGGCTCTTGTATATGTTCATCATCGTTTTCTTCATTAACCTCGGCATGAATATGTTGAAAAAGGCATCAATTCAAGTAAATTTCTAAAAACGCACACCGTTAATCGAGATTTTCACATTCCTTTAGCCACAGCGCCGCACATGCATCGCTTGGCATGCGCCAGTCGCCACGCGGCGAAAGGCTAATGGCGCCCACCTTAGGGCCGTCGGGCAAGCACGAGCGTTTGAACTGCTGGGCAAAGAAGCGGCGGCAGAATGTTGTGAGCCATTTTTTCAGCGTAGCGGCGTCGTATTCACCATCGAAGGCATTCTTTGCCAAGAAATAAATCTTGCGTGGCGAATAGCCGTAAACAAGCATATTGTAGATGAAAAAGTCGTGCAATTCGTATGGGCCCACAAGGTCCTCGGTCTTTTGCTTGATGTTGCCCTGAGCGTCGGTCGGCGTAAGCTCGGGGCTGATTGGGGTGTCGACAATGTCGAGCAGCGTGACGCGACTCGCTTCGCCCCAAGCCTCAACAGCCACATTTTCGGCAATCCACTTCACCAGATATTTCACCAGAGTCTTGGCGATTCCGGCATTCACGCCGTACATCGACATGTGGTCGCCGTTGTAAGTTGCCCATCCGAGCGCCAGTTCCGAGAGGTCGCCGGTGCCAAGCACTATGCCGTTATATTTGTTGGCACAATCCATCAGAATCTGTGTGCGCTCGCGAGCCTGCGAATTTTCGTAAGTGGCATCGTGCACATCGCTGCTGTGTTCAATATCCTTGAAATGTTGCATCACCGCATCGCGAATGGGAATCTCCTTGATGGTGATGCCCATGGCGCGCATCAGCGAGAGAGCGTTGCTCAAGGTGCGGTCGCTGGTGCCGAACCCCGGCATTGTGATGCCTATTATATTGCGATTGTCGTAGCCCAGACGGTGGAAAGCGCGCTCGGCAATAAGCAGAGCGAGCGTTGAATCGAGGCCGCCCGACACGCCAATCACCAGGCTGCTCACGCGAGTATGCCGTAGGCGACGCATAAGGCCCTCGGTCTGTATATTGAATATCTCCTCGCAGCGGCGATGCAGTTTCTCGTCGTCGGCAGGCACAAACGGATTCTTTTCCACACGTCGGCGCAAGTCGCCGCGTCGGCAGATGTTGTCGTCAACATCCAGCGTCACAAGGCAATAGTCGGCGCTCAAAACAGCAGTGCTGTCGCCGAAACTGCTGCTAATCATTCGCGCATTGTTGATTCGCTCAATGTCGATGTCGGCAATCACCAGTTGCTCGTCGGTGCAGAATCGCTTGCCCATGTCAATCACTTCGCCCATCTCAGCCACGATGGCATTACCGGCAAAAACGAGGTCGGTAGTGGATTCGCCGTAGCCACACGACGAATAGATATATGCCGCCAGGCAGCTGCCCGACTGATGACGAATAAGCTCCATCAGACGGTCGTGCTTGCCCACAAGCTCGTTGGTTGCCGAGAGGTTGACAATCACGTTGGCGCCATTCACTGCAGCCTGTGTGCTTGGAGGCAGCGGCGCCCACAAGTCTTCGCAGATTTCGCAAGCCACTTTGGCATCGCCAATGGCAAACAGCACATCGCAGCCAAAAGGCACCTCGTTGCCGCCAACCACAATCGAAGCCTCTGCAGGCAGCGTGGCAGACGAAGCAAACCATCGCTTCTCGTAGAACTCTCGATAGTTGGGAATATAGGTTTTGGGTACTACTCCCACCACCTTGCCGCCGCAAATCATCACAGCGCAGTTATATAATCTTCCGCCATAGGCGATGGGGGCACCCACCACCACGGCGATATTTCTCTCCGATGTCGATTTGGCTATAAACTCAATGGCATTCAAAGCGCCTCGCAGCAGCGCGCTCTGCCCAAACAGGTCGCCACAGGTGTAACCCGTAACACACAACTCGGGCATCACCAGCAACTGCACATCGTTAAGGCACGCCTTTTCAATGCACTCCACAATATGCTGTGCATTTGCCTCGCAATCTGCAACATTCACTTTGGGCACGCCCGAAGCCACTCGCAAAAATCCATAACACGATGTCATATTCTAATCTTATGTTTTGTATGTTCGATATTTTCTAATATAAATCTTACAAATTTACAAAATATTTTTGTGCCACAGGCAAGCATCACGAAAAAATCAACATCAAGCCCCTCACTCATCGCTATTTTATCCACTATTATGAGAATCTTGAAAAAATTTTCTCAAAAATATTTTTCACGAAATGAAAATTTATTTGCCGTTTTACTACAAATTGTATATATTTGTATGTTGGTAAATAATATCTATTTAGTTGAAACATATCATAGCAACGATTTTTTTGGTAATTTCGAGAATTAATTTATTTCACATTTGATGATAACCTTACAAATATCCGACTGCCGAATGTTGTTTCTGACAATTAACATTCCCATGCCGATTGTGTTGTACACATTGTCGGCAATGATGGCGGTCGTGGTGCTGCTGCTCTTGATTATGCGCCGCAACATGCTGCGCATGCAACGCAAAGCAAGGGAAATCATCGAAAAAGAATGTGAAAAAACTCGCAACCAAGCCTACATAAGCATCTTGGAAACCGTGCCGATGCCTATAGCTGTATACAACAGCAACGGCAAATGCATCTACCTCAACTCGTGGTGCAAAAAAATCACAAGCCACAGCAACATCAACGAAGCGCCCGACATATTCAATTCGCAACTTCTATCAAAAGAAAACTGCGAGAAACTGAAAAACGGCGAGGACGTGTGCGCCGAAGCTTTCCTCAACTACGACAACACCGAACTGACTATTTTCGGCAAGAAAGTAGATGGCAAATTTGCAATCCGATACAACATCCAGCGGATGTACACCAATGACGGCAAAACCTTCAACTACATTCTCGCCATCAGCGACATCACTCACGACTATGCCCAACAGCAACGCGCCAAAGACTTGCAGACGCTGCTGAGCGACTGTCTGCAGCTCACGGGAATCGCGGCTTACATCTACGATGTTGCTAAGGACAAATACTATCGCTTTAAGGGTTCCGACATCATACAACTGCCGTTTAATGCCGAATACGTTTTCCAGCACATCGCACCGCAATATCGCGGTCAATACATCGAGATGTTTCTGCGCGTGAAAAACGGCGAGATATCCACCGACCGTCGCTGTTACTCGCTGATTTCGTCGACCAACAACAAACCGTATTACGTAGAGACATTCACCTACGGCACAACCGACGTTTCGGGAAAAGTAACTCGCATCTTGCAAACCATTCGCAACGTCACCGAAAACCAAGAGAAATTGCACGAGCTCAAGAGCCTTAAGCACATTTTAGGAAAAGCCTTGCCAAGTGCCGGAATTGTTGCTTGGCGCTACGACGTTAGCACTCACAGCTTCAGGCGCACCGATTTCGCTTCGGATTTCCACAACACATCATTCGATGAGATTTGCTCATGCATACACCCCGACGACCGCAACAAAATGATTTCGGCTTTCAACAAACTGTCGCAGGGCGAAACGAACAATGCTCACCTCACCATTCGCATGGCTTTGCAGAATGCCGACTGGCAAACTTACGAAATATATGCAATACCAATGCACAACGACATTGGCAGCGTGTCGGCTATCATAGGCATTCGCCGCGATATAAGCGAAGAAAACGAGGTAGAAAACCGGCTTAAAGAGATTAGCAAGAAAGCAACAGCTATGGTTGAAGTTGCCGGTGTTGGGTTGTTTGTATATAACAGTATCGACAAATCACTAATAACTTATTCCCACAAAACGGGTCGCAACCCATACGACAACGTAAACCGATATATTGAAATGGTGCATCCCGACGACAAAAATGTCATTCTTGACATTTTAAATAAAGTCGACAACCAACAAATAGAAGACTTCAGGGTAAGATTAAAAGCGCGCGCCAACAAGAATAAAGAATACCGCACTGTGGAGTTTTGTGGCAAAGCATACGAATATAATCAAAACACCCCTACTAATTACATTGCTTTTGTAAAGAAAGTATAGCAACTTATCATCACACGCAACACCTGCAATGAGCCAACAAAAACCCATAATTTCAATAATTACACCCGTATACAACTCCGAACAATTTCTCGGGCAATGCTTGCAATCGCTGTTTGCACAGACTATTGCTCAGCAAATCGAATATATCTTCATCGACGATGCAAGCACCGACAATTGCCCTCGCATGCTAAAAACTGCTGCCGAGCAGCACAGCAACTTCAATATTCGTGTAGTGACCAACACGCACAATCAGGGCTCGGCTGCCAGCCGAAACACTGGCATTCAACTTGCCCGAGGCAAATATTTGATGTTTATCGACAGCGACGACTGGATTGAACCCGACATGGCTGAAACGCTGTTGCATGCTGCCACAAGCAACAATGCCGACGTGGTGGCGTCGCCCTTTTTCATCAATAACGGGAACAATCAGCAGGTGATGCGGTTTGCCGGCTCATGCCTAAAAATCGACATTAACCATGCGCCAATCAACGTGCTGCACTTTTCGCTTTGCAACAAACTCACTCGGCGCTCACTAATCGTCGACAATCACCTGCTTGCCAAAGACCATCGCAATTGCTGGGAAGACCTTTCCACTTGCTGCCGTGCCTTGGCACTTGCACGACGCAACATTGTGGTGAACATACCGCTCTATCACTATCGTGTCAACCCCGATAGCCAAACTCATCAAAACCACAAAAAGCGCCTTGACGACCACCTGTTTTATGCCCGGCAAATCGACGAATGGTTTCGCAGCCATGGTGACGATTTCTACAATAAGCACCACTCGTTTTTGCTTCATCTGAAGTTCGCAGCAAAAATCAAGATGCTGCGAGGCGAACCGATTGAAATCACGCGCTGGAAATCAACCTTCGCCGAAGTGAACAGCCACATAATCAAAGCAACGCAATCCCTTGCTCTGCCCTACCGCATTGCATTCATCTTGCTGGCAATCTGCCCTACGCCGCTTGCCATTGCCGCAGCACGCCTCTTGCGCCGCAAAGCCCTATAAAAAACCCACCCTTTTATCACACAAAAAAATCCCCGGCTCAATAAAGAACCGAGGATATGCAAGCTGTGAGTAAGGATTTATAAACATCATTGCCGCTCGCCATTAGTGGGAGTCGGCAATGAAATAGAATCAAAATTAATTACTTGCCGCCTTGCTCGTAGTAGAGAGTGCGCGAAGTTTGGTCGCAAACTTCAGCAGGGCCAAAGTATTGAATTGGGCCAGGATAGAGGTAGCAAGTGTTCAAAGCCCATTCTTCACGCTTCGAAGCGAACTTGTTGAATGGCTTGCCGTCGAGGTCAACGAGAGCCTTTTGGATAACAGGCTTCATTTCGCCATTGCGACGTTCCATATTCATCATCATAGTGATAGGAATACCACCGGCAATCCATTGAACCGAAGGCTTGGTGAGGTTGCGAACCGACGACATGTAGCCGGTAGCACCGCAGTTAACCAATTGAGCTGCGTTGTAACCCAATGCGTAGCAGTAGTCAGCATCGAAGTTCGATGGAGCAGCGCAACGACCTTCGTAACCGAAGAAGTGGTGCAGTGGCGAGAACTTGCCAACATATTCACCGGCTTCCTTCATTTCCTTGAGCTTGTTGCCAACCATTTCGCTAAGCAACTTTTCGGTTTCGATGAGCGAAACTTGCACGTTGCCGTGAGGGTCGCGGTCGAGTGTGAGCTGACGAGCTACACCGGCAGGCAGGCTCTTGAACGAAGCTGCATTGGCTTCGCTGAGGTTGTTGAGCACAAATTCGCGTTGTGCAGCGGCATCCAAACCGGCAAACTCAGGATGAGCAGCGAGCAGGTCGTTAAGTTCGGCAATAAGTGCCTTCATTGCAGGAATGAATTCAATCAAGCCCTCAGGAATGAGCACTGTACCAAAGTTGTCGCCCTTGGCAGCACGCTTAGCAACCACGCCGGCAATGTCGGCAACGATTGCGTCGAGGGTCATATTCTTAGCCTCAACCTCTTCAGAGATGATGCAGTAGTTAGGTTGAGTTTGAAGAGCACATTCAAGAGCGATGTGCGAAGCCGAACGGCCCATCAGCTTGATGAAGTGCCAATATTTCTTTGCAGAGTTGCAGTCGCGTTGGATGTTGCCGATAACCTCCGAATAAACCTTAGTGGCAGTGTCGAAACCAAACGAGGTTTCAATCATTTCGTTCTTCAAGTCGCCGTCGATAGTCTTCGGGCAGCCAATCACCTGGATGCCAACGTTCTTTGCCTTGTAGTATTCGGCAAGCACACAAGCGTTGGTGTTAGAGTCGTCACCACCAATGATAACTACAGCCTTGATGTTGAGTTCCTTAAGGATTACAAGGCCTTTTTCGAATTGTTCTGGCTTTTCGAGCTTTGTACGACCCGAACCAATGATGTCGAAGCCACCGGTGTTGCGATATTCGTCGATAATTTCCGAAGTGAGCTCAACATAATTGTGGTCAACCAAACCGCCGGGGCCCATCAGGAAACCATACAAACGGTTTGCCTTGTTGATAGCCTTGATGCCATCAAACAAACCGCTAATCACATTGTGTCCACCAGGAGCTTGACCGCCCGACAAAATAACGCCTACGTTGAACTGAGCACCAGCCAACTTGCTTTGCTTAGGGTCTTTTTCGAAGGTCAACTCAGGAAGTCCATAAGTGTTTGGGAACAAAGCCTTGATTTCTTCTTGGTCGGCTACCGACTGGGTTGGTTCACCCTGTACAGCCTTCACAGCACCCCACAACGACGAAGGAAGCTTTGGCTGATATTGAGAGCGAGCCATTTGCAATGCACTTTTTTTTGCCATTTCTGTTTAATTTTATTATATTTTTTTTGATACCAATCACAATCTTCAATACAACGATAGGAACCGGCAAATGCCCTCTTCTAACATGCCCAATGCATGGCGGCATTTCAAGCAAAGCCTATCATCACAAATTCATTTGCAAATTTCGCAAAAAATCTTCAGTTAAGCAACACTTTGCATTGTTAAATATCTTTTATTACGCTTTATTGGTTTACACCCTCGTCACACGCTGCGACGACAGCATACGGCTAATGTGGCGGTAGTTATCGGTATCGAGCTCTTGCATGCGTTTCACATTTGCCAGAATTATCAGTTTGCTTTTTGCACGCGAAAAAGCCACGTTAAGCTTATTAGGATTATACAAGAAGTCAGCCATCTCCATTGCATATTCGGCATCGCCGGCTGTCATGGAATAGATAATCACTTCGCGCTCCTGACCCTGCATCTTGTCGACGGTGTCAACAGCCACCTGCAGCTTATCGGCTTCATCGATGCTTTCGAGCTTCCTTATTGCTCGCCGCACCGCTGCCACCTGTGCCCTGAAGGGTGCAATCACTGCCACGTCTTTTGCTTCAAGCCCTTTGCCGATGTATTCTGCCACAATGGCGGCGGCAGCCTCCGCCTCTACCTCCGACGCCTGAAGCCCACCGTCGTCGACGTCGTGCAGCACTATGGGCGCATCGAAACTATACAACTTGTCGTTGCACATCACCCTATCGCCGCAGCCTTGGCTGGCAGGCTCTACCTTGCCGTCGTAGAACAATTCCGACACAAAATCGCAAATGGGCGCACACATTCTAAAACTGCGATTGAGCAGAGTGTAATTGCCCGGTTGCAAAAGCGCCTCAAATGCCGATTGACGCAAACATTCGGGCACATCGTCGCTTCCCATGATTGGCGCAAGCTGCTTGTGGTCGCCCGCCATTATCACCTTCTTACCTTTTACCATACCCATCATAGCCAAAGGGATGCTCATCTGACCAGCTTCGTCGATAATCAGCGTGTCGAACTCCAAATCGCGAGCCCGACTGGTGTACAAGCTATGCGGTGTCATTCCAACCAAGCATCCTCCTTCACGGCTATTTATGTCACTTACTTTAGGATGTTCTTCATTTGGTATATGATACTCTTGTCCATCAATTATCTTGGTGAAATGTGGTGCATGGTAGCTCTGACCTACCTTGAATAAATTGTCAAACGCACGCATCTTGGCTGTTTGTATAAGCACATTGTTCACTGCCATGTGATTCGGACCCACAACCACCACCTTGCGTTTGCGAAACATAACCTCCGCAAGAATAATAAGTGCAAGCACAAACGATTTGCCGGTGCCCGGAGGCCCCTGAATCAGATAATAATCGTTGGCTGCTATACTGTTCAACACCGCCTCACGCTGATTGGGCGTGAGTTTAACATCTAATTCCTTTTCGAGTTTATCCACAATGTATTCAGCCTCTTCAACATCGCCAAAGACAGGCGCCTTGTGGCTGTTGAACAGCAAGTCGTTCCAAAACGTGTCCTCACTTGGCAAAGAGAATGTAAAATTGTTGAATACATTTTCCCGCAAGTCTACATTATTTTTGTCAAGCACAAGTGTTTTGTCTAAAACATATTCCAAATCTACCATTAGTCTATATAGATAAACACTTATATATGCAGTATTTTCACCTTCATATTTATACAACGTACATTCCATTCCTAAGGCATCGCCATTTTCGTGCAAAAACAGACCGTCACCCTCTTTAAAATCTGAAAGATTGTGATTGAAATGCACCTTCATTATTAGATACTTATCATCAATAAAACAAAAGTGTTTATCGTCGATGGTGACATTGTCAATTGCCTTGCGTTTTCTTATTCGTTCTTTCAACGGCAAACTCATTGTTGCCTCCCAACTTGCTTTCTGTGCCTCGGCTTCGGCATCGAAAAACTCACGTATTGCTTTATTCTCAATCATAGCTTTTATTTCTTGCCAAAAATTTTGTCGATTACTGCTTCGCCCACTTTGCGTTCAATGCCGGCTTTGGTGGTGGGTATGCCCGTAGCCTTGGTGAAACGGCGTTTCAGCGCTGTTATGCCAAGCGCTCTTTTAAGCGAAAAACTCAGTCCCGGAATTTTTGTGTTACTCATAACTATGTCGTAATTTTTAGATTGATATTGATTTTCTCCGCAAATATAGCAAGTAATTATGAGCGGCACCCACCAACTGAAACATTACTGCAAAACTCCTCATTTTCAGAGCAATTATTTTTGAAACATTACACCCCTCTGCAATGCCGTATCACCATTTTTTTGAGGTACTCATTTAAACCGAAAGCAAAAAATATAGTCAATATTGGCAAAAGAAAGATTGAAAGATTCTGTAACAAAACTAACATTAAAGGCACGAAACGATGAAGCTACACAACAAAATATCGGCATTGCTCACCGCATTAGTTATGCTCTGCGGCGCAAACGCTAATGCCGCTGCCACCACAAAATTCGCCAACGAAAGTCTCAACTACGAGATTGTTTATCACTGGGGATTGATTTGGAAGCATGCGGCAAGCGCAACCCTGAGCCTATCAAACAACGGTAACTATTATAACACCAGCCTCATGGCACGCACCGTGAGCTGGGCTGACAAGGTGTATAAAGTGCGTGACACTCTCACTTGCCGCATCGCTAAGGACGGGTTGCGTCCGGAACAATACATCAAAACAGCCCACGAAGGCAAGCACTTCAGCAAGGACGTGGTCGACTACTCGTATGTCGACAACACTTCCACAGCCAACTGCACCGTTGTGCGAAAAGACAAGGAAACAAAGCACGTCACCCTGCAGGCTCCCGGTCAGGCTTACGATATGCTCAGCGTGTTCTACTATCTGCGCTCGCTCGATTTCGACAGCATGAAGGCTAACGGATCGGTTAAGACCACCATTTTCTCGGGCCGCCGCAAGGAGAATCTAACCGTCACCTACGTTGGCGAGGAAACAATCAAGCTTCGCGACAAAAGCACGCACAACAGCCACCACGTGACATTCAAGTTCACGCAGGACGGCAAAAAGAAATCGTCGGACGACATTCATTGCTGGATTTCAACCGACAATGCCCACATACCATTGATGATTAAAGGCAGCGTGAGCGTTGGCGAGGTGCGCGTCTACTACAAAGCTCCCACTGCCAACTGACACTTGTAAAACTCATGCATATTTTACACCACACCGCTTTATTCAACTCACTTGAATAAGCGGTGTTTTTTCGCTATCTTTGCAGTAAAACTGCGAAAAATAGCAAAACTATGGCAACCAAACATCACATCCTTGAAGTATGCGCCGCCGACATCGACAGCGCCCTGAATGCTAAAGCCGGCGGTGCCGAACGCATCGAGCTGTGCAGCGCCCTGAGCGAAGGCGGCATCACCCCGTCATACGGCCTTGCAAAGCAAGCTCTGGCACTGGGCATGAAGGTGCATGCTCTCATCCGTCCACGCGGCGGCGATTTTCTTTACAACCCACATGAGATTGACACTATGGTCGACGACATCGAGGCTTTACGCCGACTTGGCGTACACGGTGTGGTGATTGGCGCACTCACGCCCGACGGCGACATCGATGTGGCTGCCTGCCGCCGAATGGTTGAGGCTGCCGAGGGTATAAACATCACCTTCCACCGCGCATTCGACCGCTGCCGTTGCCCGCAAGAAGCTCTCGAACAAATCATCGCCCTTGGCTGCAACCGCCTGCTCACCTCGGGTCAAGCGCCCACAGCACTGCAAGGCGCCGAATTGATTGCCTCGTTGGTGCGCCAAGCTGCCGGACGAATCATCATTATGCCCGGCTGCGGAGTGAATGCCAACAACGCCGCACAAATACTTTCGCTCACCGGTGCCACCGAGATTCATGCCTCGGCAAGCGGCAATGTGGCAAGCCTGATGAATTTTGCCCGTAGCGATGTGTATATGGGCGCAAAAGATGCCAACGAAGATGTGCGCAAAGTCACCGACGCCCAAGCGGTGAGAGCCATTCTGGATGCCATCAACGCCGGGTAGTTTGCACGGATGCCATCAACGCGTTGGTGGAAATTGCGCTTTGCTCCCCCCGGAACACACTCACACAACACAACAATATTCGCCGAGGCGATGTGATTTATTTTCACGCCTCGGCGAATATATTTTTTTGGGGGAGTTGCCGCTACCTCGCGCAGGTTAGAGCGTGTGTTTATTTTGCTATGGAGAATCGGCGCGAAGTCAAGCGATAGTTGTCGGCAAAGATTTCAACGGTGTAATCGCCCGGGGTGAGAGCAGTGTTCACGTTCCAATAGATTGTCACGCCGGCAATTTCTTGTCCGGTGTATTCAATAGTCTTCTTTTCGGTGTAAGGCAAGTTGCCGCCCTCAAAGCTGAACGAGCCGTGAGCGCCCAGCACAGTGCCTTCGGGGCTTGTGATGCGCACAAACAAGGTCTTTTCGCCCACCGGCGTAGAGTTGTTTTGCGGAATGGTGAACGTCACCTTCAACTGCTTTGCCTTCTTGATGTTCTTTTCGGTTTTGCCATTGCCCTTGATTGGCGTGAGCGACACACCGGTGACGTTGAGCTTTTCGGCAAGAATCATACGTTTGGTGAGGTTTTCGTTTTTCTGCGACACCTCGCCTATTTGGCTGGTAAGTTGTTCGTTTTTGTTGCGAATCTCAAGGTTTTCGGCACGCAAGCCGGCATTCTCCTTGCCCAGCGAATCGATGATTTGCACATAATGGCGCATAATGCCCTTGAGCGTTTTAATTTCGTCCTGCAACTCGGCTATTCGTTTTTGGCTCGAAATCTTTTGGCTCTTGAGCTCGGCAAGAAGCTTTTCCACCTTGTCCTTAGCCTCGGTGTATTTGGTCAGAATCGAGTCGTTTTGCAGAAAACGCGTCTGCCCTTCCATACTCTGGAATTGCGTATTGAGTTGCTCATACTCGCCTGCAAGTTGATATTGGTCGCGCTGCAACTTAATTTCTTCTTTCTCAGCCTCAACCTTTTCGAGTTCACCACGTGTCTTGTTCATCGTAAACAGCAAAATGCCGATTACCACAATCAGCACAGCCATCAGGCTGCCGCCGATAATCATTAATTTCTTATTGCTTAATGCCATTTTAGTAAGACTTTATTTCTTCTGCAAAGATACGGCAAAAGAATGGAATAAGCAATTGTTTGAAGGCTTGCTTAACATAGCGGTCATCGCAATGAGTCATGGCAATGTCTCCGCCAAGCGGCTCAGATGTTGTAGAGCGTATGATTCTTTTTAGGTTTGGTTTGCTCCTGCTTGCGCTTGGCTTCGGCTTCCTCCACCGCCTTGGCGTCTTCGGCGCTTTGCACTTTCTGCTTTTTTTCTTTCTTGGCTTTCTGCTTGCCTATGGCAAAACTCTTCACCACGTCCTCAGCCTCCTCGATGCTGCCAAGCAGATAGTTCACAGTCACCGACACCAGCAGGTCGCGGTTTTTGCACACCAGGTTGGCAAGCAGCGTGTGGCTGCCGTCGGGCATGGTGCCCGTGAGCGAATAGCACTTGAAGCCCTTCACCTTAATCTTATTGGGCTGACATTCATACATGTTATAGCCGTTGGCACGTCGCGCCAAATCCATCTGCATGTTGTCGTCGTTGGCGCCTTGCTTGTTGTAGAGCGTAATCACCAGCGCCATATCCTGCCACATAATCTCGAAATGCGATGCGCTGTTGTAGGTCACGGTTCCGCCATCGGGCACTTCGAAAGTGAGGTTGTGAGCCGACCATGTGAGTATTGCCGCATCGGTACGCATCCAAGCAAGCGCCAATGCCATGGCTACGACCACGCCTCGCAGGCTACGCATTATGTTAGTTGTTTTGTTATGCATAAAAAACATCTTGTTATGATAAAAAAACCTCAGAGCGACTGCAACCAGCGCTGCCATGCGCCGCGGTCGCCATTAAACACGTCGAGGTCCACCTCGCCATCAATTCCTGCCACCTCGCCCCAATGGCTGTATTGCAAGATGGTCCAATTATAATCAACCACCTTTTCGGGCTGCTTGAACGTGCACAGCCACAATAACTTGTCGTCGAGGTTGCCACGAATGAATTTCTTGTAGCCGTCCTTGTTGGTGTAAATCATCACCTTATAATTATTATTCTCGATACATTCCACCATCTTCACCAAACGCTTCACAGCCTCGTCGCGGTCAACAAAGATGTCGTTGCCCCATTCCTCAACGTCAATCACCAAAGGCAAATCAATTTCCTTGCCCTTCACCGACTTCAGGAAATTGTAGGCTTGCACGGTGCCGTTCTTTGCCATACGGAAATAATGATAGGCACCCACTTTCAACCCTGCCTGCTTGGCAAGGGCATAGTTGCGCTCAAAGGTAGGGTCGACGTATTCGTTGCCCTCGGTGGCTTTGATAAACACAAAACTCAAGCTATCGGCGGCAAGCTGCTGAAAGTCAACGATGCCGTTGTGCTTCGAGATGTCGATGCCCACCACCGGATATTCCTTACGGTCGACAACCACATTCGGGTGGTGACGCAGCAGATAGTAGATGGCACAGCCTATCGACACAAGACCCACCACGCCACACACCGTAACCCAGCGTATGAACCGGTCCACCTTTTGCTGCTCGCTTCGTTTTCTGTTTCTGTTTCGTTTAGCACTTTTTTTTGCCATGACGCAAAGTTACAAAAAATGGTTTGAACCACACAACCGCCACAAATCATTTTTTCGATGCATGCCCACCGATTCACGCTTCCACCCTTAGCAAATGGTCGGCTGACTGAGCAGACAACGAAGCTAGCGCCAAAGCCATTGCTGCGGCAACCAGCGCGGCAATTCTATTTTTCGCTGCAAACAAGCGGCAGCAAATAAATACTGCCCGAGGCGGTGTGGATGCCTCGGGCAGTGATTAGTTTATTATATTATACACTTCGCCAACGAATCAGAACAATGGAATTGATTGTGGGCAGTAGACATATTTTTGCTCGAACTGTTCTTGAGTGAGCGTGAGCATTATGATTCCTTGCACTAATGCCAGCACCGATGTGACGGCTGCAAGAATTCCACAAGAGAATATTGAAATAAGCAGGAACACTATGCCGGCTGTGTTTTTGCCAAGGTAGAAATAGTGGATGCCTAAAGCGCCGAGGAAGATGGCGAGCAATGCTGCCACGCCGCGCGAGCGTCCCGAAGGACCGCAGTCGAACACGGTGCCGCCACTGGCGCTGTTATAGCCTTGTTGAAATCCTTGCTGATAGCCTTGATTGTATGCCGGCGAAAACTCGGTGCCGCAATATGGGCATTTCACGTTAACTGAAGCTTGTTCGGTGGTGAACTGACGTCCGCATGATGGACATTGATGTTGTATCATAGTGGTAAGTTTTTAATTTTTTTTGTTTCTGTTAATTTGTCTCCCGTTTTTTTATCGGGTTTCTGTTAGTTAGACGCAGCGATTAGCAAAAAAGTTGCACCAAAATTAAAAAATTTTCTATAAAACATCAAAAAAACCGAAGTAAAAAGGGCTATAGCAACGTGCCACATTGCTACAGCCCTAAATATTGATGTTTTTTTAATATCTGATTTTGCATTTATGCGCTGCTGCCGATGCGATTTTGGTGATGTCACCGCCGCAGGTGCAGCTGCGCTGAGCGCACAGCTTAATGACGGCCCTTGCCGTTGTTGTTCTTTTTCTGCTGTTGGGCAAGCATAGCCTGCTGCTGGCGTTGAGCTTCCTCGAGGCGAGCCATGAATCCGCTTTTCTTTTTAGGATTCTTGGCAGCTTCAGCCATGCGTGCACGCATCTTTTCTTCGCTCACGAAATAGCGAGTAGCATAGTTCTGAATGATGGTGAACAACAGCGACAGGAAGTAGTAGTAGCTCAAACCCGAAGCGTAGTTGTTGAAGAACACCAGGAACATAATCGGCATCAAATACATCATCCATTGCATGCCTTTCATCTGGCTGTTTTGCTGCGACTGCATGGTGATTTTGGTGTAGAGAATGTTGGTGACAGTCATGAGCAAGCAGAACAGGCTCAGATGGTTGCCAAAATAGCTGCTGATGAGCGGAATTTGTGCATCCCAAGTGAGTATGGCGTCGGGAGCCGAGAGGTCGGAAGCCCACAGGAACGATTCGCCACGCAGCTCAATCGACGACGGGAAGAAGGTGAACATGGCAATGAGGAACGGCATTTGCAGCAACATTGGCAAGCAGCCGCCGAACGGGCTTGCGCCAGCCATGCTATAGAGTTCCATCTTTTTCTGCTGCGCCTTCATGGCGTTTTCCTGTCCGGGATATTTCTCGTCGATTTTCTTCACGTCGGGAGCCAGCAAGCGCATCTTGGCTTGCGAAATGTAGCTCTTGTTCGACAATGGGAACAGCACCACCTTGAGCAGTATGGTGAGCACCAAAATTGCCAAGCCCATATTGCCGCAGATGCCGGTGAGCCAGTCGAACACCGGAATCACGATGTAGGTGTTAACCCATCGGAACAATGCCCAGCCGAGCGACACCAAGCGATTGAGGTCGAGGTCCTCGCTGTCGCAATATTTGTTGTAGCTCTTGAGCAGTTGAAACTTGTTCGGGCCAAAGAAAATCTGGAAATTGGCAGGGTTTTCGTCGGTCGACTTATATTCAACCGAGGTGTAAAGCTCCATATCCTTGTGATAGTCAGAATAGAAGGCACTGTTTTTGTCGATAGGCTTGCTTTCCATCTTTGCGCCCTTGAGGCACTTGTCGGCAACAAGCACGCTCGAGAAGAACTGATTCTTGAAGCTCACCCACTTGATGTCGCCGGTGGTTTCCTCGTCGTCGGCTGAGCTTTCGCTCAAGTTTTCAACGCTGCCGTTTGAATATTTGTAGTAGATGGCGCTGTTGCGTTCCTCAAACATCTTGCCTTTTTCTTGGCGCATCATGCGCTGAGACCAAACGATGTCGAGGTTAGGAATGTTTTCCGGAATCACGCGGTTCATGTTGTGCTGAAGCACTTCCATCTTCACCATATAGCTGCCCTTTTCGAGGGTGTAGCGAACAGCCCAAGTGACATCGTTGCCAAGATTGAGCTGCATGGTCACCGTAGAATCGGTCTGCGCAAGCGGAGTGAAATAATAGTCGGCGGTGTTGAAGCGCTGAGCATCGGTGTTGAACACAAAGCCGAATTGGTTGGTTTGAGCGTCGAACAGCTTCACGCCCTTGCCGCGATAGGTGTCGTAGTCGAGCAGTGTGGCTTCAGTGATGGCGCCACCCTTGGTGCTGACGTCGATTTTCAGCACATCGTTCTTCAGTGTCACTGTTTTGTTTTCGCCAGTGAGGCACTTTGCAAAATCGCCGCTCTTGGCATACGACATCACAGCGGCTTTCAGCGCAGCAATGGCTTGATTGCGAGTGCTTATGTCGGATGACGAATTAACTGTTTCGTAGTCAACGTCCTTTCCGTTCACTTTCACGGTGCCGCTCACCTTGTCGCCCGAAAGCGTGAGGTTTGCGTCGTTACTTTCAAGCGAGTAAACCGTATTGCCGGCCTGGTCGGCACTTTGGCGTCCATACAGCTGAATCGACGACTTCAGTCGGTTGATGTCGTCAGCCGTCAGAGTATCGGCAACGGTTGTCGAAGCCTCGGCTTTTGTTTGTTGCTTAGTGTTTGCTTCGGCTTGCTCCTGCTGAGCCTTGGCAGCAGCCAATTGCTCGTCGCTTGGTTGATTGAGCCAAGTAAAGCCCATAATCACAAGGAACATTAGGCATAAGCCGATAATGGTGTTTCTGTCCATCGGTGTGTTTGTAAGATTGTTTTAATTAATAATTCAAAGATAAAAAATATGACTCGGCATCGATGATGCTATTTTCATTATTTCTCACTCATTTTGTATTTGAGGGCTGCCTCAATGAAGCTCATGAACAACGGATGCGGATTGAGCACCGTGCTGCTGTATTCGGGGTGATATTGTGTGCCAACATACCATTTGCGGCTTGGCACCTCAACCACTTCAACAAGATGAGTTTCGGGGTTCTCGCCCACGCAGCTCATACCCGATTTTTCGAACTGATAGCGGAACTCGTTGTTGAACTCAAAGCGGTGGCGGTGACGCTCCTCAACCATATCTTTGCCGTAAGCCTTAGCAACTGTCGAGCCACCGGCAAGACGGCAAGCGTATGCGCCCAGACGCATTGTTCCGCCCAGGTTGGAGATACTCTTTTGCTCCTCCATTAGGTCGATTACGTTATATGGCGTTTTGGGGTCCATCTCTGTGCTGTTGGCGTCGGTCATACCCAGCACGTTGCGGGCAAACTCAATGACCATGCACTGCATGCCCAAGCAGATTCCGAATGTAGGCACGTCGTTCTCGCGGCACCACTTCAATGCCACAAACTTGCCCTCAATGCCACGCTGACCGAATCCTGGAGCCACAATCACGCCGTCGAGCCCGCTGAGCATTTCCTTCACGTTATCGTCGCGCAGTTTCTCGCTGCTGATATATTTCAAGTCGAGCTTGGCGTCGTGATAAACTGCCGATTGGAACAGCGCCTCGTCGATGCTCTTATAGGCATCCTGCAGTTCAACATATTTGCCCACAAGACCAATCTTCACTGTCTTCGAGCAGTTGTGCAGCTTGCTAAGGAAGTTGTTCCATTGAGTCAAGTCGGGTTCGCCGTCAGTTGGGCAGCCGGTTTTGCGCAACACGGCAATGTCGAGACCTTCTTTGAGCATATTCAGTGGCACTTCGTAGATCGAGCTTGCGTCGAGCGACTGAATGACAGCATCGGGGCTTACGTTGCAAAACTGAGCCACTTTGCGTCGCATTCCCGCAGGAATGTCGTGCTCGGTGCGCAGCACCAATATGTCGGGTTGAATACCCACCTCCTGCAGATTCTTCACCGAGTGCTGAGTAGGCTTTGTCTTCAGCTCCTTGGCAGCATTGATGAACGGCACATAAGTGAGGTGTATGCACAGGCTGTCGTGAGGCATCTCCCAGCGCAACTGACGCACAGCCTCGAGGAACGGCAGCGATTCGATGTCGCCCACGGTGCCACCAATTTCGGTAATCACGAAGTCGAATTTGCCGGTGTTGCCAAGCAACTTCACGTTGCGCTTGATTTCGTCGGTGATATGCGGAATTATCTGAACTGTTTTACCCAGATAGTCGCCTCGACGCTCTTTGTCGATTACATTCTGATAGATGCGACCGGTGGTGATGTTGTTTGCACGAGTGGTGTGTATGTTAGTGAAACGCTCGTAATGGCCCAAATCGAGGTCGGTTTCCTGCCCGTCGACTGTCACATAGCATTCGCCATGCTCGTATGGGTTCAGCGTACCGGGGTCGATGTTGATGTAAGGGTCGAACTTTTGGATTGTCACACGATAGCCGCGCGACAACAACAATCGCGCCAACGATGACGAGATGATTCCTTTTCCAAGCGAAGAAACCACGCCTCCTGTTACAAAAATGTACTTCGTATTCACTGCCTTAATCTTTTTTACTTTATTAAAGTGCAAAATTACTAATATTTCCTCTACTATCCGACAATTTTGCGCATTAAATTCACGAAAAAATTCATAGTATAGCATTTCGAACAAGCCGGAGGCAAAAACGAGTAAACCCTACTCGCAGCCACATTGTAGTGTGCAGGCGAATAGGGTTTTCGGTATATCACAGCAGGCTCAAGCACCTGCGTTTCGTCACGATGTTATTTGCCTTCGTTGAGCTTGTGAATCACATTAATCATTTGTTCACCAAGCCCGATGGTGTAGCCTTGCGAAACAAACACTACGCGGTTGAACGTGTCGGCAATCACAAAAATCGGGCGATTGTCGCTGCCCAGGTTGAGCGCCTGCTTCAGCTCGCCGGCAATTGCGCCGTTGGTGTCGGTGCCGTAAACCACGGTGTTAGGCATTTTCTTGAATTCTGCCCACTTGTGGCGCTTCGATGCATCTTCGTCGGCAAAGAGCAGCACAATCTTCTGACCCCACTTCTCGAATTCTGCCGCAACACTTTCAATGTCGTGGAGTGCGTGGTTGCTTGGTTCGTGGTTTGGATTAATCAAGCCAAGAATGTAATAGCCGCGACCGGTGGTCGAGAGCAGCGACTTGGTGGTTTTGGTTGCGAAATCGTAGTATTTGTCTTCGCTGTTGAAGTTGCCAATCACCTGAACGTCGGTTTCCGAAGAGCGGAACACAAGGTCGGCATCGGTGTTCTTGTCGCGGTTCACGCCAAAGAAGTTGAGTCGGGCAAGCACGCTGCCGTTGCCCATGCGAGTGCCGGTGATGAGCACATAGTTGCCTTCGTCGAGCTTGGCACCACCCTTGAACATGTCGTTATATCCCTCTTCGGGATAGTTAAGCAGCACAGGATAACCGTCGTCAACCTTCGAGATGGTGAAGTGATAGTAATATTTCGGGTCGTCGAGGCGCTGGAACTTAGTGTAAGCCATGTTCAATTCGCCTTGCGCCATGGTCACCTGCTCGGCAGCCTCAAATTGCACGTCGTGCCACACATCCTTTTCGCTTGCCCATTGCACCTTGCCGGTAACCAGGTCCTTGCGAGCATAGATGCCCATTGCACGAGCACCGGCTACAAAGAACATGTCGCGGCTGTCGGCGTCGCTGCATCGATATTGCCAAACCTTGGTGGGCATCATGCGCAAGTTCTGCGGATTCCAACCCTTAACCACAACGATGTTTTTCTTCACCCATTCAGCCCACTTATACGGGTCGGCTTTGAACGACTTCACATCAAGTTTCTTGAAGGCTTTTTGCAAATATGCCTTGTATGGCTCAATCATTTCGTTGTCGATGCGCGGGTTCATCACGTTCTCAAAATAGAACTTTGAGTTGTCGCCCAAGTCGGGAGTGTTATAGAAATGGTCGTTGAGCACTTCGAGGCGCACGTCGCGAAGGTCCTTATCGCTTATTACGTCGAGCAGATTGAGGGCTCGTTGCTTGTCGGCAGCTTTGTCGATGAACGAGATGAGTGTGGCATAGTTGCCGCGCGACCCAATGAGGAAATGCGTCACCTTATCCACTGGCAAGCCCCATCCTTCAGCCAGCTGCTTTGCCTTTTGCTCATTGACAAATGTGGCTTCATACAAGCCGCGAATCGAGTCTTCGTAAACCAGACGCTTCTTGTTGACGTCGATTTGCTCTTGAGTCAACGGCGGAACGGTGTTGCGTTCAACCGGCGGAACGAGGTCGAGTTCAACCACGCCACTGAAGCCTACAGTCTTGTCGAGGGCAACCACCACGGTGTCCTGCTTGCCAACCGAACATTTTTTGAAACCGAATTTATTGCCTTTCGAAGCCCACACCACAAGGTCGCCCAAGCCGCTGCTAACGTAGGTGTAGCCATTGCTGTCGCTTTGCTTGCGGCATACGGTGTAGAGTTCGGCGTAGTTATACACCTTGAAATCGACGCGTGCCGATACGGGAGCGCCTTTTTCGTCAACCACGCGAATAACGGCTTTGGCTGTGGGAGCATAGTTTTCGGTGACGTTGATTTCGGTGAAGCAGTTGTTTTTGCTCATCACATCCTCCGGACCTTCGTAACGGCCAAACACCTTGGTGTGCATCATCATGCCTCGCGAAGCAGGTGCGTTGAACCAACCGAGGTTGAGCACCGGCTCGGGCTCGCAGGCGCCAAGGAATTGCCATTCGCCGTCAATCCACACCTCCACCCAAGCATGGTTGTCGTCGGTGTGCGCCCAGCGAGGGGTGTAAACCTGGCGGGCAGGAATGCCAACGGCGCGCATGGCAGCCACGCCGAATGTCGACTCCTCGCCACAGCGGCCAAATGCGGTCTTCACCGAAGCCAATGGCGAACTGGTGCGCGAGTCGCTCGGGCGGTAGGTCACCTTTTCGTGGCACCAGTGGTTCACCTCGAGGGCTGCGTCGCGCATCGACATGCCTTTCACGCGTTCTTTCAGTTCTTCGAAGAACACACGGCGGCTCTCGTCGAGGTTCTCGTTATTGATGCGCACCGGCAGCACAAAGTGATAGAATTCGCGGTCGGGAACCTTGCTGCCCCACGCCATCTCCTTGCGTGTGCGTAGCGCATAGTCTACGTTCATCTTGTAGAAGTCAACCGAGTAGTCGGTCATGTCGGGGAGCGGCATATATGAGTAGAGGAACTTCATTGCCAACTGCTCGTCGGCGTTCATCTTCATCTTTGCCACCTTGCTCATCACGCCCGACACTTGCTTGTCGGTGCTTCGCGATGCAAAGTCTTTTTCAACTGTATCCTTCAAGGCTGCTGTTGCACTAATGGCGGCAACAAGCAAAAAGGTCATTACAACCAGTCGTTTTACATTCATCTCACTTAGATTGTTTTAGGTTACTTGTATTGTTTGATTACGTTTATATAGCTTTTAGGTTTGCTCTTTAATCACGCGTTATTGCTCCTCGCCCAGGTCGTCGTATTTCTGAAAGAGGAAATCGTTGTAGGGGAATCGGTTCATGTGAATGATTTTTGCCTTATCGTAGAGCATCTGCTTCAGCTCCTCGATGTTGGTGTGCTGCTTGGCTGATATGAACACGCAGTTGTCGTTGAGCTTAGCCATCCAAGTGGCTTTCAGTTCGTCAAGCGAGATGTTTTCGCGAGTGCGCGGCGTGAGATCGTCGTCGTCCTTCTTCACATACGAGAAATTGTCAATCTTGTTGAACACCATAATCATCTCCTTGTTCGAAGCATCGCACACCTCCAGCAAGGTCTTATTCACAATTTCGATTTGCTCCTCAAACTGCGGGTGGCTGATGTCAACCACATGCACCAGAATGTCGGCGTCGCGCACCTCATCGAGGGTCGACTTGAACGATTCAATCAGCTTGGTGGGCAACTTGCGAATGAAACCAACGGTGTCGGTGAGCAGGAAAGGCAGGTTGTCGATAATCACCTTTCGCACAGTGGTGTCGAGCGTGGCAAACAGTTTGTTTTCGGCAAACACGTCGCTCTTGCTCAGCAGGTTCATCAGCGTTGATTTGCCCACGTTGGTGTATCCCACAAGCGCAATACGGGTGAGTTTGCCACGATTCTTGCGCTGTATGGTTTTCTGCTTGTCGAGGTCGCGCAGACGCTCCTTGAGCAGCGATATTTTGTCGAGGATGATGCGGCGGTCGGTTTCAATCTGCGTTTCGCCCGGTCCGCGCATACCAATACCGCCTCGCTGACGCTCGAGGTGAGTCCACATGCGGGTGAGTCGCGGCAACAGATACTGATATTGCGCCAATTCCACCTGCATACGCGCGTTTGCCGTCTTGGCACGGGCGGCAAAAATGTCGAGGATGAGCGATGTGCGGTCGAGCACCTTCACTTTCACCTCTTTTTCGATGAACGACACCTGTTTAGTGGTGAGGTCGTCGTCGAATATCGCCAACGCAATGTCGTTTTCCTCAACATACTTTGCTATCTCTTCAAGCTTGCCCTTGCCCACAAACGATGTGCGGTTGGGCGCATCGCAGCGCTGCAGGAATTTCTTCACCGTCACAGCACCGGCAGTGTCGGCAAGAAAAGCCAGTTCGTCGAGATACTCGTTTGCCTTGGCTTCGTTTTGCGTAGGAGTAATCAAGCCCACCAATACGGCGCGCTCGTTCTCCATGTCGCTTACAATTTTTCCTTCTATCATAGAGTAAAAAAATACATTAATCGAGTTTCAACACTGCAAGAAACGCCTTTTGCGGCACTTGCACTGTTCCAATTTGCTTCATACGCTTTTTGCCGGCTTTTTGTTTCTCAAGCAGCTTGCGCTTACGGCTCACGTCGCCGCCATAGCACTTGGCAGTAACGTCCTTGCGCACCGCCTTGATGGTTTCGCGGGCAATAATCTTGGCACCGATGGCTGCCTGCACAGCAATGTCGAACTGCTGGCGCGGAATCAGCTCCTTGAGCTTCTCGCACATGCGGCGGCCAAACGGCACGGCATTGTCGAAGTGTGTGAGTGTGCTCAGGGCGTCCACCGGTTCGCCATTGAGCATGATGTCGAGCTTCACCAGCTTCGACTCGCGGAAGTCGTGAATGTAGTAGTCGAACGAGGCATAGCCCTTTGATATGCTCTTGAGCTTGTCGTAAAAGTCAATCACAATCTCGCCCAATGGCAGGTCGAAGAATATTTCCACACGGTTGCCCGAGATGAAATCTTGCTTCACCAGCTCGCCGCGCTTGCCAAGGCAAAGCGTCATAATCGGGCCGATGTAGTCGGTGACGGTGATTATCGATGCACGAATATACGGTTCCTCGATGTGCTCAATCATTGTTGGGTCGGGCAATCCGGCTGGGTTGTGCACTTCGGTCATGTTGCCTTTTTTGTCGAAAACGCGGTATGACACGTTTGGCACTGTGGTGATTACTTCCATGTTAAACTCGCGGCTCAAACGCTCTTGCACAATCTCCATGTGCAGCAGCCCCAAGAATCCGCATCGGAAACCGAAGCCCAGAGCCACCGACGACTCGGGTTGGAATGTGAGCGAGGCATCGTTGAGCTGCAGCTTCTCGAGCGAAGCACGCAAGTTCTCGAAATCTTCTGCCTCGATGGGATATACGCCGGCAAACACCATCGGTTTCACCTCCTGGAAACCGGCAATGGCTTTGTCGCAAGGCCGCTCAACATGGGTGATGGTGTCGCCCACCTTCACCTCCTTCGAGGTCTTGATGCCCGAAATGATGTAGCCCACATTGCCTGCCGAGAGCTCGTTGCGTGGCGAGAGGTCGAGTTTCAGGATACCAATTTCGTCGGCATGATATTGTTTTTCGGTGTTGACGAATTTCACAAAATCGTCCTTGCGGATTCTGCCGTTCACAATCTTGAAGTAGGCAATGATGCCGCGGAATGGATTGAACACCGAGTCGAAAATCAACGCCTGCAGCGGTGCATCGGGGTCGCCCGACGGTGCCGGCACGCGCTCAACGATGGCGTCAAGCACATCCTTTACGCCAAAACCGGTCTTGCCGCTTGCGCGCAGCACGCTCTCGGGCTCGCAGCCCAAGAAGTCCACTATCTGGTCCTCCACCTCGTCGGGGTTGGCGCTGTCGAGGTCCACCTTGTTCAGCACCGGGATAATCTCCAAGCCATGGTCGATTGCCATATACAGGTTGGAGATGGTTTGCGCCTGAATGCCCTGCGAAGCATCAACAACCAGCAGCGCGCCCTCGCATGCCGCAATCGAGCGCGACACCTCGTAGGAGAAGTCGACGTGCCCCGGGGTGTCAATCAAGTTGAGAGTATACTCCTCGCCTTTATAGTTATACTTCATTTGAATGGCATGGCTCTTGATGGTGATGCCACGCTCGCGCTCAAGGTCCATGTCGTCGAGCACCTGTGCCTGCAGGTCCTTTGCCTCTACGGTGTTGGTATATTCAAGCAGACGGTCGGCAAGCGTGCTCTTTCCGTGGTCGATATGCGCTATAATGCAAAAATTCCTTATATTTTTCATTCAAAAAAAGTTTATTATTTACCAATTATTATTTACACTCTGTGCTCTTGGGCAACTGCCCTCAGCCGTCGCATCCACATCGCCAGGGCGACAAATGCACATAGTGCTCCAATTTCTTGCAAATTTAGCAAAAAATGTGCAAATCATAAGCTGAGCGCCATAGTTTATTTTGGTGTTCTAATGTAATGTGGCAATTTTTTATGAGAAAACTGCGAAGACAAAGAATTTTTTTGAAAGATGCAGGCTCAAACAGCACTGCGGCAAATGCCCGCTCACAGCTTCACAATCAAGCCGTCGTAAGCCAGCTCAACGCCATCGGGCAGCCACTTGTTCACCTCGCGGTGCAGCCCAATGTGGTGGCTCATGTGCGTGAAATAGACACGACGCGGCTTCACCAAACCCACAACGTGCAGGGCGGCATCAACCGTCATGTGCGAAGGATGCTCCTCCTGTCGCAGCGCATTCACCACAAGCAGCTTAACACCCTTAATCAATTCGAGAGTCTGCTCAGGAATATATTTTGCGTCGGTGATATAAGCAATGTCGCCTATTCGATAGCCGTTTATCAGCAGCTTGCCATGCCATACGGGCAATGGGGTGACCTTAATTCCACAGCAGTCAAAGGGTTTGTCGTCAACCTCAAAAGTGTCGAAAATGGGTGCTCCGGGATAGGGATTTTCGCTGAAGCTGTAAGGCATCTTCTTATACAAATCGTCGAGCACATCGCGGCGTGCAAAAATGGGGAAATGCGGCGTGCGGTGGTAGCAATAAGGACGAAGGTCGTCGACGCCGCCAACGTGGTCGTAGTGGGTGTGGGTGACGATGAGAGCATCGAGGTGATGGTTCGACGCCCGCAACATCTGCGAACGGAAATCAGGTCCGCAATCAATCAATATGGATTTACCTTTGGTGCGCACAATAGCCGAAGCACGAAATCGCTTATCGTGCTCGTCGCGCGAGCGGCATACCCGGCATTCGCAGCCTATTTGCGGCACACCGGTTGATGTTCCGGTGCCCAAAAATTCAATCTCCATGTCGTGTCCAAACAGTTTCATACGCAACTCAACGTTCTACAAGCACACCATCTTCAAAATACAAATATCTGCCATCGGGATAATACCAATATTCACGCACACCCTCGTGCGACGGACGCTGATTGACGCTCGACGGACTGCCGAGCGACAGGCGCACCTCGTCTTTGGTCATGCCCGCCTTCACCTTGCCTGCAACAATGCACTGCCAAACATCTTGCTCGATGGATGGATAGCGCTTGCGAATGTCGGTGAGCGAAAACAGCGCATCAAATGAGCGATTCTTCAGCACCGTGCCGCCTGCCGTCATCCACACCATAGCCTTGCGCTGCGCCTCGATGTCGGTGAACACCACCTTCAGCGGAAACACTTTGTTGCCTGGCAGCACGCTGTCGATGCGCACCTCCACAAACTTGCGGCCAGCCACCATCGCCTCGTTGGCGTCGTACCATATTGGCGTCTTTATGTAGCATGTGCGATTATCGAGCTTCATCGCCACAAAGCGCACCACATCCATGTCGATGAGAAACGGTATTGTGTAGCCCGATTTTATTTCGTCGATTGTCTTGTCGGTGGAATATACAAGCTTGTTGCGCCCGTCGGAGAACTCGATGTTGACAGTGTTGCGATTGTCGAGCACGCTGCCAAGATGGTAGCCCACATAGCTGAGCAAGCAGCCCTTCAGGTTGAGCGTGTCGATATCATAGGTGCCTGTTGGCTTAAATATCAAGCGGGCATTGTTGTCGCAAACAAAAAATTGCTTGCCCGTCTTCCAGTTGGCAAACGAGTCGGTAGGTATGGAAAGCGTGTTTGCCTCCAATTCTTCCTGCGTGAGGCCCTCAACCACCTTTTTCACATCCTTGTCGGTAATCTTTTTGGTGCTTTCAACTCCCGTGAAACAGCTGCTCAGAAACATCAGCAGCATCACAAGAGCGAAAGACGTATGCCGTAAATAGTTTGTCATCAATACAATCATTATTTTGCAGAACACAAAATTACCCAATTTTTCGGCACCTTCCAACCGTTTCATAAAACTTAACGATTTTTCGATGCATAAACACATAAACAGTGGCGCGCTTCAAACAAAAAATGCTGACAATCGGCGATTTCCGACCATCAGCATTCGTTGTGTCCGAGATGAGATTTGAACTCACACGAGAAAATTCCCACTACCCCCTCAAAGTAGCGCGTCTACCAATTCCGCCACCCGGACAAGTGAGCGAAAAACGGGACTCGAACCCGCGACCCCGACCTTGGCAAGGTCGTGCTCTACCAACTGAGCTATTTTCGCGATTTTTGTATCTTATTTTGAAAGAACTCTTTTGAGCGAAAAACGGGACTCGAACCCGCGACCCCGACCTTGGCAAGGTCGTGCTCTACCAACTGAGCTATTTTCGCATTCAACCGGTCAACGTCGTTGTCGTTTCCCGTTTGCGAGTGCAAAGTTACTACACTTTGCTTAATTGTGCAAACTTTGAGCAAACTTTTTTCAAAAAATTTTCACATTAAGCCGCAAGCATCAGCCCATAACAGCAGTTAACGCACACGGCATCAAAGCATTGCACTATTGCTTAATCATCCTGAAAAATTCTTCGCGAAGCTGCGGATTTTCGAAATCGCCGCGATATTCGAGCGTGAGTGTATTGGCGCCTTGCTTCTCCACCCCGCGCATCTTCATGCACATGTGGCCAGCCGACACTGCCACAATCACGCCTTTGCTCGAGAGGTTCTCGTAGAGCGAATCGCAAATCTCGGCAGTAAATCGCTCCTGCACCTGCAACCGATGCGCAAACGCATCAACCACGCGCGCCAGTTTGCTAAGCCCCACCATCGAGCCATCGGGGATGTAGCCAATCGACACGGTGCCGAAAAATGGCAAGATGTGATGCTCGCACAACGAATAGAACTCGATGTCCTTAACCACAACCACCTTCGAACCGGCATATTCAAACAAAGCCGATTTCACAAATTCACCGGGGTTCTGCTTATATCCGCGCGTAATGTCAACCAGAGCTTTAGCGGCACGTCGAGGGGTCTTTATCAAACCTTCGCGCTCCACGTCCTCGCCAATCAGTTCCAATATCTTCTTGTAGTGCTGAGCAATTTCGTCAATCAACTGCTCTTTCTCACTGTTGTTATCCATCTTCCTACTTCACAAAAAATATAAACAAGCGTATTGCCCACGCATCAGTTTATTCGGTCAACCACAATGGTCAACTCTCTCGAATAGGCAGGGAATGCCTTTTTCAACTGCTTGAGCATTTCTTCCGCTTCGTCGCGGGTGCGGAAATCGCCCACACGAAGGCGCCACGACGGCGCTTTGTAGCCAATGTAGGGACGCATCTGCGGAAAGCGCGAAATGATGTTTCGCTCCCTCACCTGTGCCTCGCGTTTGGCAGTGGCACTGTTGCCGGAGAATGCCTGTATGCGATAGCCCACGTTGCTCGACACTGCCTTTTTGGGCACGCCGTTGTTGGGGTCGCCGTTCTCAGGTTTCAGTCTTTCTATCAATTGGTCGGGAGCAATCACGGTGACCTGCCCTTTGGTGTTGTTGTTGAGATGGCTCACAATGTCCACATCGGGAGTGTTGGCACTCCTGCCGACGGCAGTCATCAACGCCATCAACACCATTGCAGCAGCATATCTTATCACTCTTGTCATGCCAATATTCAAGAAAATTAATGATGTATTTGTAAATACTAAAAACTATCAAGTAGCCACAGAGCCTCGGGAAACAAGACCCTGTGACTAACCTTGTATTGTATTCTGCATCCTTAAATGGATGCACAAAGCTATAGCTTCGTGATTAGAAAGCAGTAACGATGCCCATGAACGAAGCAGCGTCGAGAGCAGCGCCACCAATCAAGCCACCGTCAACGTCAGGCTTTTCGAACAATTCCTTAGCGTTGCTTGGCTTGCAGCTGCCGCCGTAAAGAATTGTGGTGTCGTCAGCCACTTGGTTGCCATACTTTTCAGCAATCAAGCCACGGATGAATGCGTGGATTTCTTGTGCTTGGTCGGCTGTAGCAGTCTTGCCGGTACCGATAGCCCAAACTGGCTCGTAAGCAAGAACAATCTTGCCGAAATCTTCAGCGCTGAGGTCGAAGAGCGATTCAACGATTTGAGCCTTGATAACATCGAAATAAGTGCCGTTTTCGCGTTCTTCGAGCACTTCGCCGATGCAGAAGATTGGACAGAGGCCGTTTTCCAAAGCCAAAGCCACCTTGTCCTTCAATGTAGCAGCTGTTTCGCCGTAGTATTGACGACGTTCAGAGTGACCAAGGATTACATAAGTAGCGCCAGTAGAAGCCACCATAGCAGCCGAAACTTCGCCAGTGTAAGCACCCTTTGCCTTGTCGGCGCAGTTTTCAGCGCTCAAACCAAGCTTTTCGCCGATAACAGCCTTAACAGCAGTGAGATGTGTGAAAGGAACGCCAATAACGACATCGCACTTTGGAGTGATTCCTTCGAGAGCGGCATTTACTTCGCTTGCCAACTTTACACCTTCTGGCACTGTAGTGTTCATCTTCCAGTTGCCAGCAACAATATTCTTTCTCATTGTTTCAGTTATAATTAATTATACTTAAAATTTATAGTTCCTCGTTTTCTTGTTGCAAAGTTACTTCTTTTTTGCCATTCTTTCTTATCCTTTTCAAAGTAAATTTCACCACACGGTGAATTCTGTTCACCATAAGCAGCAAAAACATGAGTGTGCCATAGCTTGCAAGCAGCACACGCAAGCGATATGAGGCATCGAAATCGGCAACTATGCTTGTCATGTCGGCATTGGACGCCTGCACCCTTTCGCTCGAGATGGAACGCAGCGCACGCTTCCACACAATGGTGCCGTTCTTAACATACACCACTGCCGGATTGCCTCGCGCCAGCATCTTCATGTCGGTGTCGTCCATCTCATATATGGGATATTGCGCCATCGATATGTCGTTCCACTCCTCAACCTGAGCCGCGCTACCGCTCGAAACGCCAAAGGTGCTCACACCAAGCTTTTGAGCGAGTTCGTTGAGCTCGTTGATGAGATAGGTGAACGATATGCTTATGTCCTCCATGTCGGGGAAAGTGAATATCAGTTGCTCCGAGGCTGGATTCAGCGCCTCGGCAGTGACATCGAAACCACCGTCGAACACTGCCACATGTTTCACCGCAGTCACCTCAGCGCCGTCAGCCACGCGGCGGTCGACGTATTCCCAGGTGTCGTCGGGCAGGCTGTCGAGACGGAACTCGCGCTCCACCCCGTCTTTGCTGTAGATGAACACGAACTTATCGTCGGCATCGTCGCCACCTTCCGATGGTCCTTCGTAGAGCTTAGTGCCCACCTTGAAGGGGCGGAAATCAACCAACGGCTGATATACATACCCATAGTATTCAATCGACAAGGCGAGCATCATGGTCAGTGCCCACACCACCCATTGCACACCCACGCCGTAGACATTCTTTGCCCTGCGGTTATACTTCAGCAGAAACACTACTGCTGCCATGAGCACCACATTCTTCATGAACGTAGCCCAATTGCTCAGCACCAGCACGTCGCCAAAGCATCCGCAATCAGCCATGCGGTCGGTAACGGCAAGATAAAACGTGAGCACAGTCATCACAGCCATCAGCGCCGTGAGCATTATCGGAGCAAAGCGGCGGTAAAGCCCAAACAGGATGAACACGCCCAGAAGCGTTTCTGCCACCGGCAAGGCAAATGCCCCGAAGGTCACGAGCGGGCTGAGCGACTCGAGGTGCAAGATGGCAACGTAGTCGGCAAACTTATACACCGTGCCCCACGGGTCGATGGCTTTGACAAACCCCGACAGCACAAACACAGCACCCACCAGCAAGCGCAACACATACACTGCCGGCGTAACTAACTGTTGTATACTGAGCCTTTTATGCTTCATCTTTCAATATCGCATTGCCAATCCACCATCATCGGCGATAGGCAATTGCAAAGTTAACTATCATTTCATTGATTTACAAAAAAAGAAGCGATGAAATGACTCTTGCAGCCACTTCATCGCTTTATGGAAAACCACACCAAAGGGATGTGATGAAACTCCGAAAAAACAGGATTTGAGAGCATCCACCGCTTTGTAATCCGCCTGGTCGCGAAGACACCTTTTCAGGTTGGGGCCCGCCATTGCAATGGATGCCGGCCTCGGCATTTCATATAAAATTGAAGAGTATCCCAATCAACTTTGATGTGGCAATTTTTCAATGACCTTTTAGTATTACAAATTTAGTTTATTATTGCTGAATAAGCAAATGTTTTCATCAAAAAAATCATCTTCTCTGCCCACCAAAGCATCAATTCAGGTTGCAATTATTTCTTTCGCTTTATCTCATAGCCAATTTTGCCAAACGCCTTCACAAAATCGTTGTAGTTCGATTGCGTGCCGTTATACACAATCGTAACCTTTTGCTGAGCAACCGAAGTATCGATTTTCTTCACTCCCTTCACAAAACGGATGTTTTGCTTTATTCTGGTTTCGCACCCCGAACAATGCATTAATTAAAAGATAAAATAATATAAATACCGCCACTCAAGAGAAATCAAATACATTAAAAATACCAACAAAAAACTATATTTCGCGCAGGACAGAGCGGCATGGACGCAAAAAAAATCCTTCCGCGATGCGATGATGCAAAGCGGAAGGATTGTGTTATTTTGGAATCTTTGACTGATTAAGCGTTCTTAACTTTATCAACGATTGCCTTGAATGCTGCAGGGTTGTTCATAGCCAAGTCGGCGAGCACCTTGCGGTTAATCTCGATACCTGCCTTGTGAATAAGACCCATCAACTTCGAGTAAGAAAGATCTTCGAGGCGAGCAGCAGCGTTGATACGCTGAATCCACAATGCGCGGAAGTTACGCTTCTTGTTCTTTCTGTCGCGGTAAGCATAGGTAAGACCTTTTTCCCAAGTGTTCTTGGCAACGGTCCACACGTTCTTACGGCAACCAAAATAACCTCTTGTAAGTTTTAAAACTCTTTTTCTACGTGCTCTTGAAGCAACATGATTAACTGATCTAGGCATGTTTTTAAACGATTTTGAATGTTAGCGGCTTGTTTTTGCTCTTTTAATTTTTTGCTAAACATTCGGTTAATAAAAAAACTTTAAGAATCTCTTTGTTTAAATCAATTGATAACAATTTCGCGAAGCGCGTGAATTACTTCATCACCAACATCTTGCGTACGTTGTTCATATCGGCAACGTCAACAAGTGAGAAGTGAGTGAGGTTTCTCTTTTGCTTCTTTGTCTTCTTAGTCAAGATGTGGCTCTTGAAGGCATGTTTTCTCTTGATTTTTCCTGACCCGGTAAGGACGAACCTTTTTTTGGCACCGGAATTAGTCTTAACCTTTGGCATTTTCTTAAAAAGTTTAAAAATTATATAGTTTTACAATCACGGGGTTGGGCACTTACTAAACCCAACGCCCTCTTTTTTTTCTGTTTCAAGCAAGCAGCAACCCGTTTTGGCGTGTCGCGTAGCCTGGCAATATTATTTCTTTTTCGGAGAAAGCATGATTATCATGCGTTTACCTTCGAGCACCGGCATCTGCTCCACCTTGCCATAATCCTCAAGATCGTTGGCAAAACGCAGCAACAGCACCTCGCCCTGTTCCTTGAACAGGATTGAGCGACCTTTGAAGAACACATAGGCTTTCACCTTGCTGCCCTCCTTGAGGAACTCCATGGCGTGCTTGAGCTTGAAGTTGTAGTCGTGGTCGTCGGTTTGTGGTCCGAAACGAATTTCCTTCACCACCACCTTGGTCGACTTTGCTTTTTGCTCCTTCAGGCGTTTGCGTTGCTGGTACAAGAACTTCTGATAGTCGAGCACACGGCACACCGGAGGCTGAGCATTTGGCGAAATCTCAATCAAGTCAAGTTCCAAATCGTCAGCTATTCGCAATGCCTCGGCAATCGGATAAACTCCTTGCTCCACGTTGTCACCCACAAGTCGCACCTCCTTGGCACGAATGTGTTCGTTGATGGCATATTGGTCGCCTTTGTCTTTATCATTTTTGCGGGCCTGTTGCTTCTGATTGGCACCTGCTGGCTTTTTAGGGCCGGTAAACAATGGTTTTTTCTCCATTAAATAATATTAAAAGTTTGTCATTGACTCAATTTCTCGAGCAAATTCGTCTGCAAAGGTAGTAATTTTTTTCGTACCTTCGTCACCTCCGCCCTGTTTTCTTACCGAAACTTCGTCATTTTGTGCTTCTTTTTCGCCAACAACTATCATATAAGGCACTCTTTTGAGTTCATTGTCGCGAATTTTCTTGCCAATTTTCTCATTTCGGTCGTCAACCGAAGCGCGGATGTCCTTCTCTGCCAGAATGTTCACCACCTTGTGGGCGTAGTCGTTATACTTCTCGCTGATAGGCAACACAACTGCTTGTTCGGGAGCCAGCCACAGCGGCAGTTTGCCTGCGGTGTGCTCAAGCAGCACAGCCACAAAACGCTCGAGCGAGCCGAACGGAGCACGGTGAATCATCACCGGACGGTGCTTCTTGTTGTCGCTGCCGGTGTATTCGAGGTCGAAGCGCTCAGGCAGGTTGTAGTCGACCTGGATGGTACCCAACTGCCAACGGCGTCCGATGGCATCCTTCACCATAAAGTCGAGCTTCGGACCATAGAAAGCGGCTTCGCCTTGCACGGCGCGTGCCTTCAAGCCTTTTTCCTCGCAAGCCTCGATGATGGCTCGTTCAGCCTTTTCCCAGTTCTCGTCGGAGCCCACATATTTCTGCTTGTTGTTAGGGTCGCGCAGCGAAATCTGTGCCTCGTAGTTCTGGAAATTCAAAGCCTTGAAGATGTAGAAAATTATGTCCATCACCTTCAGGAACTCGTCCTTGAGCTGCTCGGGAGTGCAATAGAGGTGAGCATCGTCCTGCGTAAATCCACGCACGCGGGTCAGACCGTGAAGCTCACCGCTCTGCTCGTAGCGGTAAACGGTGCCGAATTCGGCAAAGCGCAGAGGCAGGTCCTTATAAGAGCGCGGCGAAGTCTTATAGATTTCGCAGTGGTGAGGGCAGTTCATTGGCTTCAAGAAATATTCTTCGCCTTCCTCAGGGGTGTGAATAGGCTGGAACGAGTCCTTGCCATACTTAGCATAGTGGCCCGAAGTGACGTAGAGCTGCTTGTTGCCGATGTGCGGAGTGATTACCTGCAAATAGCCGTAACGCTTTTGAATCTTGCGCAGGAATTGCTCGAGGCGGTCGCGCAAGGCAGCGCCCTTAGGCAACCACAATGGCAGACCGGCGCCCACGTTTTGCGAGAAAGCAAAGAGTTCCATCTCCTTGCCAATCTTGCGGTGGTCGCGCTTCTTGGCTTCTTCAAGCAGTTGCAGATACTCGTCGAGCATCGATTTTTTCGGGAAAGTGATGGCATAGATGCGCAGCATTTGCTTGCGCTTTTCGTCGCCGCGCCAGTAAGCGCCGGCAAGCGACAATATCTTGATGGCCTTGATAGGAGCAGTGTTAGGCAAGTGCGGGCCACGGCACAGGTCGGTGAATGCGCCTTGTGTGTAGGTGGTGATGTGTCCGTCCTCAAGTTCGCTGATAAGTTCGCACTTATAGGTCTCGCCACGGTCGCCGAACATCTTCAGCGCGTCGGCCTTGGCAATGTCGCGGCGCACCACTTCTTCCTTCTTGGCAACCAGCTCAGCCATCTTCTTCTCGATTTTCTCGAATTCAGCCGATGTAATCTGGTTGTCGCCCGGGTCGATGTCGTAGTAGAAACCGTTTTCAATAGCCGGACCGATGCCGAATTGAACACCCTGATACAGCTCTTGAAGGGCTTCGGCAAGCAAGTGTGCCGATGTGTGCCAGAAAGCATGCTTGCCTTCAGGGTCTTCCCACTTGAACAGCTTAATCGCGCCATCGTTACAAATCGGGCGCGACAAGTCCCATTCTTCACCATTCAAAGTAGCAGCCAACACTTCTCGCGCCAGGCGAGGGCTGATACTTTCAGCAATCTGCAACGGCGTGATGCCTTGCTCGAATTGCTTTACACTTCCATCTGGAAAAGTTATATTCATCATGTTTATAAAATAGTTTTTCGCCGAGTCATACAACAACACGGCATTACGTTTTAAATCGGACGCAAAATTAATAATCTTTTCACTAATAACAAGCACTTTGAGCCATTATTTTTTACAACAGCCCCAATCCACAAAATTTAGTGGAATATACAGTTTTCCACGAATTACAACCGGTTTCACTTCTTAGGAGTAAAATTCCCCTGTTTATCTATATAGCCCCATTCTCCATTGAGTATAGCACTTGCCTGCCCATTGCTGAAAAAATCGGCAAAATCATACTTTAAATGGATAATCACTTTGCCGCTTTTATCAATATAGCCATATTTGCCGTTGAGTTCAACTGCTGCCAAGCCCTCGCTGAAATTAAATGCATCATCATACTTTAACTGAATTACTTCTTTTCCGCTTTTGTCGATATAGCCCCATTTGCCACCAAATTCAACTCTTGCTAAGCCCTCGCTGAACCACCTGACATTATCATACTTTAACGGAATAACTTCTCTTCCGCTTTTGTCAATATAGCCCCATTTGCCGTTAATCTCAACCGGCGCCAAGCCCTCGATGAATACATCAGCACTATCATACTTTAACGGAATAACTTCTCTTCCGCTTTTGTCGATATAGCCCCATTCCCCACTGAACTTAACCCTTGCCTGCCCATTGCTGAAAAAATAAGCATCATCATACTTTAACTGAATAACTTCTTTTCCGCTTTTGTCGATATAGCCCCATTTGCCGTTGAGTTCAACTGCTGCCAACTCTTCGCTAAAACAATCGATAGAATCATACATTAAAGGAATAACTTCTTTTCCGCTTTTGTCGATATAGCCCAATTTGCCGTTAATCCCAACCGGCGCCAAGCCCTCGCTGAAAGAATCAGCAAAATCATATTTCGCAGGAATTACAACTGCGCCATCTTTTTTAAACCCATATAAATCATTCTCTTCATACAGCTGATATTTAGCATCATCTTCAGCAATGAGTTTTCGTTCTTCTTTGGCGCGGCGCTCTGCCTCTTCGGCTGCGACACGAGCATCGCGAATTTTGGCGAGGCTTACTTGCAGAAATTCACAATCGTCTTTCACCGCATACACCAATGAATAGCAGTCGTTCTCGTTGTCTGTGCTTACAAATGTAAGTTTGTGCGAACCTTTTTTCAGATATATCAGATTGTCGTCATTCGGCTGTGCTATAATCAACCGCTCTTTAAAGCGGAACACATAACACGGGATATCAGTTTCGATATGCACCTCACAACCTTCTTTAACTTCATCTTTCAATGCTTGCTGGTGAGGAGAAACAACGTTTGCAATCCTTTTACGCACAAATTCTTCAAAAGTACACTCAAACAGGTCGTTCATCATCACAGTTGATACCTGATGCTGCCCTAATCCATTTTTAATGAAATATGGCAAACCTTCAATGTCGTCAAAGCCTTCAAAGGTCACATTCGGACTTACCGGCACAATGTGGCATTTCGAAATCAGGGCGCACTCTATCTCACGGCGCACCCAATCATCCTCATTCTTGCAGCGGTCAAGAGCATGAGGTGAAAGGACAAACAAAAACACTTTCGAACGATTGATTGCCATTTCGATGCGGCGGTCGAATACGCCATCTTTCAACTCATCAAAATCGAGGAAAACCTTATACCCTTTATTTTTAAGCGCCAATTGCATCTGACGGGCAAAATCTGCTCCGCCTACACGTCGGTAACTAATAAATATGTCGTATTCTTCCATTTAGAAACGGTTATCATTAAAGGTTTCACAAATATAACACTTATTCAGTGATAAACAGAAACATCACACCGAAAAATAACACACTTTCCCCCGGCAGGCAAATCTTTGCACGAATGAAAATTTTACCGCGACATGCGCTTGAGCACGTTGTAGGAAGGCAGGATGCCCAATTCGCCGGCTTTGCTGAGGTCGGCAAGGCCTTTCTCCTTGTTGCCGAGGCGCAGATACACCAGTCCGCGGTTGTAGTAGGCTTCGCCAAAATCGGGTTTGATGGCGATGGCTGATGTATAGGCGCTTATGGCAGCTGTGTTGTCCTGCATCATCATGTACACGTTGCCCTTGTCGAACATAGCATAGACGTTTTTGGGCGAATATTTCAGCGCGGCATCGAGGTCGGCAAGCATCTCGCCATAGAGCTCGGCTTCCTTGCCACGCGCAAGCATTGCCTGCTCCTTGATTCCGGTGTTAGCCTTGCCCGTAGACGCCACAGTAGGAGCAGTGCTGCCCACTTCGTCCATCTTATTAGCCACATATTTAGCATAGGCACGGGCAAAATAGGCGAGCGCAAACTGCTGACTCATGGCAATGGCTTTGTCGAGGTCGGCAATGGCAGCTTTGGGGTTGCGCACCATCAGCAGGTCCATAGCACGGGCAAAATAGTCGATTGAGCGAGGTTGCGAAGTAGCAATCAACCCATTGTAATATTCAATCGAGCCGAAGTGGCGGTTGATGTCGTCAGCGGTGAGGCGCGCATCGCTGTTGGTAATCACAAGCGTAAACGGCAGCATGCGCGTTTCGTTCACGTCGGTGAGGTCCTTGATGTAGTTGGTGGTTTCGCGCAGCTTTTTGCTCACGTCGTAATACGACAGGAAGAACATCGGTTCGGGGTCGATTTGATAATTATTGTCCTGAATTCTGCCACGAGTCTTGTTTTCGTATTTTGGAGTGATTTTGCTGTCGGTTTCAACGGTGAGCAAGGTGTTGAACTTGTTCATCACAGCCGATTCGCTTTCCACCTCGTCGTTGGCTTGTTGCTCGTCTTTGTCGGGATCGTATTCGGCAATCTTTTTCTTCTTGGCAGAGAGCGCACGCGAGCGGTTGTAGTCGCGCTCGCCGCCAGCCATGTCGCCCATGCGGCGCTTGCACTCGCTGCGGGCATATAGTCCGGCTTCGAAGTCGGGATATTTTTCAAGAACCACGTCGTAGTCGGCAATAGCCTTGTCGTACTGACCGGTTTTATAGTAGAGCAACGCACGGTTGTAACGCGCCATAAAGTTGTCGGGGGCACTGCCAAGCACATAAGTGAAGTCGCCAATAGCCTTGTCGTTTTCGCTCACCTCCACGTTGAGCAAGCCGCGGTTGAAGTGTGCAGTGACGTTTGTAGGTTCAAGCTCCAGGGCATAATCGTAGTCAGCCATCGCGCCAAAATAGTCCTCGAGCTTATATTTCATGAAGCCACGGTTGATGAAATAACCGGCGTAGTGCGGCTCAAGCTTGATGGCTTCGTTCATGTCGTTGAGCGCAGCCTGATAGTCGCCATCGTGACGCATGGCAATTTCCGAGCGTATGACATAGCTTGCCGGAATGTTTTTGTTGAGCGAGATGCACTTGTCCACGTCGCGACGTGCGCTGATGGTGTCGCCCTTGGCAAGCATCAACTGTGCGCGTGCCAAGTAGGCGCGGTCGTAGTTGGGATAAAGCTTCAGCAGGCGTTCGTAGGTGGCTGCCGAGGCATCGTATTCCTTCAGGTCCTCCTGGCAGATGGCTTTGTTGATGAGAAACACTTTTTCCTCCGGCAGATATTTCAAGCCCTTATCGTAGTCGCTAACCGCCTCACGATATTTATTCAGCGTCTGGCGGGCAATGCCGCGCACCTGATAGGCATCCACAATGAACGGATTGATTTCGAGCGCTTTGTCGCAATCTTGCTCGGCACCCTGATAGTCGTCAAGGTTGATTTTTGCCACAGCACGATAGAAATAAGGCTCGGCAAGATACGGCTTTGCCTTGATTACCTGATTGAAATATTGAATCGACAGCACATAATCTTCAAAATACAAGGCGTTGCGACCAATGTTCAGCACCTGCTCGGTGTTGATTTGCGCACCGGCTTTGGCGGGCATGAGCATCAACAACAATATATATAATATGTATAGACTTCTACGGTTTGGCATCTCTCTTTTAATTATTTTATCTGCAAAGATATTGCATAAGCGCCACCCACAACGCCGTGCAAAGCACCCTTTAATAAAGTTTAACTACTTTATTCAACAAAAACGGCACTTATCTACGCCATCGAGGCTTAAAATGTGCAAAAAAATAGCGAAATTTGAAACTTGAATTTACAAATCACTTTTTTACAACCTACCACCAAACAATGAATAAGATTATAACCATCATAACGCTTTTGTGCCTGCTGTTTGTGCCAGCCGACTCATTTGCCAAGAAGAAGAAAAAGAAAAACAAGAAAACCACCGTTGAGCAGGTAGTCGTCACGCAGCCCGAGGTGAAAGAAGAAGCCAAGACGTTTGCGCTAAGCAATCCGGTGAAGCAGCTGTCGGGCGAATGGACCGTGAAAAAGCTGCGCAACAAAGCAGTGACCACAAGCGAACGTGCCTATCTGAACTTCGACGTCACCAACGCTCGCCTCTACGGCAGCAACGGTTGCAACGTGATTAACGGCAAATTCACGCTCAACGGCGCAAACATCACGTTTGCCGACATAATCACCACCCACAACTCGTGCAGTAACAGCTCGGCAAGCCGAAACATCATAAAGGCGATAGCCGAAACCACCAATCTGACAATATCCGAAGAAAAAGGCATTGAATACCTGGTGCTGCGCAACAAAAGCAACCACGAGCTGCTGCGCCTGAAACGCCACGACTTCACCTTTGCCAACGGCGCTTGGACCGTGAAAGAAATAGGAGGCGAACCAATGACGCAATGCCTGATGAAGCTGGTGATTGACACCGACCAGCTTAGCATTCACGGCGACACCGGATGCAACATTGTGAACGGAGTTATCACCATCGACAGCGACAAGCATCACGCCATTCAATTCGAGGGCCTGATTTCAACCCGCAAGATGTGCCGAAACATTGCCTACGAAACCGCTCTGCTGGTGGCGCTTGAGCAAACCGTGAGCGCACGCCTCAGCAGCGACTCGCTGCTGCAGCTGGTGGACAACAAGGGCAACGTGGTGGCTGTGCTCGAAAGGCTGGTGATTAGCAAATAAAGCCCATCATTCTCTCCCACCCCCCTCTCCTTCTAATAACCCTGAAAAATTTCATATACACTATGGCAGAAAACAAAATTTCAAGTCTTTGGAACTGGTTTAAATCGTCCGACGACACAAAGTGCACTACTCTCAACTCGCTTCCGCTTTCAATCGACCTCGAAAAACAAATAGGCGAACAAATCTATAATGCCTTGCAAGGCGAAATTGTTGAAGATGTGCTTCGCGAAATAAAAACAGGTTCGAGCAGCGACGCCTACTGGCGCAGCAACATGGAAGGCCACAGCCTGAAAGTTGAAAAAGCTCTTTTGCCCGACTTCTATCATCTGTGCCACGAAGTGAAGCAGAAACTCGGCTTCGACGAACCGGTGGATTTCTATATCACAGGCGACTCCACAGTGAACGCCTTCTCGGTGGCTGCCGAAGACGAAGGCGAGCACCACATAGTAAACATCAATTCGGCATTGTTCAACCTCATGACCGACGACGAACTGAAGTTTGTGGTGGCTCACGAATTAGGACACCTCATCAACAAGGACACCGCCCTTGCACGCCTAATCAACTTCGTGTTTCCACCCGACGCCAACACGCCCGTAACACTGCAATACAAAATACGCCTGCACCAACAGCTCGCCGAACTGGTTGCCGACCGCTACGGATATATGGCTGTTGAAAACATCGACGTTTGCGTCACCGCATTCTTCAAGATGGCTTCGGGACTCGACCTCGCCCGCATGAACGTGAGCATCGACGCCCTGCTCGACGACAACCGCCGCCGATTGGAGTATTTCCTCAACGACAAAGGCATGAGCCGCGACTCACACCCGGTGAATCCAATCAGAGTGCAGGCTCTCAACATCTTTGCAAATGCCCAATCGAAGGAGGAATTGGACAATGGCATGGACGAACTTATTTGCATTCTGCTGAAAGTGGGCGATAGCGAGCTCGACGAATACACCGCCAAATTCATTGCCACCGCCGGACTGATTGTTGCCAACAGCGACGACGAAATTTCAAAAGAGGAAGTCGACCAGATAATATCAAGCCTGGCGTCGCTGAAAATATTCCCGCGAAAATATCTCGAGGAAATTGCCGAAGCGAATGTCACAGAAATCTTTGGCGAAGCGGTGAACAACCTTATGCGCATCAATCCCGGCATGCGCGACGGCATGCTGCAATATATGATTACGATTGTCCTCTCCGATAAAATCATCGCCAAAAACGAGGTGGAACTGCTCTACCGCTTTGGCAACGACATCGGCTTTAGCAGAATTGAAGTGGCTAACGCCATTGCGCAATCAATACAGCGCAACTACGTGCCCAGCCTCGACGCCATCTGCTAAAGGCATTTGCTCAGCATCGCATACTTATTTCCCCCACAATACAAAAAGGTGCATCACAACTATATGATACACCTTTCTTTTTTTTACTAACTTTATTTACCTTTGGCAGCCATCCTGCCTTGCAAGGCATAAGCACTCGCTGCAGAATGGGTTTTATTTCATCTGTAGAAATCAGATGTCTTCACCATCAATTCCATCGAGCGACGACAGCTCATCGTCGTTGTAGCCTTGGTCGCCGTAGAACTCCTCGTCGATGTCGGAATACTGCGCTTCTGCCTTATCAACACTCTTGTCGAAAGTGTCGATGTCCATCAACTGCACCGGAGCCTTGCCCTCTTTGCGCTGGCATAGCGGGTCGTGAAGCACCTTGCCGGTGATAATCTCTTTCATTTCCATGAAAAATGCACGGCCTGTAACATAGTCGAAAACGAACATCAACTTTTGGCCAGCGTCTTCTATGAGCTCGCTCAGCGGAGTGTCTTCCATCAGATAGACTTCCTCGTCGCTGTCGGTATCCATTTCCATCAACGTGACTTCTTCGCGCCTTGTCCAATCGTCATCACAAATAAAGAATGAATCGAGCTGGCTCTTGTCGTAGCCAACAGCGTCCATAATGGCATTTCTCAATCTCATAAAAGTGTCGTCAGAATCAATTAAAATTTCCAACTTGAAGTTTTCTACTTCATCCGAAACAATACGAAATTTGTATAGCATAAATCTTTTATTGTGTTATCTAAATTGTACTGCGAAATTAATAACAAAAACTGAATTCATACTATATTTTTTCAATTATTTTTCCACTATTTTTGTCGCAAACAACAAAAGCCCATTATTGGGCAAAAAGCATAAAAAAAATTTCGCTCATACGCAAATATGAGCGAAATTTTTTTATCGATAAATCAATAAATAAATCTTATTTCAAGATTTCGTATTTCTTGAACACCTTTTCAATTTTTTCGAGCGCGAACTCCACTTGCGCCTGAGTGTGGGTTGCCATAAGGCTGAAGCGGATGAGCGTGTCGCTTGGTGCAACAGCCGGCGAAACCACAGGATTAACAAAAATGCCCTCCTTGAGCAAATCGGTTGTCACCATAAACGTCTTGGCATTGTCGCGAATGTAAAGCGGAATGATAGGCGTAGATGTATGGCCGATTTCGCAACCCATGCTGCGGAAACCTTCGAGTGCAAAGTTTGTCACCTTCCACAGGTTTTCTTGACGCTCAGGCTCAGCAATCATGATGTCGATTGCCTTGCTTGCAGCAGCGGTCGATGCCGGAGTGATGCTGGCAGTGAAAATGTAAGAACGCGAGTGGTGACGCAGGAAGTTTGCCACATTCTTGTCGCAGGCAATGAATCCGCCCAACGAAGCAAACGACTTGCTGAATGTGCCCATAATCAAATCAACGTCGTTGGTTACGCCATAGTGGTCGCATGTGCCACGACCGCCCTTACCAAACACGCCAATGCCGTGAGCCTCGTCAACCATCACACTGGCATTATACTTCTTGGCAAGACGAACAATTTCGGGCAGATTAGCCACGTCGCCTTCCATCGAGAACACGCCGTCGGTGACGATGAGCTTCACCTTATCTTCGTCGCACTTCTTCAGTTGCTCCTCAAGCGAAGCCATGTCGTTGTGCTTATATTTCAACGAATTGGAGAACGACAAACGGCGTCCTTCAATAATCGAAGCATGGTCTTGTTCGTCCCAAATGATGTAGTCGTTGCGTCCAGTGAGTGAAGAAACAACGCCGAGGTTAACCTCGAACCCGGTGGAATAGATGAGCACATCTTCCTTGCCGATGTAGTTGGCGATTTTTGCTTCAAGCTCCTTGTGGATGTCTAATGTACCGTTCAAGAATGGCGAACCAGCACATCCGGTACCATATTTTTTTATAGCCTCAATAGCAGCCTCGTGAACACGAGGGTCGTTTACTAAACCTGAGTAACAATTAGAGCCAAACATCAACACTTTTTTGCCATCAATCAGCACTTCGGTGTTTTGCTCACTTGAGATTGCTCTAAAGTATGGATAAACACCCAATGCTTTATACTTTTGAGGCTCTTGATATTGCCCTAACTTCTCACTTAATAAATTCATAGTTTATACAGGGTTAAATGTAATTATAACTATCTGCCACACTTCAATTGCATGCAGGCTGCAAATTTACAAATAAATTCTTAAACAGAGTAAAAATATATTTAAAAAAAGCACAACAAGGCTGTTTTGTGCATACAAAAATAGTTAAATAGGCACCAAACTATAATCTAATTCGTCATTTTTGCGATAAAATCATCATTCCTTGGCTTGATTCTGTTACAAAACGATGGCTATGCAACGTCTTGGACAACGCGGCATCGCCATCATATTATTTGCGTGGACAACAGCGCAATTTCTTATTCTTTGAAAGCATTCCAGCCTTGTGCCACAAGCTCAATCTCGTTGTCGTCGCGTGTGGACATATAGCAGCCAAGTTCGGGTTTGGTGATTCGTCCTATCACTCGCGCCGATTTCATCGAAGCCACCTTGTCGTAATCGGCAAGCGGAACGGTGAACAGCAACTCGTAGTCCTCACCGCCATTCAAAGCCACCGTGTAGAGGTTCATGTTGAATTCCTCAGCCATTACGGCGGTTTGATAGTCGATTGGTATGCGGTCCTCGTAGATTCGGCATCCGGTGTTGCTCGCCTTGCAGATGTGCAGCAGTTCCGACGACAAGCCGTCGCTCACGTCCATCATTGCCGTTGGCTTCACGCCAAGCTCGGCAAGTTCGGCAATCACATCACGACGCGCTTCGGGTTTCAGCTGGCGTTCAAGCAGATATTCGCGCCCTTCGAAAGCCGGCTGGAAATCGTTGCCCATGTCCTTGCTCACGTTCAACTCACGCTCAAGCAACTGCAAGCCCATATAGGCAGCGCCGAGGTCGCCGCTGACGCAAACGATGTCGGTGTCGCGAGCGCCGCTGCGATACACAATTTTGTCGGCATCAGCCTCGCCAATGCAAGTGATGCTGATAATCAAGCCCGTAACCGATGCCGATGTGTCGCCGCCAACAATGTCGACGCCATATTTCTCACAGGCAAGGCGAATGCCGGCATAGAGGGCTTCGATGTGCTCCACGGTGAAGCGTTTAGATATGCCGAGCGACACGGTGATTTGCTTGGGCGTGCCGTTCATTGCATAAATGTCGGAGAAGTTCACCACTGCTGCCTTATACCCCAAGTGCTTGAGTGCCACGTATCGCAGGTCGAAGTGAATGCCCTCGAGCAGCAAATCGGTGGTTACAAGCGTCTTTTTCTCGCCATACGAGAGCACCGCGGCATCGTCGCCTACGCCAATCTCGGTGGAGGTGTTCACAGGCGGCATGTTTTCGGTGAGGTGTTCAATAAGCCCGAATTCGCCAAGTGTTGATATTTCAGTTTCTGCCATTTTTGTCTTTTACGGGGATGGATAAGCAATTACATTTCCTCAAATTGGTTGATTAGTTCCTTCATGATAAAGGTCATGATTGGCTGCGCTTTCTTGGCGGCTTCCTGCACCTCTTCGTGCGACACTTTTTCAACCACGCCCTCAACACCGAGGTCGGTAACCACCGACATGCCAAACACTTCCATGCCCATGTGGCGTGCTACAATCACCTCAGGCACAGTGCTCATGCCCACAGCGTCGCCGCCAATGCGATAGAAAAAGCGATACTCGGCAGGTGTTTCGAACGTAGGACCTTGAGTGCCCACATACACGCCCTCAACAAGGCGAATGTCGTTTTCCTTGGCTATCTGTTTTGCCTTGGCAATGAGTCGCTTCGAATAGGCTTCGCTCATTTCGGGGAAACGCGGACCGAGTTCGTTGTAGTTTTTGCCGCGGAGCGGATGCTCAGGGAAAAGGTTGATGTGGTCGGTGATAATCATCAAGTCGCCGACGCGGAACGTGGGATTCATGGCGCCAGCCGCATTCGACACGAACAATGTGTTGATGCCCAGCTGTTTCATCACTCTCACCGGGAAAGTAACAAGCTGCATTCCGTAGCCCTCATAGAAGTGGAAACGTCCCTGCATTGCCATGATGCGCTTGCTGCCCAAACGTCCAAAAATCATTTTGCCGCTGTGACCTTCAACGGTCGACACCGGGAAGTTAGGAATTTCGGAATATGGAATAGTTTCGGTGATTTCGATATGATTTACCAGTTCTCCAAGTCCTGTGCCAAGAATTACGGCAGTCTTAGGCATATCCTTTACTTTGCTTGCAATATATTCTGCCGATTCCTTAATTTTTTCCAACATAATAAATAAAAAAAATGTGTTTAACAATAATATTTTTTATAGCATCCCTATCCCAAAAGTTTCAGCACTTTCGACACAAAATCCTTGCCCTCGTAAGGCAGGAAGTCAACCTTGACAGGAATATAATAAATGTATTCGCGCAGTTCGGGCGGAAAATACGGGTTGTTGAGAATCCTCACAGAGTCTTTTTCAGTGGTAAGGATGTATTTTTGTTCGCCCGGCATGCGATTGAAATAGTCCATTATATAAGCGAAATCCTTTCGCGAGAAATAGTGGTGGTCGTCGAAGTGCATCACCTTCACCTTAGGCTGATAGGCGCGAATATACTTCACGAAGGGCTTAGGTTGGGCAATGCCGGTGACGCACAGCACCGAGTCGCGCTGCGAAAGCAGCGATAGCGAATGCAACCGGGCATTGCGCAAGGCAAACACCGGTGTAGGGTCGGCATAACGGAATTCCGAGAAAAAGAGGTCGTTGGCAGGATAGAGGTCCAGTCCGTTAGCCATTTCGCGGAAATTGATGGGCTTGATATCGCTCGGGCATTTGGTCACCACCACAATGTCGCTTCGCAGCAAACCGCGCAACGGTTCGCGCAGGCGGCCCAAAGGCAGCAGGCGGTCGCGGTAAGGCGGACGATTGTAATCGACAAGCGCAATGTTCACCTTTGGTGCCACGTAGCGATTTTGAAGCGCATCATCGAGCAGGAAAAGCGTGATTGTAGGGTCGATTTTAAGCATTTCTTTGATGCCCTTCACACGGTCCTCACACACTGCAAGGGTGATGATGCCGCCATATTTGCGATACATCTGATATGGCTCGTCGCCGAGGTCCTTTGGCGAAAGGCTCTCGTTGGCAAGCACGAAGCCCGAGGTTGCGCGCTTATAGCCTCGGCTCAGCACGCCAATCTTGTATCGCGAACTGAGGCGTTCAATCAGGAATTCGACGTGCGGCGTCTTGCCCGTGCCTCCAACGGTGATGTTGCCCACGCTAATCACCGGCACGTCGAAATGGTGCTGCTTGAGCAAACCCATATCAAAAAGACGATTGCGCACCTCCACCACCGCTCCATAGACGTATGAGAACGGCGTCATCAACGCATCGATAATCATCTTTTTTGTTTCCTTGTTCATCTCTCAAGCATTTTTATGTCAATTGGCTGTGGCAGCAACGCCACATTCACAATCGAAAATCTCATTTAATCACAAATGGCTCCATCAAGCAAAGCACGTGGTCGCGGCTGAGAATTTGCTTGGCTGCTTTTTGATAGTCGTAGAGCTCGCCGAACTCGCTGCGCATATTTGCTTCGTAGCGAGCCATAGCATATTTTTCGAGCATGCGCTCCCAACGCGTTTTGTTTTCGGGATATTCGGCAATCTTATATTTACCTGTGCATTTTGCCATTTCGGCAGCTGTGGCAATGGCGTCGTTAAGTCCGCCAATCTTGTCAACAAGACCCAGCTTAAGTGCCGAAGCACCATCCCAAACGCGACCCTCGGCAATGGCTTTGATTGAATCCTGCGACACGCCACGACCGTCGGCGCAACGCTTTGTAAACAATTCGTAGCCGCGGTTCACCATGGCTTGCATGGCATCGCGCTGCTGGTCGGTCATACGAGACAAAGCCGAACCGAAACCGCCGTTAGCGTTGGTTGCAACCACGTTTTGGGTGATGCCCAGTTTGTCGGTGGCAAGGTTCTCAAAGCACGGAATCATGCCAAAGATGCCAATCGAACCAGTGAGCGTGGTTGGCTGTGCAAAGATGCAGTCGGCGCCGCACGAAATGTAATAGCCGCCCGATGCAGCATAGTCGCCCATCGACACCACCACCTTCTTGCCCGAAGCCTTGAATTCTTCAACGGCTTTCCATATCTGTTCCGACCCGAATGCACTGCCGCCCGGCGAATTCACGCGGAGCACCATTGCGGCAACATCGTCCTCATCGGCGAGGTCCATGATGGTTTCAACAAGTTCTTCCGATATGATACCCTCGTCCTTGCTGCCGTCGATTTCGCCTTCGGCATAAACAATGGCAATTTCCTTGTCGCCTTTCAGCTTATCCTTAACAGGCATATCGGCAAGCGACACCAGGTTGAGGTCGCCATCTTCGCCGCAAGTGAGCGCCTTGAGTTTCTTTTCCATTTCAGGCATATAGCACACACCGTCAACAATCTTGTGGTTAAGCAAATAGGTCACATCCTTTGCCACCAGCATGCTGTCGGCAAGTGCATTCATTTCGGCTGCCTTCATGTGGCGCGACTCCGACATCAAATCGAGCATCGACTGCCAGATGCTGCCCAAGTAGTGTTGCTGCTGCATGCGGTTGGCTTCGCTGATTTCGGTGAGCATAAACGGCTCTACGGCGCTCTTGAATGTGCCCACCCTCAGCACCTGCATTTCAATGCCGAGTTTGTCGAGCAAATTCTTGAAGAAAAGGTTTTGGCTTGCTAAACCGTGAATGTCGACCGATGCTTCGGGGTTGACAAAGATGCTGTCGGCTGCCGATGCAACAAAATAGTCGCTTTGGGCTATGCCTTCGTAGCCATAGGCATAAACAAACTTATCCGATTCCTTGAAGTCGACAATAGCCTTGCGCAACTCGTAGAGTGTAGTAACGCCGTTGGCACTGCCATTGCAGGCAATGTACATGCCCTCGATGTTTTTATCGGTTTTGGCAGCTTTTATGGCTGCTACAGCGTCCTTGAGCGAGATGCTGTTAGTGACGTCGCCCATCACCAACGACATCATATCGTCGTTTGATATGCCGCGGTCGGTAATCACCTCGCTGAGGTCGACCACCAAAATCGAGTTGTCGCTAATCGAAGCCTTTCCGCCCGACATGTTCGACATCATACCCATCATAGCAAAACTCAAAATAATTGAAAGCACCGACGACACCATCATCGCCAGCCATGCGCCCACAAACGAGCCAAGCACTACTGTGAAAAATTTCTTCATTGTCTTCGTATTATTTTTCAGCCTTTCAAGGCAAAATATACATCTAAAACACAAAGATAGAAACTTTTTTGCTATCACTGCACGGCTTTTGCAAAAAATTACCGGCTTTTGCAAAAAAATGCCCCGCACAGCAAGTTTTTTTTGCTATGCGGAGCATTATATGGTTGAAAAACTTTATTTCACAACGATTATTGCAAGCATCACTTGCCAATAATGCTGTTCATCACCTTCTTCATGTCGGCAATCAAAGCCTCGGCTTTTTCCATAGTGCCGGCTTCGGCATAGATGCGCACAATCGGTTCGGTGTTGCTCTTGCGGAAGTGAACCCAGCTGTCGGGGAAGTCAATCTTCACGCCGTCGATGTCGGTCACGGTTTCGTTCTTGAAGTGTTCTTTCATTCCAGCAAGAATCTTGTCGACGTCGATTTCGGGAGTGAGTTGCAGTTTATCCTTAGCGATGCTGTAGGCAGGATAAGTTTTCTTCAGCTCGCTCACCTTTTTGCCCGACTTGGCAAGCAAAGTGAGGAACAAAGCCACGCCAACAAGGGCGTCGCGGCCATAATGCAAAGCAGGATAGATAACGCCGCCGTTGCCTTCGCCGCCAATCACGGCGCCGGTGCGCTTCATCTCGGTCACCACATTCACTTCGCCTACAGCCGCAGCAGTGTATTGGCATCCGTGGGCTTGTGTGACATCGCGCAATGCTCGCGACGACGACAGGTTGCTCACCGTAGCGCCGGGTGTGTGCGAGAGCACATAGTCGGCAACCGACACAAGGGTGTATTCCTCAACGAAGAATTCGCCGTTTTCCATAATGATTGCCAGACGGTCGACATCGGGGTCAACCACAAAAGCCACATCAGCCTTGCCTTCCTTCATCAGCGACGAGATGGCTGTAAGGTTGGCAGGTATTGGTTCGGGAGTGTGACCAAACTTGCCGGTTGGGTCGCAGAACAATTCAATCACGTTTTCAACGCCAAGTTTCTTGAGCAGAGCCGGAATAACCACGCCGCCAATCGAGTTAACGGCATCTACCGCTACAGTGAAGTTGGCTTTACGAATGGCTTCAACGTCAACGAGGTCAAGCGCCAGCACGCTGTCGATGTGACGACGCATGTATGTGGTGTTGGTGTACTCGTGTCCGAGGCTGTCGACATCGGCATACTCAAATTCCTCGGCTTCGGCAATGCGAAGCACCTCTTTTCCTTGAGCATCGTTGAGGAATTCGCCGTCGCTGTTGAGCAGCTTCAAGGCGTTCCATTGCTTAGGGTTGTGCGAAGCAGTGAGGATGATGCCGCCGCAAGCGTTCTCGGCAACCACAGCAAGCTCGGTGGTTGGAGTGGTGGCTTGTCCAATGTTTACGACATCAAATCCCATGCCGGTGAGGGTGCCAACCACCACCTTGCACACCATTTCGCCCGAGAGGCGCGAATCGCGACCCACAACGATGGTGTTTGATGTTTTGGTGGTTGTACGGCGAATGAACGTTGCATACGCCGACGTAAACTTAACGAGGTCGAGCGGAGTGAGCGAATCGCCTGCAGGTCCGCCTATCGTACCTCTAATTCCTGAGATAGACTTGATTAATGACATTTTATTATAGTTTATTTACTAAGGTTTATAATATATGCAAACATTTCACATTATCACACCTTGCTACGATAATAGCGGATGTGCCAATGATAGGGTTGCACGTCGGCTATCTCGTCGCTGATGCCCACTTGCGAACGGATTATGACATTCACTTCCGAACCCATTCCCACGAACTTCAGCGGCAGTTGAATGCCCTCGCCATATTGCGACGATACGTCAACCGAGTAGTTGTCGTAAAGGAAATAGGTAGTTGGATTGTTCATATCGTTCATATTGCCCACCAATGTGATGTCATCTTCTCCATTCACGCACCAGTCAACAATGTTGAATCGCATATAGCGGAAATAAATCAACTCGTCGGTCTTAGGCCGCTGGTCGAGCCCAGTGTTAGAGATAACCTGCAAATACACGTTGCCATTTTCGTCGATGCGATAGTATGGAGCGTCTTTGCCGGTTTGCAAAATGGAGTCGGCAGGAATTTCGTTGATAACCTTCTTGCCTGCCAAAAACAAATTCACAGCCACACGTTCGTCTGCCAACTGCTCGGCATAACTTTTGTTGTCGCTGCACGACGATGTGCAACACACCACTGCCACCAAAGACAGCAAAACGAATTTAAATTTCAAGTTCATCTTTCTTTTATATATTTTTCTTTATGTTCAAGAATGTTGTCCTTTTCTTTGATGAGCATTGCATAATACATGCCCAGAGCGTCGTTGAGCGTGCCGTGGCATTCGCCGGCGGCTGCATTCAAGTGGCCCCCGCCGCCAAAGTAGCGTTCGCACAGGTCGCGCACCGAAAAATCGCCCACCGAGCGCATCGACACCTTCACGCAATCGTCGTCCTCGCGCATAAACACCGACCAAAACACTTCGGGTATTTTAAGCGGCTGATTCACAAGCCCCTCGGTGTCGCCATTAGTGTAATAGTAGCGGCGAAGCACATCTTTCGACAGCGTAATTAATGCCACGCCAAGGTCGCGCTTAATCTTCATGGAATGTGCCAAGGCGCATCCTTGCAGACGCATGCTGTTGTCCTTCTGCTGATTGAATGCCCGGGCATAGATGCGATTTTTGTTCACGCCCTTGCGCAACAATGCCGCAGCAATCTCAAATGTCTCGGGGTTATTTGAGTTGTAGGCAAAGTTGCCGGTGTCGGTCACCAGTCCCATGTAGAGATACGATGCAGCAGTGGTGCTTATGAGTTCCGTCATGCCCAGCAAGTCGAGCAGCCGGAAAGTGAGTTCGCACGTCGACGAAATGTCGGGGAACGAGAAACTAATGTCGCAAAAGTCATCAGGGTTAAGGTGATGGTCAATCATCACCTTGCGGGCACTGCTTTGTTCGAGCAACGGCTGCAAGCCCTGCGCACGGCGAATGTCGTTGAAGTCCATGCAGAAAATCAGGTCGGCAGCGGCAATAGCCCTTTCAGCGGCAGCGCTGTCGCCTTCTTCATACGCCACAATCTCATCGGCATACGGCAGGAACAACAGGTTGGGCGCTGCCAGGTTGGGCGTAATCACTGTGGCTTTCTTGCCCATGCGCCGCAGCACTTCACGCAGCCCCATTGTCGAGCCCACAGCATCGCCGTCGGGCGATTTGTGGCACGTGAGCACCACATTCTCGCTCGATTCTATTGCATCACGCAGCAATTCGATTTTCGATGACTCTACGATGTCGGTTAGCATCATTTCTCCTTTTCACATGTTTTTGTGGTTTCATCTGCAAAGATAGTGCCAGCCGAGAGCAGAATCGCCAAGCGCAGCTTGTGCGTTATGCCGAGCGCAGCCTATTCTCGCAGTTTCCACTGCAAAGATAGTGCCAGCCGAGAGCAGAATCGCCAAGCGCAGCTTGTGCGTTATGCCGAGCGCAGCCTATTTTCGCAGTTTCCACTGCAAAGATAAAAAGAATATTCACAATATTTTTCATTGCTCGAAAATATTAAACCTTTACATACTCGTTTTTTTGATTTTTTATTGCTTTTATCCTTGCGATAACATTTTTAAAGAGAATTGTGTCGGCAACCCTGCCACCCCACCGATAAATGTTCTATCTGCTATATATACTTATTTATGGTTAAAGAATCTCTAATTACTGAAAATAACGTTTTTTTTTCGTAATTTTGCAGATTGTTGAACAAACTGTTTTTTCACCAAATATAAAACGAAACGATTTTTATGAAACGACAAATCACCTTCCTATTCACCCTGCTCGTCACCGTCGTTGCGGCCACTGCGCAAATCACCGATGCCGTATCGTGGACTATTAAGCATAGCTTAACAAAGCCCAACGAAGGCGTTGTGGAATTCACCGCAAAAATCGACCCGGGATACCACATGTATTCAATGGATTTGCCTGAAAACGGCCCTGTTCCATTATCATTCACGTGGGAGAAACTTCAAGGCGTGAAACTGAAAGGCAAACCCACACCAAACGTGGCTGCTCACCATCAAATGGACGAAGTGTTCAGCATGGAGCTGTCGTGGTGGAGTGGCACCGTAACACTAAAGCAGGCGTTTGTTGTCACCGAACCAAACTACGCAATCGAAGGCTATCTCGAATACATGGCTTGCAACGACAAGAATTGTCTTGCACCGTCATCCGAATCGTTCAACTTTAAAGGCACCGCCAACATCGCTGCCGATAAAACCGACAAAAACACCGAAGAAACGGTTGCCGAGACACCGGCTCAAACCGACATGGTGGCTGACACAGCGGCCGCACCCGGCACTGCCGGCACTGCAGTTGCCGCAAGTGCACCAGTAGCCCAAAGCGACCTCTGGGCGCCAGTCTGTCAAGTGAAAGTCGGCGCATCGGATGCCGATAATGCTGCCGACAACAGCTCGCTGTGGTACATCATCGTGGCTTGCTTCCTTGGCGGACTTATTGCATTGTTCACTCCTTGTGTGTGGCCAATGATTCCGCTCACCGTGAGCTTCTTCCTGAAGAAATCGGGCAACCGTGCAAAATCGATTCGCGATGCCCTCACCTACGGCGTGTCAATCATAGTGATTTATGTGTTCCTGGGCATTCTCATCACAGCAATATTTGGCGCAAGCAAGCTCAACGAACTTGCCACCAGCGCCGTGTGCAACATCATCTTCTTCTTGCTGCTTGTGGTGTTTGCCATATCGTTCTTTGGCGCATTCGACATCAAGCTGCCTGACTCGTGGGGCAACAAAATGGACTCGGCTGCCGAGAAAACCACCGGTTTGCTGAGCATATTCTTCATGGCATTCACGCTGGCATTGGTGTCGTTCTCATGCACCGGTCCCATCATCGGCACACTGCTTGTCGAGGCTGCCAGCCAAGGCAACATCATCGGTCCGGCTGTGGGCATGTTCTCATTTGCACTTGCACTTGCCATTCCGTTCTGCATATTTGCCATGTTCCCGTCGCTGCTCAACGGCCTGCCTAAATCGGGCGGCTGGATGAACACCGTGAAGGTGGTGCTTGGCTTCATCGAACTTGCCCTTTCGCTCAAGTTCCTCTCGGTTGCCGACTTGGCTTACGGATGGCATATTCTCGACCGCGAGACATTCCTAACCCTGTGGATTGCAACATTCGGTTTGCTGGGATTGTTCCTGCTCGGCAAATTCAGCTTCTCGCACTACGGTCCTGCCAAGGGCGGCATCGGGGTGTTCCGCTTCTTCCTGGCGCTAATCTCGTTTGCTTTCGTGGCTTATCTGCTGCCTGGTTTGTGGGGTGCTCCACTCAAGGGCGTGAGTGCTTTTGTTCCGCCATTGTACACTCAGGACTTCAACCTCTATGGCAACGAAAGCGAAATCTACGAAGACTACGAGGCTGGCATGAAGGCGGCTCAACAGCAAGGCAAACCGGTGCTCATCGACTTCTCGGGCTATGGCTGCGTGAACTGCCGTAAGATGGAAGCTGCCGTGCTCGACAACGAAAAGGTGAAAAAGAACATCGAAGACAACTTTGTGATGATTCGACTCATGGTTGACGAAAAAACCAAACTGCAACAACCTATCAACGTGGTTGAAAACGGCAAGGACATTAAGCTGCGCACTGTGGGCGACAAATGGAGCTATCTGCAACGCTACAAGTTCAAGGCTAATGCTCAACCTTACTATGTAGTGCTCGACAACGACGGACAAATGATGTCTGGTCCGTTTGTTTATGAGGAGAATATCGATAAGTTCATCAATTTCTTGGATTCGGGCGCTAAAGCCTACAAGAATTAAAACGATTAACGAACCGCAACGAAAATGACTAACAATAGAGATGCAAAACTTGAGGCATTCGGCAAATTGCTTGATGTCCTCGATGTTTTGCGCGTGCAATGTCCGTGGGACGCAAAGCAAACCAACGAGAGCCTGCGCCCTAACACCATTGAGGAAACAATGGAGCTGTGCGACGCCCTCATCAACAACAGCGTGCCTGACATTAAAAAGGAATTGGGCGACGTGCTGCTGCACATACTTTTCTATTCGATTATCGCCAACGAAAAAGGGCAATTTGATATCGCCGACGTGTGCGACGCTTTGCGCGAAAAGCTAATCTTCCGACACCCGCACATCTTTGGCGACACCCACGTCGACAACGCCGAGCAGGTGCTGCAAAACTGGGAAGCCATCAAGCTGAAAGAGAAAGGCGGCAACAAAACCGTGCTTTCGGGTGTGCCAAAGTCGCTACCGTCGGTAATAAAAGCCGAACGCATTCAGGAGAAAACATCGAATGTGGGCTTCGACTGGGCTAAAAAAGAAGATGTTTGGGCTAAGGTGAAAGAAGAAATTGCCGAAGTTGAAAAGGAAATGAGCAACGGTTCGCAGGTCGACACCGAAAAGGAATTTGGCGACCTGATGTTCAGCATCATCAATGCCGCCCGCCTATATGGCGTGCGCGCCGACAATGCGCTCGAACTCACCAACATAAAGTTCATCAACCGCTTCAACTACATCGAACAGCATGCCACCGCTCAGGGCAGAAAAGTGAACGAGCTTTCGCTCGAAGAAATGGACGCCCTGTGGAACGAGGCAAAGAAGAACGAAAACAACGATTAAGTGTTCATGCAAAAACGGCTATGATGCCGCAACGCACCTGCGGTGCCTCATCAGCCGCAAGACACAATAACTCACACACATAGCACAATGATTGTTTGCATCACAGAGAAACCGTCTGTTGCCAAGGACATTGCCGCCATTCTTGGCGCAAATGTGCGTCGCGACGGATATTACGAAGGCAACGGATATAACGTCACATGGACTTTCGGGCACCTTTGCTGCCTGAAGGAGCCTAACGACTATTGTGAGGCATGGAAGAGCTGGAATCTGAGCACGCTGCCCATGATTCCACCTCGTTTTGGCATTAAACTCATCGACGACAAAGGCATCATCAACCAGTTCAAAACCATCGAAAGCCTGATTAACCAAGCCGACGGTGTGATTAACTGCGGCGATGCCGGGCAAGAAGGCGAACTCATTCAGCGTTGGGTGATGCAGAAAGCCGGCTGCAAGAAGCCGGTGAAACGCCTTTGGATTTCGTCGCTCACCGAGGAGAAAATTCGCGAAGGGTTCGCCAACCTAAAGCCGCAAGCCGACTACGACAACCTCTACTACGCCGGTCTTTCGCGCGCCATTGGCGACTGGATTTTGGGCATGAACGCCACGCGGCTTTACACCAAGCGATATGCACAAAACCGCAACGTGCTTTCCATCGGACGTGTGCAAACACCCACTCTGGCGCTGATTGTTGCCCGTCATCGCGAAATCGAAAACTTTGTGCCCGAAGATTTCTGGGAAATAAAGACGGTGTACCGCAACACCACATTCAACAGCACCAAGGGCAGATATAAGATTGAAGGCGAAGCCCAACAGGTGGTGGAGCAAATAAAGGAATCGCCCATCACCATCACTTCCGTTTCCGAAAAGAAAGGAAAAGAGGCGCCGCCACGACTCTTCGACCTGACATCGCTGCAGGTGGAATGTAACAAAAAATTCTCGTTCTCTGCCGACGAAACACTGAAGCTGATTCAGTCGCTCTACGAGAAAAAGGTCACCTCCTACCCGCGTGTCGACACCACATACCTCAGCGAGGACATCTATCCCACCATTCCGGGTGTGCTCAAGGCGCTCACACCATACGCTGCACTCACCGAACCCGTGCTGGCAAAGAAACTTCCCAAGAGCAAAAAGGTGTTCGACGACTCAAAAGTGACCGACCACCACGCCATAATACCCACCAACGTGCCGCCGCAAACCGCCAACCTCACTCGCGACGAAAAGATGGTGTACAACCTGGTGGCTAAACGCTTCATCGCTGCCTTCTACCCCGATTGCATTTTCTCCACAACAACCGTGATGGCTGAAATCAACAAGTTTCAGTTTAAAGCCACAGGCAAAGTTATCCTCTATGATGGCTGGCGCGCCGTTTATGCCAAGGAATCGAGCGAACAAAACACCGACGAAGCGGACGAAAACGGCATTATGCCCAAGTTTGAAGAGGGCGAATCGGGCGAACACAACCCGTCGCTGCTGAAGAAAACCACGCAGCCACCAAAGCCCTACAACGAAGGAACACTGCTGCGCGCCATGGAAACTGCTGGCAAATTTGTCGACAACGAGGAGTTGCGCGAAGCTATGAAGGAAAACGGCATCGGACGCCCGTCAACACGCGCCGCCATCATCGAGACGCTGTTCAAGCGTCGATACATTCGCAAAGAACGCAAAAGCCTTTTCCCAACACTTGCCGGCATTCAACTCATCGACACCATCAAGGAACCGCTGCTGAAATCGGCAGAACTTACCGGACTTTGGGAAAACAAGCTTCGCAAAATCGAGCGCGGCGAGTTTCTGGCAAGCCAGTTCATCGACGAACTGAAAGCGCTCATAAACGACATTGTGCTTAACGTGCTGCGCGACAACGACTCTTCGTCGATTGCAGTCGACACCGACGACCCAAAGAAAACGCCCCCTAAGAAACCGCGCAGCGCCAAACAGGACAAAAAGGAATAAACCACAATACAAAAAAATGAGCAACACCGAAATATTTCCACTCGTGAACGAAGCCGGCGAAGTGGTGGGCAAAGCCACTCGCCAAGAGTGCCACAGCGGCAGCATGCTGCTTCACCCTGTGGTGCACCTGCACATCTTTGACAATCAAGGCAGGTTATACCTGCAAAAACGCTCGATGGACAAGGACATTCAGCCGGGCAAATGGGACACCGCCGTGGGCGGACACGTCGACTTTGGCGAAACCGTAGAGCAAGCCTTGCTGCGCGAAGCGCGCGAAGAACTGTCGTTCACCGGCTTCACGCCTATCCCGCTTTTCCGATATGTCTTTCAAAGCAGCCGCGAACGCGAACTTGTGAACGCTTTCCGCACCGTCACCTCTCGCACCTCGTTCAACTACGACCCCGTTGAAGTGGACGACGGCAGGTTCTGGACTATGCAAGAAATCAACGACGCCATCGGCAAAGGCATCCTCACCCCAAACTTCGAAAGCGAATTTGCAAAACTCCTCGCCGCCCTCAATAAATAGCCCCACCCAAACATCGCAAACCTCTCTACGCAACAAATTTCATAAAATAGTTGCAAAAATTTTGTTATATAAAAAATAATTGATACCTTTGCACTACGAAAGGGTCGCATGGATGAGTGGCTTAGTCAGCGGTCTGCAAAACCGTGCACGGCGGTTCGAATCCGCCTGTGACCTCAAAAAGGATATATTCGCATTGAATATATCCTTTTTTATTTGCACTATATTCCTATATCTTTGTCAATCACGCCTCTTTTCACTAACTTTGTGTCAACACCAATAACATTGTTTTATTAACCATGACTACAAGAAGTATATTTTCAATCATTATCATTGCCGTTATCTCGGTTTTTGCAAATGCATCTAACAAAAACAGCAAAATCAACATAATGTCATATAACATCCGCAACGGAATTGGCATGGACGAAAAACGCGACCTGAACCGCACTGCTGCCACAATCACTGCCGAAAACCCCGACGTGGTGTGCGTGCAGGAGGTGGACAGCGTCACCGGTCGCAGTGGCGGCGCCTACGTCTTGGGCGACCTTGCTAAAGCCACAAACATGCACCCCACTTTTGCTGCTGCTATCGATTTCATGGGCGGCAAATACGGCATCGGAATCCTCTCGAAAGAAGAACCCCTTAGCGTGAAACGCATTGCCTTGCCCGGTCGCGAGGAAGAGCGTGCGTGTGTGATTGCCGAATTTAGCAACTATGTTGTGGCTTGCACCCACCTTTCGCTCACGCCTGCCGACCAGCTGGCTTCGGTGCAACTGATTGTGAACGAAACCTCGCAATACACCAAACCGGTGTTTCTTTGCGGCGACTTTAATGCCTATCCTAACAGCGAAGTGATTGCTGCTTTCAAAAAGCAATTCAAAATCATCAGCCAAACCAAGCACGCTTCGTGGCCATCTGAGTCTCCTAAGGATATGATTGACTATATCATGGTGCTTAAATCCACTGCTAAAGGCGTAAATGCCGGCAATGCCCATGTGGTGAACGGCACTCTCGCTTCCGACCACCTGCCACAGTGCGTCACAGTTGATATTCGCCACTAATTCCTCCATGCATCTCTAAACTTCAACCTATATGCCAATTAACATTGCTACAACACCTTCTGCCGAGAACCTCGTCGGCAAAAGCCACTGGTGGGGAGCGCCCGATTTGCCCGAATCGATTCCGTATCCCTACGAGGAAGTTGCCGACGCCGACGGAACAACCTACCCCGAGCCGCTAACTTTCGTGTGCCAAATCAGATGCCGCGATATCGCTCCGCTCGATGCCGACAACCTGCTGCCGCACACCGGGATGCTCTACTTTTTTGCTCCGATTGATTATTTTCTGGGCTACTACGAATCGCCGCTCGACTATCACACTCCACCTTGCGTTATCTATTCGCCCAACGAGGACAACCTTGAGCCTTACGAACTCAACTGGGAAGACACGGGCGAAAGCATCTTTGCCGATGCCGAAAAAATTGAGCTCTCGCAAAGCTCACAACTATGTGATGATGGAATGCGATTGCTATGCCAACCCATTCACGACGAACTTGAAGGATTCGACCCCGACAACGACCTGTGCCTGCTGCAAATCGACGAAGACGACCGCTGGGGGCTCCGCTTCTACGATTGCGGAACCTATTACTTTGTAATTTCACGAAAAGCTCTCGCCGAAAGAAATTTCAGCGAGGTTCGCGGCAAACTGTTTTTCTACTGATTCACTTGCGGCGGCTGCCAAACCTGCTCCAACGCGAGTCAGTCAAACGCACCACGTCATTGCCATCGGCAATCCACACCATCGACTCATCAACGTTCATCGTAATCACGCTGTTTCGGCCTCTCGCGGGCATAAAGCAGTCGATGTTTTGCACCAAGTTATGCTTTGCCAACTCGCTGCGTATGCGTGTGAGCGACGCTGTCAGGTCGATATACTCGTTGTCGGTGTCATCACAACCCACCTCGTAATATATTTCACGAAAAGCCTGAATAGTGGCATCGTCGTAGCGCATCTTGCGTTCGCCGCTGCACAACACCTGCTGCAACATAGTCAGGTAAGTTGCCTTTATCTTTCGCGACAAATTCACTTCTTCGTCTATTTCCCTGAATTTCAGCACACCACTATTCGCATCGAACAGCAAAGTGCACTTCTGACGCTTTCCCGAATAAAGCAACAGGTCGAACAGCGACCGATGGAAACCATAATAAGCCAAGCTATTCAACGAACGGCTTGCCATGGTAGATGTCAACGAACCCAAATATTCCTTATATCGGTCGACAAAACGCGCTATGGCTTTCATCACGCCGTCGCCGATGCGCAAGCGCAAATACTGGTTATACGACCGTTGAACAACAGCACCTTCGGCATCAACCTCAGGCATCGTTGTAGCGCCCAACGTAACCAGCAACGCCGGCTCTGCAAAGCACCCTGGCTCTATTCCAAGCTTTCGCGACAACAAATCGCCGCAAAACTGCTTTGTAGTAATTCCGCACAACGAAGCATAAATGTCGTCGCGTCTGTCTGGCTTGATGCTTGGCGCCAAATACGTAATCACGCCCTTCAGATAATCTTCGTTCATCATCCTGAAGTCGTTGGAAATCTTAGGAATATACACAAAATCAATGCCCACCATGCCCAACTCATTGTAGATTGCACGCTGATTACTCTGTATCTCGACATTCAACTCCGCGTTATAGTCATTTTCAACATATATCATCTTCGGGCGGTCAAACTGCAAACCCAGAGTTTCGGCACTTAGCACACCTGCGTTGCTCCTCACAATGCGTTCCTCGCCAAGACAGCAGCTCACAGCCATAAGCAACAGAGCCTCCGCTTCAACACACTTGCCATCGGCAAGCGTCATCTCATGCAGATGCGCAATCAACTGCTTCCGCTGCGCATACGGCATATCCATCAACTCAGCCACCGCTTCAGAGAACTGCATTTTTTGAGCTTCCACCTTGTCCTTATCGTTAATATTATAGAATTCCGATAGCCTATTCAAAGCCTCTATCTCACGCCCGTCGATTATGCTATCAGCTTTTATGAAATCCGACAACAACCGCGCTATTGAACTCTTTTTACTCATCTTTTCACTCTTTTACATCAATAGAACAAAAATCAATTGACTAATAATGTGGCAGCCTTTTGGCATGCTTTATGGCAAAGATATACAAAAATACAATGCAATCAAAGCACCAACGCACCAACCATAATCAAAAATTTATCGGACTCGTCCGACAAGTCCGAATCGTCCGAAGGGTCTGAGGCGGCAGCGGGCGAGGCGGATATAAAAAAAGCCCCGGGCTTTTCAGCTCGGGGCTCAGGGGGCGGTTACCTACTCTCCCACTTTCGCAGTACCATCGGCGTGGTGAGGCTTAA
>SFEA01000037.1 GCA_004557385.1 Bacteroidales bacterium
CGCGATGGACACCCTTGCTCTTGGCTATACAATTCCCGCTATTAGGGCTTGCTCGGGACTTTCACCCGTTAGACAATGCTCATGCCGAGCGTACTGCAAAAGGGGCGCGACTCAATTGAATCACGCCCCTCAAATTTATAAAATCAAGATGTTATTAACCGTCAGTGTGGTTTATACTTCCTCGAAAGGAACATCGGTTACGTTGTCGCCGTTGTTGCCACCCTGTGCAGCACCGCCTGCGTTAGCACCGGCACCAGGTTGTGGGCCTTGTTGCTGTGCACCAGCCTGTTGCTGAGCGTTGTAGATGTCCTGACTTGCAGCATGGAACACTTCTTCGAGTTCCTTCATCGATGCATCGATGGCGTCGATGTCCTGCTTAGCATGAGCATCCTTCAGCTTAGCCAAAGCGCCTTCGATTTGCGACTTCTTGTCAGCCGGAATCTTATCGCCAAGGTCCTTGAGGCTCTTTTCAACCTGGAAAATCATCGAGTCGGCTTTGTTAATCTTGTCGATGCGTTCCTTTTCCTTAGCGTCGGCAGCAGCATTAGCAGCAGCCTCGTCCTTCATACGCTTGATTTCTTCGTCCGACAAGCCACTCGAAGCCTCGATGCGGATGCTTTGCTCCTTGCCGGTGGCTTTATCCTTAGCCGACACGTTCAAGATGCCGTTAGCATCGATTTCGAATGTAACTTCGATTTGCGGGATGCCACGCGGAGCCGGAGCGATGCCATCGAGGTGGAACTTGCCAAGGGTCTTGTCGTCCTTAGCCATTGGACGCTCGCCCTGAAGCACATGTATTTCAACCGAAGGCTGATTGTCGGCAGCCGTAGAGAATGTTTCGCTCTTACGAGTAGGAATTGTGGTGTTTGCATCGATGAGCTTAGTCATCACACCGCCCAATGTTTCGATACCAACCGACAGTGGAACAACGTCGAGCAGAAGCACGTCCTTCACGTCGCCGCTGAGCACGCCACCCTGAATTGCGGCACCCACAGCCACCACCTCGTCGGGGTTAACACCCTTCGATGGAGCCTTGCCGAAGAATTGTTTAACAATTTCTTGTACGGCAGGAATACGGGTTGAACCACCCACCAAAATCACTTCGTCGATTTCCGAAGCAGTCATTCCGGCATCTTGCAAAGCACGGCGGCATGGCTCGATGGTAGCCTGAATCAGGCGGTCGCAAAGTTGTTCAAACTTAGCGCGAGTGAGAGTCTTAACCAAGTGCTTTGGAATACCATTAACCGGCATAATGTATGGCAAGTTGATTTCCGATGTAGTTGAGCTCGAAAGTTCAATCTTAGCTTTTTCGGCAGCTTCCTTGAGGCGTTGCAAAGCCATTGGGTCCTTGCGAAGGTCAACGCCTTCGTCCTTAAGGAATTCCTCTGCCAACCAGTCGATGATGCAGTGGTCGAAGTCATCACCACCAAGGTGTGTATCGCCATTGGTCGACTTCACTTCAAACACACCGTCGCCAAGTTCAAGAATCGAAATATCGAATGTACCGCCACCGAGGTCGAATACGGCAATCTTCTTGTCGCTGTCGCTCTTGTCGAGGCCATAAGCCAAAGCAGCAGCAGTAGGTTCGTTTACGATACGGCGAACATTCAGTCCGGCAATTTCACCTGCTTCCTTAGTGGCTTGACGCTGCGAGTCATTGAAGTAGGCAGGAACAGTAATCACAGCCTCTGTTACGCTTTGTCCGAGATAATCTTCGGCAGTCTTCTTCATCTTCTGCAGAATCATTGCCGAAATTTCTTGTGGAGTGTATTCACGGTCGTCAATCTTAATGCGTGGCTGACCGTTGGTGTTGTTCACTGTGTAAGGCACACGGTTGATTTCGTTCACAACCTGGTCGAACGATTCGCCCATAAAACGCTTGATTGAGAACACGGTGCGCGTTGGGTTGGTGATTGCCTGACGCTTTGCGGGGTCGCCCACCTTGCGCTCGCCACCATCAACAAATGCAACAATCGAAGGAGTGGTGTTACGGCCTTCGCTGTTAGGAATAACCACTGGGTCGTTACCCTCAAGTACTGCAACACACGAGTTGGTAGTACCCAAATCAATACCTATAATCTTTCCCATTTTATTATGTAGTTTTTTTGTTATTAATTCTGTTTGTTTTGCCTGGCTCGGTTTCATCGGGTGGCTTTTGTGTCGCCTACCAGGTGTCCTGCAGCCCTGCGTAATTATTTATTGCAAATGCTATGCCAAAACGCAAAAACCGACAAAAAACAATGTCAACTCTACTCTTTTAGTCAATCAAAACACTGACTTTATGTCACATCCGCACCCCACATCGCACAGCCAATATGCCATCACCAATTGCCTGTTTCACAACAAATGCGGCTCGCAAAACACCTTCTTAAGCACAAACAAATCTGCCAAATATCCGTCCACATCGGCTACCACATTCAATTACGAGGCAAAACATAAATTATAATTATAATTAATGTGAATAAACCTTTAATAATTAAGATTTCAGATGGCATATATGAGAATAATTTGTAAATTTGTAGCGATATTGCCCAAAAAGGTAATATCACAACAGCGAACTGAATTTTAACACATTTATAAACATTTATATTAAAACTTACGTTATGGATATTTCACATATCGAACATGTTGGTATAGCCGTTACAAGTCTCGACGAGGCTATCCCATTCTACGAGAAAATGTTAGGCTTCAAGTGCTTTGCAATTGAGGAAGTTGCCGACCAAAAAGTGCGCACTGCATTCTTCAAAGTTGGCCAAACAAAAATCGAGCTTCTTGAAGCAACTGCCGAAGACAGCGCAATTGCCAAGTTCATTGCCAACAACGGCGGTCGCGGCGGCATTCAACACATTGCTTTTGCCGTTGAAGATGGCGTTGCAAACGCTCTTGCCGAAGTTGAAAGCAAAGGCGGTCGCCTCATCGACAAGGCTCCTCGCAAAGGTGCCGAAGGCTTGAACATCGCTTTCATTCACCCAAAGACTTCTGCCGGAACTCTGGTTGAGCTTTGCGAAGACCCTAACAAGAAGTAAATTTTTTTTTCATTCAGTATCACACAAATTTTTATTTTAATATAAGAAATGAGTAGTCAAATCGAAAAAATCCAAGAGTTGATTTCGAAACGCGAAGAAGCTCGCCTCGGCGGTGGCGTGAAAGCCATCGAAAAGCAACACGCTAAGGGCAAATACACAGCTCGCGAAAGAATTAAGATGTTGCTCGACGAAGGCAGCTTCGAAGAACTTGATATGTTTGTAACCCATCGCTGCACCAACTTCGGCATGGACAAAAAGCACTACCTTGGCGACGGCGTTGTAACCGGTTACGGCACAATCGAAGGCCGCCTCGTGTATGTTTTCGCTCAAGACTTCACCGTTTCGGCTGGTTCACTCTCCGAAACTCTCGCACTCAAGATATGCAAGGTGATGGACATGGCAATGAAGAACGGCGCTCCGGTTATCGGTCTTAACGACTCGGGCGGCGCTCGCATCCAAGAAGGCATCAACGCTCTTGCCGGCTATGCCGAAATCTTCCAACGCAACATCAATGCTTCGGGTGTAATCCCACAAATCTCTGCCATCCTTGGTCCTTGCGCCGGCGGTGCCGTTTATTCGCCTGCACTCACCGACTTCACCATCATGGCAAAGGGCACTTCTTATATGTTCCTCACCGGTCCGAAGGTGGTTAAGACCGTTACCGGCGAAGACGTTACCCAAGAAGCTCTCGGTGGCGCCGAAATTCACGCTACCAAGTCGGGTGTTACCCACTTCGCTGCCGAAAGCGACGAAGATGCCATCAACATCATTCGCAAGCTCTTCAGCTACATTCCTCAAAACAACCTTGAGAACGCTCCACGCGTTGAATGCACCGACCCAATCAACCGCCTCGAAGACAGCCTCAACGAAATCATTCCGGAAAGCGCCAACATGCCATACAACATGTACGACGTAATCACAGCAATCGTCGACAACGGCGAATTCCTTGAAGTGTCGGCAAACTACGCCAAGAACATCATCGTAGGTTTCGCTCGCTTCAACGGCCAATCGGTGGGTATCGTTGCCAACCAGCCTAAATATCTTGCCGGCGTGCTCGACTGCAACGCTTCGCGCAAGGGCGCTCGCTTCGTTCGCTTCTGCGACGCATTCAACATTCCATTGGTTACCCTGGTTGACGTTCCAGGATTCCTCCCTGGCACAGGTCAAGAATACAACGCCGTGATTCTGCACGGTGCCAAGTTGCTCTACGCCTACGGCGAAGCCACTGTGCCTAAGGTCACTGTCACTCTGCGCAAGAGCTACGGCGGCAGCCACATCGTGATGAGCTGCAAGCAATTGCGCGGCGACATGAACTACGCTTGGCCAACTGCCGAAATTGCCGTTATGGGTGCATCGGGTGCTGCCGAAGTGCTTTACGCCAAGGAAGCAAAAGTTGCCAAAGTTGCTGCCCAAGAAGCCAAGGAAGCCGGCGATGAAGCTAAGGCTAAACAAATCATGGACGACTTCAAGAAGTTCTATCAAGAAAAGCTCGACGAATACAACAAGCTTTTCTGCAACCCATACAATGCTGCTAAGTACGGCTACATTGACGACGTTATCGAGCCTCGCAACACTCGCTTCCGCGTCATAAGAGCCCTCCAGCAACTCGAAAACAAGAAGGTTGTAAACCCTGCAAGAAAGCACGGAAACATTCCTTTGTAAATTTAATCGACTCTTTATAATAAACAATGAACAAGAAAGGAATAATTCTATTTCTACTTGCCGTTGTTTGTTCCATCGGCGTTAATGCGCAAAGCCACAAGGGCTTGCGCATTAACGAGGTGATGGTGCAAAACGACGACAACCTCGTTGACGAATACGGCAATCGAAGCGCTTGGATTGAATTGTACAACAGCACACGTCGCACAATGAACATCTCAAGCATCTACATCACCACCCAAAAGGTGGAAGATGGACAATTGCCCGACCGCAACCAAATGTACCTTGTTCCGCGTGGCGACGAACGCACTAAGGTTAAGCACCTGCAAGCCGCTGTGTTCTTTGCCGACGAACAACCACAAAAAGGCACATTCCACACAAGCATTAAGCTCATCCCCGGACAGGAAAACTACATCGCCGTTTACGATGCCGACTGCATCACAAAGCTCGACGAAGTTGTCGTTCCTGCCAATTTGCCCGCTGGATGCTCATTTGCCCGCAACACCAAAATTGAAGATTTCTGCAAGCTCACCGGCAACACTTTCGATGCCAGCGAATGGAGCGTGCGAAACGGTGTTACAGGAAGCGAAATCACCCCTGGCGAAAACAACTATGTTATTGGCAAAAACGATAAAATCGAGCAATTCGAGAAAAACGATTCACATGGCTTCATCCTCACCATTATGGCGATGGCTATCGTGTTTAGCGCACTCATTGTGCTGAGCATCTGCTTCTTTATATTTGGCACAATCAGCAAGCGCATGTCCGACAAAAAGAAGAAAGGCAAAAAGCAAAATCAACAAGAAGAGGTTCAAGCCGAACCTGCCGGCGACGCCGAAGGCGAAGTGGTGGCTGCAATTGCTATGGCCCTCTACGAGCACCTCAATGCTCACGACGAGGAAAGCAACGTGCTCACCTTCAAGCGTCGTCACTCCGACTGGAACTCGAAGATTGCCACACTCACCGAATTGTCAGCTCGCCGCTAAACCACAATAAACTAAATCCCACTAAAAAATTTTTCACATATAAATATATGAAAGAATATAAATATAAAATCAATGGCACTGAATACACCGTTGCCATCGGTGACATCGACAACAACAACGTTGAAGTGGAAGTGAACGGTGTGTCGTATTCAGTAGAACTTGAAAAAACCGAAACCCCAGCTCCTGTAGTTGCTGCTGTCAAGCCAGTGGCAAGCGCTCCGGTTGCAGCTCCTAAGGCTGCTCCTGCCAAGAGTGCAGGCGGACCTGGCGCTGTCAAGTCGCCACTGCCTGGCGTTATTGTCGACGTCAAAGTTAATGTTGGCGACACCGTTGAGCCATCCACTGTGGTTGCTGTGCTCGAAGCAATGAAAATGGAGAACAACATCAATGCCGGCAAGGCTGGCGTGGTGAAAGCCATCTGTGTTAACAAGGGCGATTCTGTTCTCGAAGGTGCTGACATCTTAGTAATTGAATAATACAATGAATGAATTAATATCGTTTTTCGGCAAGAACTTCCAGCAATTCTGGGAATTCACCGGATTTTACAATGTAACAGGACCACACCTGATTATGCTGCTTGTGGGTTTGTTCTTCATTTATCTTGCGATAAAGCATGAATTCGAACCTATGCTGCTTGTGCCAATCGGGTTTGGTATTCTGGTTGGTAACATTCCTTTCCAACTCGGAAACGAAATAGGCATCTACGAAGACGGCTCGGTGCTCAACATCCTCTACGGAGGCGTTAGCGCCGGATGGTATCCACCGCTCATCTTCCTTGGCATCGGCGCCATGACCGACTTCTCGGCTCTGCTCGCCAATCCAAAGATGATGCTCATCGGTGCAGCCGCTCAGTTTGGCATCTTCGGTGCTTACATGGTGGCTCTCGCCCTCGGCTTCGCACCCGACCAAGCAGGTGCAATCGCCATCATCGGCGGTGCCGACGGCCCTACTGCCATCTTCCTTTCGTCGAAGCTCGCTCCTAACATGATGGGTGCAATTGCCGTTTCGGCTTATTCATATATGGCGCTTGTGCCGCTCATTCAGCCGCCTATCATGCGCTTGCTCACCACCAAAAAGGAACGCCTCATTCGCATGAAGCCTGCTCGCACTGTCAGCCAAACCGAGAAGATTATCTTCCCGATCTTTGGCTTGATTCTCACCTGCTTCTTCGTGCCTTCGGCAATTCCATTGTTGGGTATGCTGTTCTTCGGCAACTTGCTGCGCGAAAGTGGTGTTACCACTCGCCTTGCAAAGACTGCAAGCAACGCCCTCACCGACATCGTCACCATCCTTCTTGGTCTCACCGTTGGTGCTTCCACTCAAGCTTCGGAATTCCTCACACTCGACACTATCAAGATTTTTGCTCTTGGTGCTATGGCATTCATCATCGCTTCGGCTTCGGGTGTGCTGTTTGTGAAGCTCTTCAACCTGTTCTTGCCTAAGGGCAAAAAAATCAACCCGCTCATCGGCAACGCCGGCGTTTCGGCTGTGCCTATGGCAGCGCGCATTTCTAACAACATGGGCTTGAAGTACGACCCTTCAAACTACCTGTTGATGCACGCCATGGGTCCGAATGTGGCAGGTGTGATTGGTTCGGCAGTTGCTGCCGGCGTGCTCCTCGGATTCTTAGGTTAATAGAGAACCAAAACACTTTTTGGCGACCTACTCCAAAAAGCATCATAACAAACCATTTATGGCAGACTGGCGCATTCAACTGCGGCAGTCTGCCATTTTTTCATTACGATGCGAAAAATTGCACAAAAATTTAGTAACTTTGCATATGAATTGCACATCATGCTGCACCGCTGCATTTCGTAGAGTCGAAGAAATAAAATAACGCAAGCATGCCATTTATAATCAGAAAGCTACGACAAGGCTATTAGTGGATGCATATTTGCAATGGAGAGAATTGAACTTAACCCGAATAATAATCTTTCTTATATTTTGATGGAAGCATCTAAACCCATTTTGTACCAAATTTTTCCTCGTCTCTACACCAACACCTGCGAACAATGCACGCCAAACGGCAACATAACCGAAAACGGCGTGGGAAAAATGAACAAAATCGACGATAAGCTGCTTCGCTCACTCAAAAAACTTGGCATCACCCACATCTGGTATACCGGACTCATCGAGCACGCTCATGCCACTGTTTATCCCGGCATCACGCCCGACAACCCGCATGTGGTGAAAGGTTTGGCTGGCTCGCCATACGCCATAAAGGACTACTACGACGTAGACCCCGACATTGCCGACGACGTTGAGCACCGCCTCGACGAATTCAAGCAACTGGTTGAACGCACCCATAAAGCCGGCATGAAAGTGGTGCTCGACTTTGTGCCTAATCACGTGGCCCGCCACTATGAATCCGACGCAAAACCCTCTGGCGAAGCCGATTTCGGCGCCAACGACAACACCGCGCTCACCTTTGCGCCAAACAACAATTTCTACTATTTCAACGAGCCCTTTGCTCCGAGCATCAACCTTGGCGAAGGCAACGAACGCTACACCGAATTTCCTGCAAAAGCCACCGGAAACGACTGTTTCTCGGCTCATCCCGGAATAAACGACTGGTATGAAACAGCCAAGCTGAACTATGGCGTCGACTTCACCAACAACAATTGGCACTTTTCGCCAATCCCCGACACCTGGACCAAAATGCTGCACATCTTGCAATATTGGTCGCGACTGGGCGTCGACGCATTCCGTTGCGACATGGCATTCATGGTACCCGTTGAATTCTGGAACTGGCTCATTCCGCAAATCAAAGCGGAATTCCCCGACATAATTTTCATTGCCGAGCTCTACGACACCCACATCTATCGCCGATTCCTCTACGACGCGCATTTCGACTACCTTTACGATAAGGTGAACCTCTACGACACCCTTCGCACAATCACCTGCGGCAATCAGCCTGCATGGCGCATCTCCGACTGCTGGCGCACCGTCGACGGCATAGGCGACAAAATGCTCAACTTCCTCGAAAACCACGACGAGCAACGCATCGCATCGCCATTCTTTGCCGGCGATGCAACCAAGGCTCTGCCTGCCCTAATTGTCAGTGCCACCATATCAAAAGGTCCGTTCCTCCTCTATCAAGGTCAAGAACTTGGCGAACCGGCTGCCGATGCCGAAGGCTTCAGCGGCTTGGACGGCCGAACCACCATATTCGACTATTGGAGCATACCCACCGTGCGCCGCTGGTATAACAACGGCAAATGCGACGGCAGAAAATCAACCGCTGCCGAGAAAGCCCTGCGCAAAACCTACGCCACCCTGCTGAACCTTTGCAACAGCGAGAAGGCAATAAGCCAAGGCGGCTTTTTCGACCTCATGTACGTTAATCACCACACCATGAACACTGACAAGCAATTTGCCTATCTGCGTCACTGCGAGGGCAGCGTGCTGATGGTGGTGGTGAATTTCGATTCGCAATCGGCTCAAACAGCCGTTACAATACCCGAGCACGCGTTCAACTGCACCGACCTCGAGCCGGGCGAATACAATGCTGTCGACCTCATTTCGGGCGCCACTGAGCAATTCACGCTCGCACCGTCGTGCACCCTGCCGATTGAGCTCAAAGCATACAGCGGAGCCATCTGGAAGCTAAGCAAGGCAAAACCTCAAAAAAAATCGGCAAAATAATATAACAAGGCCATTAAATTTATGTAACTTTGCACATCGTTTAATTAGTCTCTATACTTTTATGAACAGTCAATCTACTCCCTTTACGATTGTATCTGGAACCAGATCACGTTATCTTGCAGAGGAAATTGCAAAAAACCTTGGTGTTGAATTAGGCAAAATGAACATTCAATACTTTGCCGACGGCGAGTTTGAAGTGTGCTTCGAAGAACCAATCCGTGGCCACGAAGTGTTCATTGTTCAGTCCACTTTCCCAAACAGCGACAACCTTATGGAGCTTTTGCTCATGATTGATGCCGCCAAGCGCGCTTCAGCAAAATCGATTGTTGCCGTTATCCCTTACTTCGGATGGGCTCGTCAGGACCGCAAGGACAAACCACGCGTTTCGATTGCCGCAAAATTGGTTGCCGACCTGCTTGTGGCTGCCGGCGTAAACCGAATCATCACCATGGACCTCCACGCCGACCAGATTCAAGGTTTCTTCAACATTCCTGTTGACCACCTCTATGCTTCATCGGTGTTTATTCCTTACATCAAGTCGTTGCAACTCAAGGACTTGGTTATTGCTTCGCCCGACGTTGGTGGCGCAAAGCGTGCCAACAGCTATGCTAAATTCCTTGGCACTCCGCTGGTGCTCTGCCACAAACAACGCGCCAAAGCTAACGTGGTTGAAAGCATGACAATCATTGGCGAAGTGCAAGACAAAGACGTAGTGATTATCGACGACATGGTGGACACCGCCGGCACTATCTGCAAGGCTGCTAACCTCATGAAGGAAAACGGTGCACGCTCGGTGCGCGCCCTCGCTTCGCACGCAATCATGAGCGACCCTGCCACTCAACGCGTCACCGACAGCGCTCTTTGCGAAATGATTTTCTCCAACTCAATTCCTTACACCAAGGATTGCCCGAAGGTAACCATCATTTCCATCGCTGCTATGTTTGCCGAAACAATGATGCGCGTTCACAACAACGTGTCTATCAGTTCACAGTATCTCGTGAAATAACAACGAACTTACTTTTCACTTAAAAAATATGCTCACCACTATGACTTAAATGTCATGGTGGTGTTTTTATCGATTTATCTTGCAATTACAACCAACAAATTTGTAAAAATCAGGATTTTAAAGTAATTTTGTATGTTTTAAAACATAATTATCAAACACAGTGGTAAAGAAAAGTCAGTTTGAAATATTAGCCCAGGAGAGTTTGGCAGAGCTATGGGATGCGCTCACTCAGGACGAGAAGCGTTCTGTGACAAAGAACTTTGCCGTGCACGACTTCAAGAAGGGGCAAATCATATATGCTGAAAACGACAATCCCGAATATCTGTATTGCCTGCTTAGCGGCAAAGCTAAAATGTATAAGGACGGCGTTGGCGGCCGTCAGCAAATTTTGCGACTTTATCGCCCAACGCAATACTTTGGCTATCGTGCCTACTTCGCTGGCGAACCATACGTTTCGAGCGTGGCTGCCGTTGAAGCATCGAAGATTGGCATGATTCACATGGACATCGTGAAGGAATTCATCGACGAAAACATCAAGCTCGCGTGGTTCTTCATTCACGAACTGTCGCGCAACCTCGGCGGCTCCGACACCAAGATTGTGAACCTCACACAAAAGCACATTCGCGGACGCCTTGCCGAAGCGCTGATTATGCTCATCGACAGCTACGGACTCGAAGCCGATGGTCAAACGCTTAACATCTATCTTGCGCGCGAGGACATCGCAAATATTTCAAACATGACAACGTCAAACGCCATTCGCACTCTTTCGGCTTTCTCAAACGAGAAGATTCTCACCGTCGACGGTCGCCGAATCAAGATTCTCGACTACAACGCTCTGAAGAAAATCAGCAAATTCGGCTGACAACGCCGTCACCCCCGATGCAACAATTATAATCACACACCTGCTCATGCTCATTTCACAACAAAAAAGAAAAGAAAACATTGCCGAATATCTGCTTTACATGTGGCAGATTGAGGACCTTATACGCTCGTTCGACTGCAACATCGACGCCATTGAGCAAAAAGTAATCTCGCAGTTTCCAGCCGAGCAGCAAGCCGACGAACGCCAATGGTTTGAAGGACTAATCACAATGATGGAACTCGAGGGCAAGAAAAAATCAGGGCATCTGCAAGTGAACACCAACATTCTGCTGCTGCTTGCCGAACTGCATCAGCAACTGCTCGGCAGCGACAAGTTTCCGGAATACGGAGCCGAATTCTATCGCACTTTGCCCATAATCGTCGACCTGCGCGCACGCTCTCAAGGCAATCAAGCCGGCGAATTAGAAACCTGCTTCAACGCACTCTACGGCACACTCTTGCTAAAGCTGCAAGGAAAACAGCTGAGCGAAGGCACTCAAAAAGCCATGCAACAAATCAGCCGATTCATTGCCATGCTATCGGCACTGTTCAAGAAAAACGAGGAGGAACCGCTTTTCGAAGAACCCGAAGTGTAACAGCATCAAAAAGAAACCAACATCAACGACAATATTTTTTATAACATACTTTTTTATTATACAACACCGTGGCAAACTTAATTGACGAAATATCAAAGCGACGCACTTTTGCAATCATCTCACACCCTGATGCCGGTAAAACAACCCTCACCGAAAAGCTCTTGCTCTTTGGTGGCGCCATTCACGTGGCTGGTGCCGTGAAATCAAACAAAATACGCAAAACAGCCACCTCCGACTGGATGGAAATCGAAAAGCAACGCGGCATTTCGGTTGCCACATCGGTTATGGGATTCAACTACGGCGACTACAAGATTAACATCCTCGACACTCCGGGTCACCAGGACTTTGCCGAGGACACCTACCGCACGCTCACCGCTGTTGACAGCGTAATAATTGTGGTGGACGTGGCTAAAGGCGTTGAGCAACAAACTCGCAAACTCATGGAGGTGTGCCGCATGCGCAACACCCCGGTTATCATTTTCGTCAACAAGCTCGACCGCGAGGGACGCGACCCATTCGACATCCTCGACGAACTTGAAACCGAACTGAAAATCAACGTGCGCCCGCTGAGCTGGCCAATCAACATCGGAGCCAAGTTCAAAGGCGTTTACAACATCTACGAGCACGGGCTCGACCTCTTTCAGCCCGACAAGCAAAAGGTGACCGAACGCGTTGAAATCAAGGATATTAACGACCCGCTCATCGATGCCTCGGTGGGCGAAACCGATGCACAAAAATTGCGCGACGACCTCGAGCTTATCGAAGGCGTTTACCCTGAATTCGATGTCAACACCTACCTCAGCGGCAAGGTGGCTCCGGTGTTCTTTGGTTCTGCGCTCAACACTTTCGGCGTGAAAGAGCTGCTCGACTGCTTTGTGCGCATTGCTCCGGCACCGCGACCCGTGCAAGCCGAGGAACGCATCGTCAACCCCGACGAACCCGCATTCTCGGGCTTCGTGTTCAAGATTCACGCCAACATGGACCCCAACCACCGCAGCTGCATCGCTTTTGTGAAGGTGTGCTCGGGTGTGTTTAAGCGCAACTTCAACTACAAGCACATGCGCAGCGGCAAACTCATGAAATTCTCTGCCCCAACTGCTTTCATGGCTCAGAAGAAAGACGTGGTCGACGAAGCCTATCCGGGCGACATCGTGGGTATCCCCGACACTGGCAACTTTAAAATCGGCGACACGCTCACCGAAGGCGAAGACCTCCACTACAAGGGACTGCCAAGCTTCTCGCCTGAGATGTTTAAATACATCGAAAACGAAGACCCGATGAAAACCAAGCAACTCAACAAAGGCGTGGAACAGCTTATGGACGAAGGCGTGGCTCAGTTGTTTGTCAACCAGTTCAACGGCCGCAAAATCATTGGCACCGTGGGCCAACTGCAATTCGAAGTCATTCAATATCGCCTGCTGCACGAATACGGCGCTCAATGCCGCTGGGAACCCATACGTCTCTACAAAGCATGCTGGATTGAGAGCGACGACGAGGCTGAACTCAAAGCGTTCAAGAGCCGAAAGCACCAGTATATGGCGCTCGACCGCGACGGTCGCGACGTGTTCCTTGCCGACTCGGGATATGTGCTGCAAATGGCTCAATCCGACTTCCCAAAGATTCGTTTCCACTTCACGAGCGAATTTTAAACATTTATTATATTGTCATAACCAAATGCTTGCTATATCTTTGCATCGCAACAATCAAGTAAGAACATTAATATAAGAATCATGAATCAAGACGTTTTAAAACAACTATATAAAGAGTACACCGGCGCTGAAGCCACCGAAATTATCGAACTGCCTTCGTCGGGCTCCAACCGCCACTATTTTCGCCTGAAGGATGGCGAACGTTCGCTCATCGGAGCCATCGGCACAAACCTCAAAGAGAATGAAGCGTTCCTGTATATGGACGAACATTTCCACAGTCGAGGCCTTAATGTGCCCAAGGTGGTTGCCATCAGCAACGACCGCATGGCATATCTGCAGGAAGACCTCGGCGACGTGTCGCTCTTTGCCTCAATCGAAAAAGGCCGCAAAACCCGCGTGTTCGGCGAGGAGGAGAAGCAACTGATTATTAAAACCATACGCATGCTGCCCGAGATTCAGTTTAACGGCGCCGACGGCATGGATTTTTCGCACTGCTTCCCGGCAAGCGAGTTCAACAGCCGCTCAATCCTTTGGGATTTGAACTACTTTAAATACTGCTTCCTCAAAGCCACCGGGCTGGAATTCGACGAGGACTTGCTCGAAAACGACTTCCACACCATGACTGAGGTGCTTCTGCGCAGCAGCTCTGCCACATTCATGTATCGCGACTTCCAATCGCGCAACGTCATGATTAAGGACGGCGAGCCTTGGTTCATCGATTTCCAGGGCGGACGTAAAGGTCCGTTCTACTACGATGTGGCATCGTTCCTGTGGCAAGCAAAAGCCAATTTCCCCGACAGCCTGCGTCAAGAAATGATTAAGCATTACATCGACGCGCTGCGCAAATTCAAGCCTGTCGACCCTCATTACTTCAACGGTCAGCTGCGCCACTTTGTGCTCTTCCGCACCTTGCAAGTGCTTGGCGCCTACGGTTTTCGCGGCTACTTCGAGAAAAAGCCACACTTCATGCAAAGCGTGCCGTTTGCCATCGCCAACCTGCGCGACCTCATACGCGAGCCATACACCGAATACCCCTATCTCTCAAAGGTGCTCGACCAGCTGGTGCGCATGAAGCAATTCACCGACGAGCTGCAAAAGCACACGCTCACCGTGCGAGTGATGAGCTTCGCCTACAAGAAAGGTATTCCTAACGACCCGTCGGGCAACGGCGGCGGCTTCACCTTCGACTGCCGCGCTATCAACAACCCGGGCAAATACGACCGATATAAGCCTTACACCGGTCTCGACGACAAGGTTATTAAATTCCTTGAGACCGAAAGCGAGGTGGGCACGTTCCTCGAGCATGCCTATGCATTGGTCGACGCCTCGGTGAAGCGCTACGTTGAGCGCGGTTTTACCAACCTGATGGTGTGCTTTGGATGCACCGGCGGTCAGCACCGCTCGGTTTACTGCGCACAGCACATGGCTGAACACATCAATCAGAAGTTCAACGTGAAAGTTGAGCTGGTGCACCGCGAACAAAACATCGAACAAACGCTTCACGCAAAATAAACATCCATTCAGCTACGCCCTATGAAAGCAATGGTATTTGCCGCCGGTTTAGGCACCCGACTGAAACCACTCACCAACACCATGCCAAAAGCACTGGTGCCACTCAACGGGGTGCCTATGCTTGAGCGTGTAATCAAAAACATTATTGCTTGCGGCATCACCCAAGTGGTGGTGAACATTCACCATTTCGGCGACCAAATCATCCAATTCCTCAACGAGAAGAAGAATTTTGGCATCAACATCGCCATCAGCGACGAGCGCGACCAGCTGCTCGACACCGGCGGCGGCATTCTGCGCGCACAATCGCTGCTCGACGGGGACGAACCGTTCCTGGTGCACAACGCCGACATCTTCACCGACCTCGACCTCCGAAGCATAATCAACCATCACCTTGCCTCGGGCGCCGATGCCACTCTGCTGGTGAAGCAGCGCACCACACAGCGCTATCTGGTGTTCGACCAGCAAAACCGCATGCAAGGCTGGACAAACATTGCCACCGGCGAAGTGAAGCCCGCTTCGCTCACCATCGACGCTTCAAAGCATCTCATGGCTTTTGGCGGCGTTCACGTAATCTCGCCCACTGTGTTTGCACCTCTCAAGCAGCATGCCACCGAGCCCAAGTTCTCAATAATGCCGTTCTACATCGACAACTGCCAGAAGCTCAACATTCAGGGCTTCAACCCATCGGGCTACAACTGGTTCGACATCGGCAAAATGGAAACACTCCAGCAAGCTGAACAATTCCTCTCGCAGCAGGCCTCCCGTTAAGCATCCAGCAGATTACGCTAATGGCGCAGATTAATCTGTGTGAGCATCACCTTTCTGCGGCATCTGCTATTTCCGCGAAAGGCATGTGGGCGTATCGAATATGCCAACCGCCCATCTGGGCGTCCGTCGAGAACGTGAATTACCTCATCTGCCGAATTGACCCATAGAGATGTGTTCACTTCGAAAAAATACAGCATAAAATGCCACTTTGCGTCGGACATTTTGTGAAGAAAGCATTTTTTAGTATCTTTGCATAATTCAAAGCACTTCAACACACTAAGTTTATGGGATTGTTCAGCATTTTTTCAAAGGAAAAGAAAGAGACCCTCGACAAAGGACTCGAAAAGACCAAGCAGGGCTTTTTCAGTAAGATAACGCGTGCCATTGCCGGCAAATCGACCATCGACGACGATTTGCTCGACGAACTCGAAGAGGCGTTCATCACCTCGGACATTGGCGTTGACACTACTCTGAAAATCATCGACCGCATACGCGACCGCGTTGCGCGCGACAAATATGTCAATTCGGCTGAACTGAACGCTTTGCTGTGCGACGAAATCACACAGATGCTCACCGAAACATCGGGCACCACCACCGACGACTTTCAGTTGCCGCAGGGCATCGAAAAGCCATATGTCATTATGGTTGTGGGCGTGAATGGAGTGGGCAAAACCACCACCATCGGCAAGCTTGCCTATCAGTTCAAGCAAGCCGGCAACAAAGTTGTGCTTGGTGCCGCCGACACATTCCGCGCGGCTGCCATCGAACAGCTTGAAATATGGGGCAAACGCGTTGATGTTCCTGTGGTGAAGCAGCAAATGGGTTCCGACCCTGCATCGGTTGCCTTCGACACTGTTTCGTCGGCTAAGGCACAAGGCGCCGACGTGGTGATTATCGACACCGCCGGACGCTTGCACAACAAAGTGGGATTGATGAACGAGCTCACCAAAATTAAAAACGTGATGAAGAAAGTGGTGCCAAGCGCGCCCAACGAGGTGCTGCTTGTGCTCGACGGCTCAACAGGGCAAAACGCTTTTGAACAAGCCAAGCAGTTTGTTGCCGCCACCGAGGTGAACGAGCTTGCCATTACAAAACTCGACGGCACTGCCAAAGGCGGCGTGGTGATTGGCATCAGCGACCAGTTCAAGATTCCGGTTCGCTACATCGGGCTTGGCGAAGGCATGGAACACCTGCAAGTGTTCAACAAAGCTGAATTTGTGAAGTCGCTTTTCGGCAAATAAGAATTTTTCCTGCAAAAACGTAACAATGCGTAAAAACAAGATTGACATCATATCGCTGGGTTGTTCGAAAAACCTGGTGGATTCTGAGCACCTTATGCGACAGTTTGCCGCCAACGGCTACACCCTCGAGCATAACCCCACGAAGGTGAACGGTGAAATTGTGGTGGTGAACACTTGCGGCTTCATTCAAGATGCGCAACAGGAATCCATCGAAATGATATTGCAGTTGGTCGACCTGAAGCGCCAGGGCAAGATTCGCAAACTGTTTGTGATGGGATGCCTTGCCGAGCGTTTCCTTGCCGAGTTGCAAAACGAGCCCGAGCTGGCTGAAGTTGACCATTTCTACGGCAAGTTCTCATGGAAGCAGATTCTTGCCGACCTTGGCAAAGCCTATAACGACGACATTGCAAACGAGCGCGTGCTCACCACACCACAACATTTTGCCTACATAAAAATCTCGGAAGGTTGCAACCGTTTTTGCGCTTTCTGCGCAATTCCTCTAATCACCGGCCGACACACTTCGGTGCCAATGCCCGATATTATCAGCGAGGTGAAAAGTTTGGTGAGCCAAGGCGTGAAAGAATTCAACATCATTGCACAGGACCTCTCGTCGTATGGCATGGACCTTTACGGCGAAATGCGGTTGCCGCAACTCATCGAGAGCCTTGCGCAAATTCCCGGCGTAGAGTGGATTCGTCTGCATTATGCCTACCCTGCACAGTTCCCTTATGAGATACTGCCGGTGATGGCTCGCCATAGCAACGTGTGCCGCTACCTCGATGTTGCCCTACAACATATTGCCGACCCTGTGCTCACTAACATGCGACGCCACATCACTCGCAGCCAAACATTGCAGTTCATCGAACGCGTTCGCCGCGAAGTGCCTGGCATTCACCTGCGCACCACGCTCATGGTTGGCTTCCCGGGTGAGGGCGAAAAGGAATTCGAGGAGCTGAAAGCGTTTGTCGAAGAAGCGCGCTTCGAGCGCATGGGCGCATTTGCTTATAGCCAAGAGGAAGGCACCTACGCTGCTGAACATTTTGCCGACGATATTCCTGCCGAGGTGAAGCACACTCGCCTCGAAGAAATCATGGAGCTGCAAGAACAGATTTCTCTTGAAGTGAACGAGGCAAAAGTGGGAAGCACAATGCGTGTTATTATCGACAGCGAGGACGAGGAATACTACATTGGACGCACCGAATTCGATTCGCCAGAAGTTGACCCTGAAGTACTTATAGCAAAAAAACAACCACTCACAATCGGCGAGTTCTACTATGTCACCATCACCGAGGCTCTGCCCTACGAACTTATTGCCGAGGTGAAATGAGTGAATCGTCGATGCAAACAGTTTCACAAGCCATTCATAAGGCGCTCACCATAGGCGCCTCGTTCTTTGCCTACCGCATGCCGGGCGAAGCGCACGCCGAATTCGGTTGTCAGCTTCCCGGAATAGCTCACGCGGCAGAAAATCGGTTTGTCGTGCACCCGTTTGTGGCAACCCTGTCGTCGCCGGAGGTTTGCATACACGCTCACCTTGATGCCGAAGCTTTTCTTGCCTCGCAGCACAGCGGACACCAATCGCTGCTGCCAATTACGCAAAGCAGCACATCGCTTGAGCAATACCTCGACATGGCAAACCGTTGCATCGATGCCTTGCGTAGCGGCGAGGTGGACAAGGTGGTGCTGTCGCGCGTCATCGTGCAGGATGCCGGCAATCGGCATTGGGGCGAACGCTTTGTACAGTTGGCCAACTCGATGCCGCACGCCTTTGTGTTTGTGTTCAACACACCTGCCACGGGAGCATGGATGGGAGCTTCGCCCGAACTTCTGCTCTCAGCAAACGACGGCAAACTCAACACCATGGCGCTCGCCGCCACCAAAGCCGTCGACAACCCTCGGTCCTGGACTGAAAAAGAAATTGCCGAGCAACACTATGTGGCAACCTACATCGAACGCACTTTCGTAAAATTGGGTTTGAACTACACCAAACACCTCACCACGGAAATGCCGGCTGGCAATGTGCAGCACATCTGCACACCGTTTTCTGCCGTTTGCCCAAGCAACAACCGGCAACAACTGCTGCTCGACGCTTTGCATCCCACTCCCGCCCTTGCAGGAGTGCCAAAACAAAAAGCTATCGAAACAATTCTTGGGCTTGAGCAGCATCAACGCCGCTATTATGGCGGTTACATTGGTCCACAAAAAGCCGATGGAAATTTCAATTATTTCGTAAACCTCCGCTGCATGCAATTCACGCTGACGCAATGCTGCATCTATGCCGGAGGCGGACTCACGGCACAATCAATAGCCATCGACGAATGGCACGAAACTCAACTAAAAGCGCAGCCGCTGATAGCCATCATTTAACCGGTCCGGCGATGGCAATGCAAAGCCGTTGGTCTACGAGATAGGTCTGAGCCAGTGTTTGCAGCTGCTCGGGAGTGATGGTTTGCAATATTGAGTATTGACGGTTGAAGTAATCGGGTTGCACACCCACGGTGATTGTCGAGCCAACATAGTCGGCAATCGAAAAGGCGGTGTCGAAAGTCTTTAGCAAATCGCTCATCATGTGGTTGCGCACCAACGCCAGTTCTTCGTCGGGCATTGGCTGCTCGCGCAGGCGCTGCATCTCGTGGCGTATTTCGTCGATTACAGCCTCGGTGTGCTGTGCCGCACACTCTGTGGCAATGGTTATGTGCCCTTCTTCCTTTCGTCCTGCCAAATAGGCGTGAATACCGTAGGTATACCCCTTGTCTTCGCGAATGTTGCTCATAAGGCGGCTGCCAAAATAGCCGCCCAGAGCCGTAGTGAGTATTCGCAGACCAATGTAATCGGGATGCTCTCGACTTATGGCGCACACAGCGGCAGCGATGCCCGACTGCAACGCCCCGGGCATGGAAATCACATCGCGACGCAAATCAATCGGCTGGCTTTGCCACGGCGAAAGCGGCTGGAAACTGCTGCTTTGCCACGAGCCAAACCACCGCGTCACTTCGTCATCGATTGCCCGAGTCACCTTGCCCGAAAGCACCACGCGGCAATTACCCGAAGCAAAATATGCCTTGTGAAAGGCTCGAAGGTCGGTAATGGTGACATCGGCTATGCTTTTTGCACCAATCTCGTTTGCCATCATCGACTGTTTGCCGTAGAGCATCTGCGAAAGAAGTATGCTCGAAAGCGACCCAACGCGCTTGCTTGCCACCACGGCGTTGGCACGAGTCTGCTCCACGATGTTGTTGAACTCTTTTGCGTCGAACTGCGGTGTGGTTATGTAATCGAAAAATATCGGCATCAGTTTTGGCAGATTACTGCCGGTGCATCGCAGCGACAGCTTAATGTGATGGTCGCTCACCGAGCCGCCTTTCACTGCGCCGTAAAACGCCATCTGCTCGGCAATCGCCTCGGCGCTGAAGTTGCTGCTGCCCTTGTCAATCATGCTCGCCAGCAGTTGCGCCACATAGCGCTTTGGCTGCTCGAGAATGCCGCCACCAAAATACACGTCAATCTGGTTCACTTCCACCTCGCCATGGTCAATCACACACATTTGCACGCCGTTTGGCAGGCGGCGCCACGAGGGCATCGTCAGTTGAATGTCGGGATATGGTTGCAAAGAAGGAGGCGTTGTACGGTCAAGCATAATTCTTTAATATATGGAGGTAACTATCTGAATTTAAACAAGTTTTTCGACATAGAGTTGAGTGTTCTCGTAGCGCACCACACTAACCTCGGTGCCTTGGTCGATGAAATCGCCTGTCGACACGGCGTCAATCACCTTGCCGTCAGCCATCTTAACCTTGCCCGACGGGCGCAGCACAGTGTGTGCAACTGCCTGGCTGCCAACATATCGGCTCAAATCGGTAGGCACGCCTATGTACCCCTCGTCGATGCGCTGTTCGAGGTTCAACGCCGAATCACGCAGCAACCCTTTGCTGCCTATCTTGTGTGAGATGTAAAGAATCACCGCCACACCAAGCAGGAATCCTGCAATTACAACTAACATTGCCATAACAATATCATTACTTGAAGTGTATCCGAAATCAATTGGCGAGATGTTGCCTATGAGCGCAAAGAAAAGCGACACAAAAACGAACACAATGCCCAAAATGCCGGCGATTCCGAAGCCCGGAATCACAAATATTTCAAGCAGAAGCAGTATCACGCCAAGCACAAAGGCAATTATCTCCCAACTCTGTGCAAGTCCGTCGATGTAAAGCGGACTGAAATAAAGCACGGCAGCCACCACAGCCGCCAACGACGGGAAGCCGATGCCGGGCGATTGCAGTTCGAAGTAGATGCCGCCAATAATTATCATTATCAGCAAAGCCTGAACAGCGCCGCTGCCAAAGAATCCCACCAGCACGTCAACAAAATCGGGCTCGTAGGTTATCACTTCACAGTTGTCGTAGCCAAGCCGATGCTCAATAACGCCCGTCACGCTCTCCTCGATGCCTTCGCAAAAATAGTGCTTCATTGCTTCGGCGGCAGTGAACGTAACCACGCGGGTGCTGTCGTCGCCAATCGAAGGCACAGCAGTGCGAGGGTCGACCATCGCCTCGGCAATGAGCGGATTGCGAAACCACTCGCTGCGCGCCACGCTGTCGGCACCCAATCGAGTCACCTTGCCATGCGACTGCGCCGTGCTGCGCATCATCGAGCGCATATACGATTGATACTTGTCGGGCATTGCCTCGCCGTTTTGCCCAACCACCGTGGCGGCACCGATATTTGCCCCTTGGCGCATGTATATGCTGTCGCAAGCAATGGCTATGAGCGCGCCTGCCGATGCGGCATTGTTGTCGATGAACGCCACCACAGGGCGCTTAAAGTTCAATATGGCGGTGCGCATGCTGTCTGCATGCTCCACCGTGCCTCCGTAGGTGTTCAGATGCAGCAACACGGCATCTACATTGGCATCATTTGCCATCGCCAATCCCTTGCTCAGATAGCGCCACGACGTGCTGCCAATCTCTGTTTCGATGTTTATCACAGCCACCTTCTTGTTTTGGGCAACAGCAATCAACATCGACACGCACACCATTGCAATTGCTAAAAAATATTTTCTCATATCCCGATTCTTATTTGTCATTTTGTTCGTTTTCGTCGTCGGAATTACTATCCGAATCGCCGCGAAGCCACAACGGAGCCACCACAGCGCCCATCACCAGGAACACATAATAGCTGAACACGCGCCACAGCAACGCCACCACCACAGCCACCGACCCCGTGGCAAGCATATCGCCATAGAAATCGCTGAACAACCATTCGCCAACGCCGCTGCCACCAGGCGTCGGGCAGGCAATGAGCACCAGCCACACCACCGTTTGGCGAGCAAACACCAGCACTTGGTCGAGTCCGTCAACAAAGGCATACATCAGCGCATTGATGATGAGGAAGCGGCACGTCCACGACATGAACGTAACGCCGATGCACTTCAGCCACCAACCCGCGCTTTGAGCGCGCAGCTCGCGCGAGGCATTCACCATGTTGGTGCCCAGTTCAAGCGCCTTGCCATGCCAACGGCGTAGCAGCGGAAGCCGGAACAACCTGTCGAGCAACGCACGCATCCAGTTTGGCCACACCACAATGCCAAGAAACAGAGTAGCAGTGCCAGCCACCACCGAGCCGTAAATCAAGCCAATGAGCAATCCGGGGTCCATTATCCAATCCACGTTCAGCGGCGAGACAAGTTCGCTCCACGGCACAAACAGCAGCACCAGCGGCCGGCTGACAACACAAAACAGCCCGTCGAAAAACACCGTGCTCAGCATCAGCGTGGTGCCGCGACCAATGCTTATGCCGTAGCGATGCATAAACACCATCGAGAGGCCGCTGCCGCCCACCGAACTGGGCGTCATAGCCGACGAAAATTCACACATCACGCACACCTTCAATGCCTGCATCCACGTCAGGTCGCCATTGGTGATGAAGCGATAGCGGCACACATAGCCCACCTCTCTGCCCAGCAACATCAGCGCTGCCAAAGCAATGCCCCACCAGGCACGACCTGTCATGTGCACCTCGCCCCAACTGAAATCGCCCAGTTGCTCGGCAAATATCCACCACGTCACGCCCACACCTATTGCTATGGGCAACAATATGTTATGCCATTTATACGGCAAGTTCTTTCGTTTTTTAGCTTTCATATATGCAAATATAATCATTCTTGTCCACATTCTGCCCCACGCACCCTCACAATCTTGTGGAAATGCCCCCGGCAGCAGATGCAATTTGCACGCCCAGCAAAGTCACACACCCGATAATCTCTCGCAGAAAGCGCAGATGTTAGTGATTGGCTCGCACATAATGATTTGATTATTATTATTTTCCGCGCCGTCTGCGAGAGGATTGGTGGTTTCTCGCGGAAATCGCAGACGAAAATAAAAAATCAGATTAATCAAATCAATCTGTGTGAGACCTATGCGTTTTGTGATTAGGGCGTATTGCTATATACCCCTACAGCTTGGCCTCGCATGACATGGCAGATGAGACAATCTCTCGCAGAAATCGCTGATTAACGCAGAAAAATCTTTTAAATCCAATTAATCTGTGTGGGCCAATCACCTCTGCGATTTCTGCGGTTTCTGCGAGAGACCTCCGGGCGTATTGCCATACGCCCCTACAAACCAAGGTTAAACATCATATATAACCATCAAATATTCAGCGATATTAACCGCGGAGCGGTTACAATTTCAATAACCCCATATTGGCGCCGTAGGCGACTATGTGGGGAAGGCTGAACGCACCCTCGTGCCTACACAACCGTGGAGCGGTTGCAGACCCAGCCGCCTCGCCCCAAAGTGAGGTGTTCACTTCGAGCCAACCAAGCAGAGAAAAAATCGGCAAAGATATTGACAAAGCAACTCATATTGCATATCTTTGAAAAAAGAATAAACTAGTCGATAGTCATGATTGCCCGTTTAAACATATTGGCACCTAACACTGGCGATGTTGGACACGATA
>SFEA01000007.1 GCA_004557385.1 Bacteroidales bacterium
GGGCAGTACACTTTGCCGTCGAGCCACCACGAATCAAAATTGAGGTTCGGGATGGTGTATTCCGAATCGGTAGTCACCTGGGTGGCGCCGCTTTTGAGGTCGCCGCTGGTTGCACGACATTCGTAGGTTGTTTTAGGCTTCAAGCCGCTCACGCAGGTGCTGAACGAGCCGCCGTCGTGTGTGATTTTGGCTTGCGGAACCTCAATCCACTGGCTGCTGCCGGCTTCGCGATATTCAAAACCGTTGGTCTTGCCGGCTTCGGCGCTGCCGTAGAGCCACATCACGCGAGTCCAAGCGTCGGCACGTGCAAGTTGAACGTCTTGCTCGCTGCGTTCAACGTATATGGTCCACTCCTCAACCGTGTTGTGATAGTTTATCTTCACTTTCACCGGCGAGGTGAAGTCGTATGTTTGATTGTTGAGGTCGGGGGTCATGGTCGACACCTCAGCCGGACCGAGCTTCACTGATGTCACTTGCACTTGGCTTAAATCGGCACTTTTGGGCACATAAGCCACCACGCGTTTGGCAGGCACATCGATGATTGAGCTGCCCACTTGCCCGGCAAGGTTGAAATATCGCTCGATAGGCTGTTCGGCGTTAATCACCCATGTGTAGTCCTGATAAAGCGATAGCACCACGCTGTAAGGCTCGTTGCTGAGGTTTAACCCGCCTTTGATGTCGTCGGAAATGGTGGCACCTTCGGTGATGGTGTAGCTTTTAATCATCACCTGCTTGATGTTGGCTTGCTCGTCGAGGCGCAGCGTCACTATTTGGTTCTTGGCGTCGATGATTGCCGCACCCGATTGGTGTTCAGCCTCGATGGCGGTGAAAGCCGCCTGAATGATGGGGTAGGGAATGTCGTTTTTCAAACATCCCGACGCAACGAGCATAACAGCCGCAGTTGCCATTATCCGGCAAAATATGTTGTTGAATATCTTCATATCTAATGCTGATTTGATTATAGGAAAATGGCAATGCCAAGCTTCAGGTTCAACAGGTTGATTTTGAAGTTAGCGCCGCTCGACGAACGCGAGCCTTCGTCAACGCCGTCGGTGGTTTGTTTGTCGCGACGGTAATACCATCCGAAAATGCCAAACGACACGTTGAAAGCCACTTTCTCCTGAATGAATACGCACAAGCCCGGCGAGAAGTCGAGGCGCAGCTCGTTGGTGTTGGTTTCGGTGAGTTTTGGCTCGTCGTTGTAGAGCCGTTGAAACTTGCCGCTACCGCTGCCATATTTCAGAGCCACCTCGTTGAACACGGCAAAGCGTCGGCTGTTGTCCAGTCCGATGTAGTTGCGTCGGAACAGCTCGATAGAAGTGCTGTTGGTGTAGTATTTCAAGTCGCGCACATCAAAGTTGATGTCGTCGTCGAAGTCCACCGAGAAGCTGTTGAGGTTGAACTCGTTGCGCGAGAAACCAAGCCTCACGCCTATGCATTTGTTGTGCTTGTAGAAATAGCTGAAATAGGGCTTAAACGAGTATGTGGTGCCGTCGAAGTCGAGGTCGGTGATGTAGCTTAGCACTTGCAGGTCCTCGGAGCTGGCGCTGCCATACGAAGCCTGCAATCCGCAGGCAAATTGCCCTTTAGGCACAAACAGGTGAGTGTATAGTCCGCGGTGGTAGCGGCCGTAGTTGCGCTCGGGAATAATCACGCTCACAGTGTCCTTGCCAACAATCACCTTTTTGCTTAAATCGGCATCCTCAGCCAGGTCGGAAGCCAATTCACCCACGATGCTGTCGGTGAACACCACATCTTTCGGGTCTTGAGTGTAGGCGCCATGCGCTGCCACAGGAAGGGTCAGTGTTACAGCGAGTGCCGAAAGGCATATTATATGTTTGAATATTGTAATCATAAGTAGAATGCCACCCCGATGGATATTGAGAATAAGTTAATTTTGAAATTTGCGCTCTTGTTCTTGGTGTTAGCCACTTGAATCTGGTTGTTGGTCTGGCGCATTTTCGAGTAGCCAAGTTCAAGCACGCCCACGTTCACCTCCACAGCCGAGTAGTTGCTCAGGAACACGCACAAACCCGGCGATACGCCCATCCCGAACGAGTGAGTGCGCATGAATGAGCCGGAGAAATCAATTCCCGAACCGCTTGCCAGTTTCGACTCGCTCAAGCCATAGCGCAGGGTCATCTCGTTGACGATGCCGAAGCGCTTCGATTTGCCGAGGCTCATGTATTGGCGCAACAGCACGGTGCTGTGATAGCTTTGCGTGATGGCATACAGATTGTCGACGCTGAACGAGTCCTCGCTCGAGAGCACAAAGTCGGCGCTATTCATCTTGGTGCGGGTGCGGTTGTAGGCGAAGCGTCCGCCAATGCCCAGGTCGTCCTTGAACATATAGCAGAGCGTGGGGCTAACCTTGAACGAGTAGTTGTCGCCATTGATGTTTTCAACCACCAGATATTGGTAGTTGTCGAATTTGCTTTGCCCGTAGTTGGCACTAAGTCCCACCACCCATTGACCTTTGGGCACAAACACCACCTGGTCGATATTACGACTGAAATGTTCCTGCCCTTGGGCGGCGTGTGCGCCCAAGAACAAGAACATTACTATTAATAGCTTAATTCGGTTTGTCATTCGTAGTTTAATTGTAAATTGTCAAGCCACATCTCCGAGCCGCTGCCGCCGCAGAAATAGTCGCCATATTTACTTGCTGAACAGGTCACCATGATTGCCGACGGTTTTTTGTTGCTTCGGTAGTCGAGCACAATTTCAAACTGCTGTAGACCTTCGGCTGTTGTGGCTTCGGTTAAAACCAATTCGCCGTAAGCAATTACGTGCTCCGAACTCGGGTCAAATAATTGTTGTGTCTTGGTGTTGATGATTTTTGGCCACGACTCGCCGCTTGAGCTGTCGGTTTCCTTCGAATCGTCCCAAAGAACAATGAAGATGTGTCCCTTGTCCATGCCGGTGGCTCCCTCAACAGCACCTGCATTGTTGTTGATAGTAACAGGCGAATACTTCACATAACCGGTGAGGCTCTTCGGGCGCGAATGGAATTCGCGGCCCCAACCAATCACACCATCGGTGCCGTCGGTGCGGATGTATTTTCCCACAAACACGTTGCCGGCAGCAAACTTACCTATTGAACCGATGCCCACAAATTGCGACTTGAGGTCGATTGAGTAAGTGCCGTTGTTCACATAGGTGGTTGAAGGAACAGTTACGTTTTTGCTCATAGACGACGAACCGTGATTACCCGAATCCCAGAACATGTCTTCGGCAGACGTGCAAATCAGATAAGCCTTCGACGAGGTGTTCCATTCTTCGAAACTTGCGTTTTTCAGTTGCGCTTTTTCTTCGGTGGTGAATGTTTTGATGTCGGCAAGCGTCGAGCCTTCGCAGATGGCTTGGTATTCGTAGGTGGTGCCTGCAATAAGTCCGGTGAGGTTTGCACTCATGGTGCTGCCCGAAACGGTGGCGTCGACTGTGGTCCAGTCGGTGGTGCCTTGCACGCGATAGCGGAATTGCAAGCCGGTGACGTTGCTCTTGAGCACTGTGCCGTAGATGGTTGCACGCGAGGTGTATACGTCATCTTCATTAATCACAACTGTGCTTACCGAAGCATCGGTGATTTGCAGATGCATGGTGTAGTTGCGCACCTTGTTCTTCACGTCGGTTGCAGTGAAGTGGATGTAGTAGTCGCCGTCGGGCAACTTGTTGAGCATCTCGTCTTGGAAGGTGATTTTTGCAATAGCATTGTCGTCGTCGGCATTATAGTTGTATGTGTAGCTCAATCCGGCGCTTTCAAGCGAGGTGCGATAGTTGTCGGTCATCGAGAAAATTTCAAATTCATCGTCAGGCAAGCCGAGCAACGAAGTGAACACGTTATTGTCGCCGGCTACGTTTACGCTTTTCAGTGCGCAAGCCGATGTGCAGTAAACAGCCACGTTGCTGGTGAATGCTTCGGGTTGCGACACCACAGGAGCGTTTACGTCGCGACCGCCGTTGAGCATAAACTTAGGCGCTGCTGTAATAACCACCTCCTTGGTTACAATCTCCTCCTCAGCCACGTCGATGGTGATGAATGCGCCACCGTATTCGGTTGGGGTGTTGCTGTAGTTCATGGTGATGGTGTATTGGTGAGTGGGCTTCACGTTCTCGATAATGCCGGCTTTCTCGTAAGTTGAGCCATTGAGCTGAGTGCCGGTGATTTTCCAGTTGAGCGTGGTTTCGCCGTCGTCGAGCATGAAGTAGCCCTTAGTGCCAGCTATGTCGCTTGTGAACTCGAGTTCGCCGTTAGCATTGCTCACAACAATCTTGTAGTCGCTGAGTGCTTCGGCGATGTTGCCAAAGTCGACCACCACCACCGAGTTGGCGATGCGGCAACGCACATTCACTTGGGTTTCGTTGCCGGCGCTGATGGTGAAGTCGCTGGCGCCCTTGAAATAGCGGTCGGTGAACGAGGCAGGCACGCTGTCGCCGGCAGCAGCCGTCACGCGATAGTTGCCGCTCTTGAGATAGAGCTGCGACGGAAGCGTGCTTGTGCCGCGATATTTGCGAATCAAGCCTTTGGTGTTGTATACGTAAACGATGCAGTTTTCGGCAAGCGCAGCTTCGTTGCTTGCGCGAGTAACCACGTTGGCTTCGGCGTCGAGCACGACGCTGAAGTTTGCGGCGCCCTCACCCTCGGTGAGGAGCTTGTCGTCAGAGCATGATGTCAATACTCCGGCAACCATGCAGAGCGCCATTATTGTATTAATGAATTTTTTCATACCCTGTCATTGTTATTTTGTTTCGAACTTGATTGTTGCTTTGCTCACCAGTCCGGCATTGTCGGTGACGGTGATTTCGAAGTCGTGCTTACCGGCGCCGTAGACGCCGAGCAAGTCCATAAATGCTGTGATGTCGAACACTACTGTGGTTTGGTTGACAACGGCTGCATAGTTATATACGGTGCCGTTGATGGTCATCGTTCCGCCGTTTGCAACCGGGAATCCGAGACCAACAAGACCTTCGGTGAAGTCGGTGCCGTCGGGAGCCTTACCTGTGGCGAGGTCGAACTGAGTGCCCAATCCCACACCTTCAAGAATTTCGGAGGTGAGTTTTTCCGAATTGATGTTTACAAACATGCTCTTGATGCCGTTAGGTGCGCTGATGTTCGCGATGGCTGATTTCTTGCCGACACCAAATTCCGAAGCATCGTTGTAGTTGTCGAGGTCGATGTTGTCGCTTTGGAACGATGGAGCAGGCTTAACGTCGCTATATTCAGCCTGAGTGACCTTGATAGTCTTGCTCAAGTTGCCCATAGTGACTTTCACGTTTGCCGTGCGGCTTGTAGCAGCCTCGTTGGCTGCGGCGTTGATAGTGAACCCTTCGCTGGTGATGTTGGTGATTGTGAGCCAGCTTTCGTCGCTGCTTTCAACGGTCCAAGCCGACGACGACTTCACTGTTACGTCCTTGGTGCTTGCTGCACAAGGCATGCTTACGCTCGACACCGATGTGGTGAGGAAGTCGAATGGGTCGATGATTTCATCGTCGATGTCGATATCGCGGGTTTCATTCACCACTGTCACAGTGGCATCTATAGTAAAATTTGCGCCTGTAAGCGAGCCCGATTCATCGCTGGGGTTCGGGTTTTCCTTGTAACTGAAGGTGATGATGAAGTGCTTGCGCGGAGCAACGTCGGTCATAATCTTGTGCTCCTCTTGGATGAACACGCCGTCGACGGTGCCACTGAACGAAGCCACCAACGTGGTGTTGGTTTCGTAGTAGCGGAAGTAGCCCGAGCGGGTTTCGTTTGCGCCAAAGTCGAGGCTGTTCTTCTCAGCCACCTCAACGGTGACTTTCACGTCGTCGCTCATCACGTTTTTCAGAGCTTCGCTGTACACCACGCTCACGCGCACATTTTCGAGGGTGCAGGTCACCGGATTGAGCTCGGTCACCTTGTTTTTGGCAATTGTGAAGTTTTGCTTAGCATAGTAGTAAGGAGCGTCGAAAGCAGCCTCTTGCACCGGTGCGCTATATACTTCGGCGGTGTATTCGCCCACCGGAAGCGTAATCACTTCGGGCATCTGGCTGAATGTCCAAGAATTCTTTAGCAAGCCGCTCTTGGCATCGAGGATGCGCACTGTGAAGCCGCTTACGTCAATCGATGCCTTAGTCACAATATTCTCCGAGGCGTCGACGTCGATGCCGAGGGTCGACATCTTCAGCTGCCCTTCTTCGGCATTGCCGTTGATGTAATTTGGGTCGTCGCAACTGGCAAAGGTGAATACTGCCAGTGTCATCAACATTATTAGATTATATATTTTTTTCATTGTCAGAGGGGTGATGATTAATAAGTGAGTGATAAATCGTCGATTAGCAGGATGCTGCCCATGTGAGCTTTCCAATCGCCCATCGGAGCCGGGAAGGTGATGCTGCGTGCTTTGTCAAAGTCGCTGTCGGAGAACGATGTGCGGTAGGTCGACTTGAAGCTTACGCTGATTGATGTGGCTTTCTTTGTGAGGTCGCTGTAATTGAGCGCGATAGTAGCCTGACGGTAAGCAGCATCGGTCACCGAGGTGTCGTCGGGCGTGAGTGTGCCATTGGCAATCACAGTGTCGCCGCTCTTCAGCTCAACTGACACAACAAAGTGGTCGGTGTTCTTAGGCTGATACTTATACCAGAATGAGAACGCTTTTGGACGCGAACTAAATGCATGTCCGTACACTTTAGTCTCCTTGGCACTGCCGGCATAGGTGTATGAGCCGATATAGAGTTCGCCGGGGAATGCGCCTCCGCTGTAAATTAATTGGTCGGTGCTTGCATAGCCGCCACCGTGGCCCGATGTGTAGATGAGTGCTGCGCGCGAACCGCCATGAATGTCGGTTGTGGTGTAGCTAACGCAAGGACTGAATGCCACTTTTGCCCAAATTCCCAAGTACTTCTTTCCATCCAACGAGCGCTTGCTGTTGGTTGCCCACCAGATGTCGGATTCGCCCTCGGAATAAGGCATGAACTCGTATGCGCTGCTCACTGTTGAATTCTGCACGGTGCTCCAGCTTTCCATGTCGCTGTTAGGAATTTGTGCAGCAGCTTCGGTGGTGAACGAAATGGTGTTGCTTGCCTTGTTAGGAGTGCCGGCAACCGAAATCTTCACTTGATAGGCAGTCGCAGGCTTCAGGTTCTTGAGGCTGATGTTTTGACCGTCAACTGTGATGTTGCTTGCACTCGCTGCAGCAAACGTCTTGCCACCGTCCGACGAGAGGTATATTGCCAGCACCTTGTTGAGGTCGGCGTAGTTTTCGTTGCTCGACGAATAAGTAAGGTCGGCATTGTAAGCCCACACGTCGTAGTCGTTCACGGCAAGCGAGAGCGAAGGGATGTTGTGAGCCACGGTCAAGCCGTCGACGGTCTTCACGCCGTTGCGATAGATTGCGCGCACCTGAATGTCATCGGCAATCATAGGCACAGTGAATGTCACGCTGTATTTGTTGTCGCCAAGCGAAGTGATGCTCTTAATTTCCGAGTCAACCCACGTGCCGTTGCTCTTTTGGCATTGAATGAGCACGTTTTCGGCAAAATTGGTGCCGCTGTAGGTCATTTCGCAAGTCACTTCGGTGACAGCCGGTTCGATGGTGATGCTCGACGGGATGGTGAGAATAACCGACGGAGCCGACACGTTGAAGGTGACTGGTTCGGTTACGCGAGTGAGAATGTCCTTGGCAACGAGGGTGAATGCGTGCGAGCTGCTGCCGTTGTAGACGCGCAGCGCCGGAAGCACGTTGGTGAAATCAACCATCGCCATAGTGCATGCCGATGAGCCCCACAAGCCCGACACCTTCAAGCCATACTTCATCAGCAGCGCACGTTGCGCCGGAGTGGCTTTGGTGAGGTCGAGTTCGGCAGGCCAGCCTTGTGCGAGCAGGTATTCCGATTGAGTGGTGAGGGTGACTTCGCTGAAGCCAGCCATGGCAGCCAGATGCACCTTAGGGCTGTTGGCAATCACGTCGCCTTCAATCATGCTGATTGTTTCGCCCGAAGTGAAGTTGTCGGCAATGATTGACGGTTCCTCTGCGTTGAACAGCTCGTCGCCAAGAGTGATTGACACTTCGCCGCCATCTTCGGTGGTTTCGTCGAAAGTGATAACCAGCACAGCGTCGCCCACTTCGCCGCCGTTAACGTCGAAAGTGATGCGATAGTGCGTTTTAGGTTGGGCATTTGATATGGCAGCCGGTTCGATGGTCACCGTATTGCCTTCGCGGTTTGTGAGGGTGAGGCTCATGCTTATGGTGCCCGGTTTCACATACGCAGCGCGTGTTTCGGTGCTTTCGAAGGTGATGTAGTCGCCGCCGCCCGAGTGGATGATGGCTTTATAATCGGTAAAGTAAGCCTTGAAGGCGTCGGTGTAATCAACGCTCACCATGGTGTTGCACAAAGTGGCTTTCACCTCAGGCTCGCTCACTTCGCCGTCGTAGATTGTAAATTCGGTTGTGCCGTAGTAGTAAGGCTTGTCGAAGCCTTCGTCGTTGATGTCGCCGTAGTACATTTCAATGTTGTACTTGCCAACCGGGAATTTCTCGGTTTGCGACATCTCGCTCACCTTGCTCCATGTTTTGTCAACCGAGCCGTCGGTGCGCGACAGATGTACAAAAAAGTTGTTCACGTCGGGTTGTGCCACCGTAGGCACCGACTCCGATTTCGTGGTTGTTCGAGAATCCTTCACGCTGTAGTCAGCCTTGAAGGTGGGCTTAAATATGCCATATCCTGCCTCCATCTTAGGCTCATCGCCCGAGCATGAAGCCATCAGTAGTGCTATGGCTGCTGTAACCCAAATTAAACCTTGCTTCATTTATAAAATTATTTTGTATTAAATATGTGTCGCAATATTTCGATGTGCAAATTTTTCGTTTTTTTGCCGATGTTCAACTCTCGCAAGTTCAATTAACCCTCATACGCGTTTTTTTGATACTATATAAAAAGTTAAAGCATAATAATCAGCTTGCTATTTATTCAAAAATACAATCACGCAAACTCTTATTTCGGCATTACAAAGTTAAGTATTTTAGTCTAAAGTTTTATATTTTTGAGGTGAAATGTGTGCTTTAAATGTCAAAATAGACAAATTTGCACATTGTTCAATAAATTTTTATCATCGCCAAATTGCGCACTTGATAGCTTTTTCGGTGCAAATGGCGAAGCAATGTGGTGTGAGCCTCAGGCGATATGCAATAATATGCATATTTGCTTATAGCGGGTTGCCCGGCTTTTTCTATTTGGTTTTTTTTTGAAGGATGTGGAAATTAGTGCACTTATTTCTGATTATTTATTGAAAATTTTCATAACTTTGCCAAAAATTGGTGTTTATTGCTTTGAGCAGAGATAATTTCGCTTTAGGCAAAATAGAGACTTTATATCATAATTATTGTTTGTAACAAAATCTTTTGATAGTGTATGAACGAACTTTTCAACTTTCTTAAACCATTGAGCGACCGCACTACACCGCGATGGATTATTTTGGTTATCGATATGCTCATCGTGGTTTTAAGTTGTGCCCTCGTGTCAGCTTCCGATACATTTAACGTAGCCACTATTTCGCGGTTCGACATTCTGCGCAACTATTGCGTGGTGGTGGGCGTGTTTCTTTTTGTGAGCTTTTTCAGCAAAAGCTACGCCTACATCATTCGCCTCACGGCGCTCAACGACCTTTTTCGCACGCTCACGCTCTGCATAGTATCGCTGATTGTTCTGATAGTGATAAATGTGATTGTGCAGCAAGTAACGGGCTCGCCTTGGTTTGGTATGTGGGGCATTGCCATGGTGGTGTTCACTGCGTTCTGCCTGATGACTGCCGAGCGGCTCTCGATAAAATATTTGTATTTCAAGCTGATGCATTTTCGCAGCGGACGGCGCAAAGCCATGATTGTGGGCAACTCGCTGCACTCGGTGTTCATTGCCAATATGCTGCAGAGCGAAATCAGCGGCAAGTACACGCCTGTGGCGCTGCTCACCTTCGACGATGCCAACATCAGCCGCTCGTATAAAAACAACATTCCGGTGTATAGGTTCAACCCCGACACAATCGACAAACTGGTTGAAGAACTGCACGTTTCCACCATTATTTTCGATTCTACCGACCTTGCCATACTCAACAGCGATGTTGCAAAGCCATTGCTGAACACGGGCGTAAAGGTGCTGCAGTTCAATCGTATAGGACGCGTCGACCTCAAGGGACTGTCGCAAGATAATAATAATGCCGACATCTCTAATCAAATGAAGGAGGTGAACATTGAGGACCTTTTGGGGCGTGCGCCAATCATCACCGACAACACGCTGGTGCGCAAAAACATCTTCAATGAGGTGATTATGATAACGGGCGCTTGCGGCTCGATTGGCAGCGAGATTGTTCGCCAAGTGGCTCTGTGCAAGGCTAAACGTGTGATTTGCGTCGACCAAGCCGAATCGCCCATGCACGAACTTGTGCTTGAGATGGGCGAAAAATATCCCGATATTGAAGTGGTGCCGTATATGGCAAATGTCACCGACGTGCAGCGCATGGAGCGCGCCTTCGATATGTTCCGACCCAAGATTGTGATTCATGCTGCCGCCTACAAGCATGTGCCCATGATGGAAATCAACCCCACGGTTGCCATAGTGAACAATGTGTTGGGCTCGAAGGTGGTTGCCGACTTGGCAGTGAAATATGGCGTGCAGAAGTTTGTGATGGTGTCGACCGACAAGGCTGTCAACCCCACCAACGTGATGGGTGCAACAAAGCGTCTTGCCGAAATCTACACGCAATCGCTGTTCTTCTATTCGCAGCGTCAAGGCAAGCAAACCAAGTTCATAACCACGCGCTTTGGCAATGTGCTGGGCTCTAACGGCTCGGTGATTCCAATCTTCCGCCACCAGATTGCGCAAGGCGGACCGGTGACCATCACCCATCGCGAGATAATTCGCTATTTCATGACCATCCCCGAGGCTTGCTCGCTTGTGCTTGAAGCCGGATGCATGGGTGGCGGCGGCGAGATTTACATCTTCGACATGGGCAGCCCGGTGAAGATTCTCGACCTTGCCATCAAGATGATTTCGCTTGCCGGATTCCGCCCGTACAAGGATATCGACATCGTGGAGACCGGTTTGCGCCCGGGCGAAAAGCTCTATGAAGAACTGCTCAACGACCGCGAAACCACCACCGCAACCATCAACAAGAAAATCATGATTGCTAAGGTGAACCAATATGACTACAACGCGGTGAAGCCCGTGATTGACGAAATCATTGAACTTGCCAAAAAAGGCGAAACTCACGATATGATTTTGGCTATCAAGCGTTTTGTGCCAGAATATCGCAGCAACAATTCCGACTTCGAGGACATCGACAAAGAAATCAGCCAAGACGAACAGGCAGGTTTTGACGCTGTATGATGCGGCGTCGCCTCAACTGATAAATAATATTAATTATTTGTCAATAATGTGACTTTGTGCTAATTTTGCGCTGTTCAAATAGCCTTGCTGGGCATTGATGCCGAGTCGGCTTGCGACATTATTTTTTTTATTAAAAACGCTTAATTGACTATGAAATTTAAATCGTTAATTGTGGCACTCTTTGCCACTGTGGCATGCACAAACGCATGGGCTTGGGACCTTTCAAGCCTCAAGAACATCAATCTTGGCAGCGTGGTGAACTCACTTGTTTCAACCGACAAAGTGGAAATCTCCGACCTCAAGGGCACATGGAAGTCGGTGGCTCCGGCTATTGTGTTCAAAAGCGAAAACTTGTTGCAGAAAGCCGGCGGAACAGCTGCTGAAGCTGCCATCGAGAAGAAGCTCGAAAAATACTACAAGGCTGCACACATGGAGGATTTCACCATCACTTTTGAGGACGGCGACAAGTACACCATGACTTTCAAGAACGGCCGCACCGCCAGCGGAACCGTCACCAAAGGCACTAAGGACGGCACTATCGTGTTCAACTTCAGCGCACTGGGTTCAACAAAGCTGCGTCAGGTTACTGCCTATGTGCAAAAGGGCACTCAACTGAGCATCACTTTCGACATCAGCAAGCTCAACACCCTGCTTTCGTCAGTGTCGAAGTTTACCGGCAACAGCACTATTTCAACGGTTAGCTCGCTGCTGAACAGCTATAAGGGCATGTATGCCGGATTTAAGTTCGAGAAACAATAATCGATAGGAAATAAAAAAACCTCGCTTACGCGATGGTATACACAACATTAAGCCGTGGGTGACCCGTCAAGGAGTAACCTGCGGCTTTTGTCATACGAGCGGTTGCAAAAAAATAGAGTGTCGGGGCGACGTGCAATGTCCTGTTCCCCGGCACTCTATTATTTTGTTCTATTTAGGCTTAACAGCCTGCAAGAAAGTGTTTTATTTGCTGTTGACGTTTGTGAGAGTCTTTCCTTGATATTCGCCGGTGAGGGCGTCGAGGAATGCTTTCACCTTGGCAATTTCTGCCTCAGGCATTGTTCTGCCAACCTGATATTGCGACATCATCTCAATGGCTTTTTCAAGCGTTGGCACGCTACCGTCGTGGTAGTAAGGCCATGTGAGAGCCACGTTGCGCAAGGTTGGGGTCTTGAAGCGATAGCGGTCGCGTTCGTTGCCGGTTTGTGCCCAGCGGCCGTTGTCGGAGTCGGTAAGTCCTGACTTGGCATTAACTTCGCGGTCCTTGAAATAGTTGTCGCGTTGACCCATAAGTTCATACGATTGCCCACCCATAATCACGCCAGTGTGACAAGTGGCGCACTTGTAGTCCTTGAACAAAGCATAGCCCTCAACCTGCTCGGCGCTAATGGCATCTTTTTCGCCCTTCAGATAGCGGTCGAACGGACAATTCGGCGTGAGCAGAGTTTTTTCATACTCGGCGATGGCGTCGGTGATGGTGTTCTGGTTGAAGCCTTCGGGGTAAACGGCGAGGAAGCTCTTGGCAAACTCGGCATCGGCTGCCAAGCGCTCAGAAATCTCCTCAAACGACTTTGAGCCCATCTCAACAGGATTCAACGGCGGTCCTGCAGCTTGCTCGGCAAGGGTGGCAGCTCGGCCATCCCAGAACTGAACAAAGTTGAAAGCGGCGTTATACGACGTAGGTGCATTGATGCCACCAAACTGACCGCCAATACCGTCGGAGAACTGATGATTGTCGACGCCGGCTGTTTCGATGGCATGACACGAAGCACACGAAATGGTGTTGTCGCCCGAAAGACGGGTGTCGTGATACAGCGCCTTGCCTAACAACACCTTTGCAGGGTCTACGGCAATCGAGTCGGGAATCGGGCGCACCGGTTCGTTCTTGAATTCCTCGGCTGCAAGTTCGTTGGGATAGAACTGCTGGCGATGAGTCTTGACCCATTCCAAAGCCATCTCGGTTTTCGACGAGGTGAGCGACGAGCCCCAGTGAGCAAGATAATACGATGCCAGCGGCATTGTGCCATCGGCAATGCACTTCTCAACCTTTGCCAGGTCGACTTCGCCCACGGCTTTGCCTTCAGCAATGGCGGTCATCATAGGCTCGATGTCGAACATCTTGTAGCCCTCGCCAACGTGAGCTTCAATCATGCTGCTTGCCACAGGCCACGAGGCATAGAATGGCAAGTCGGGATTAGCAGTGTGACAGAATACACACCCGCCGTCATTCAAGATTTGCGTTATCTGCTCGTTGGCAGGCAACGACTGGTCGGGAGTGCGGTTAACGGCACGATAAACTATCGCCAATGCCACTATCGCCAATACTCCCGCCGCGATGATTTTACTTGACTTTTTCATAAACGACTTTTTCTAATAATAGTTTTTTATTTTAAGGTTATAATCTCTCTCAATTGCTGTAACTATGCAGGCTCTGCGACGCCCATGGCAGCAAGTTGACGCCGTACCAGCACATTTGCAGCAGCGCAAAGCCCACAATGAGCCATACATACGCCACCGCATCGTGCTCCCTTGTGCCGCCTTGCAACCGCCTGTGCACATACACCAGATAGGCACACCACGTTGCCGCCGCCCAAGTTTCTTTGGGGTCCCATGTCCAATAGTTGCCCCACGCCTGCTTTGCCCAGATGCACCCCGACAGCATGCCAAACGTGAGGAACGCCATGCCTATCTTCACAAGGCTGTCGGTGGTAGCAAGATAGCTGCCGCTCTTGCGCCACAAACCTGCCACAGCAAGCATAAAGGCACAGCCAAACAAGCTATATGAAAACATATACACCGTGACGTGTGGCACAAACCACGCGCTTTGCAACGCCGGCATCAGGCTTTGGTCGTGGGTGTCGGGACGGCAGATGTTTATCACAATAAACACCGTTGCAACCACAAGCGAAAACATGGGCAACCACCGATAGTGCCACCTCACATACACAAGCCAGCCTGAGGCAATCATAAACAGCGAATACCACAAGCGCGTTTCGCCAAGCGTGCGCAGGGGCGGTCGGTCCAGACTCATCCACAAGCCGGCAACAAATGCCACATACACAATCATGCCCAATGCAGTGAGGGCGACACTCAGCCTGCTGCACACAGCCTTGCTGCGCAACGCTGCTACCGCCCCCGCGAGCCACAACAACACCGCAACAGCCGAAAACGGCACAAACACGCTCCACGTAATCATACCTTGCCCTCCACTTTTATGGTTTTAACAGTCCACACCACGCCCAAAAGCAGCATCACTATGCCAAGAAGCGTGACGTATTTCCATGGCTCGTGCACAACCTGTATCACACAATCTTTCACGTCGGTGCCACTGCTGTTGAGATGATAGCTCATGAGATAAATGTCCTCGCCGAGGCCCACAGAGTGCGGACTGTTCACCGCCAATTCGCACGGTTCATCATCGACAAGCAGCCATGCCCGAAACTGCACAACGGTGTTGTTGGCAGGATTGCGTTCAATGGCAAACCGCTGCAAACGCATGGTGTGGCGCAACGGCAACTCACAGCCATTCTCGTCGTAAGCCGTAGAAACATCTTCGCCAACGGCAAGCAGCGCATGCAGCCTGGCAGTGTCGGCAGCGCCAGCCATGCCGCTGAACAAGGCAAGCCAGATGCCAAGATGCACACAGGCAAATGCCCCGTCGCGACCAAGCGAAAACTTGCGCAGGCGGTGCATCATCACCAATGCAAGGTGGGCAAGCAACGCCACGAGCAAACCAACGAAAGGCACACTCGTGGTGAACCGTGCAAACGCCGGAACGGCGCCTCCTGCCACGCAGCAGCACGCCACAAGCGCCAGCAGCACATAAGCCATGCGTGCCGAACGGAAATGCGTAATAAACCGTCCGCCACCAAATTCGCGATGGGCAACATACAGCAGCGCTATTCCTGCCACGCCAAGCACAAGCCCTATGGGGAATGAGAAAAACTCAACGTTGATGTTGCCAAACATCAATTGCAGCGCCACCAACGCCAATATGTAAGCCAAAAGCCATTTCATAGGGAGGTGTTTTTTGTCACGCTCGCAGCCTTATTGTGCCACGCTCGAGCATTAAAAAATTGTTCTCTCTTTCTTTTCAACTTCATCTTGAACGGCACATAAAGGCATAAACAGCCGTCATTCGCCACCAAGATATTACAAAAATAATGAATTTCTGTGAAATTTATATTCTATAACCTCCAAAAATTTTGCCATTTCATTCAGGCAAAGCTCATTCTTGCACTGCTATCACCTGCGGATGTTCGTCGCGCACCTTGCGCGTGAGTTTCTTCACCACTTGGCTGTAGCTGTGCCTGATTAGGGTGCGCACCAATTCGTCGCTCAAGTGCCCGTAAAGGTCAATCTGATTCCAATGCTTCTTGTTCATGTGCCATGCAGCACTGATTTCGGCATGCTCCTCACGCAATTGCAAGGCCCGTTCAGGCTCGCATTTGAGCACGAACCATTTGGTGTCGTCGAGGTCAATCATGGCAAATATGCGCCCAAGCACCCTGAATGCCAAAGTGGTTTCGTCGAATGGGAAATACTCCTCGGCACAAGGCAGGCTCAAACAGTATTCTCTGATGCTTTCTACGTTCATGGCTGTTATTTTGCTTCAATCCAAGCGAGGTTGAAGGCGTAGTGAATGCGTGAACTGAGCAGGTGAATCATACCGTCGGGCGACTGCGTGGCAGCGAGGTAGCCGCGTGGTTCGGCATGAGTGGCGTCCATCACAAAGAATTGCGTCCAGGCGCCGCCGTTCAAGTGCCGTTCGATGCCGTCGGTGAGCAGGCTGCATACGGGCCAAGTGCGGCCTTCGTCGTAGGAGAGAGCCACGTAAGCGCCATAGCCACGTGTAGTGTTGCCGTGGGCGTCGGTGAACATCATGCCTTGCTGGTTGCGAGGTGTGCGCGTGGGATGGTCGGTGAAGCTCACAAGCATAATCGGGCCTTCTTGCAGGCGCAGCAACACCAACCGCTGATGTCCTTGTATGGGTGGGAACGGCGAGGCGTGGTAGGTCCACGTTTTGCCTTGGTCGGTGGAGATGCTTATTGGCAGATGCTTCTTGCCGTCGGCGCCGGTTACGGCGTTGTCGATGCCGCGACCCATTGCCATGAGGCTGCCGTCGGCAAGTTGCACAATGCCGGCGTGTATGCCGGCTATGGTGGTTCCGGTGCCGCCCTCTGCGAACTGTGGCAGCGGTGCTCCGTCCCACGGGTCGCTCCAGGTGTTGCCGCCGTCGTGGCTGAGGTGGATTGATGTGCCGTCCTCGCTTCCGGGTCCGGCATCGCAAAGTTGCACCATGGTGCCGTCGTTGAGGATTATCGGTCCTTGTATCACTTGGTGGCGCACGGTGTGTTCGGGTTCGATTATTTCAGGACGGGTCCAGGTGACACCTCCGTCGTGGCTGCGACGCATTGCCATGGCAAGGTTCTGCCAGTCGCCGGCAGCCTCCACGCCGTTGAAGTGGAACAGCGTGCCGTGGCGGTCGTTGAGCAGCGACGAACCAGTCATATTGCGGTCGGGCACCTTGAAAAACAGCTCGGCAGGTGTCCAGCTTTTTGCGCCGGGGTGCAGGCGCGAACTCAGCACCACCATGTCGCGACCGTTTTCTTGGTCGGCTGAGAACCAAATTGCCAGCAGGTCGCCATTGTCGCACCAAGTTATTGCAGGCTGGTGGTTGTGCTTGAAGAATGGAGCGTTTTTGCTTTCCGGCTCTATAACGTAAGCCTTGGGTTCGCAGAATATCGGTTTGGTGCGCGACACGGCTTTCCACTTGTGGCTTTGGCGCTTTGTAGCAGCAAAGTGTGTTTCGTTAATCTGCCAGCCGTCGGGGTAGGGCGCTTCAACGATTCGGAAGCCGGTCATCGAATGGCGGTCGGCAGGAATCATTGCGCTGCGGTTGGCAGAGCGCAGATAGTTTTCGGGCGTGTTGTGGCTGCCGCCGCGCGTCACGCGGTAGAGCCCGCCGCCGGTGGTCACCGGGTCCAAAGCATCGGCTGCCGAATAGGGGGCATACCAGTCGAGGCACCACTCTTCCACGTTGCCGTGCATGTCGTGCAAGCCAAACGCATTGGCAGGCGTTGTGCCCACGGTGAGGCCGACCGGCTTGAGCGTGCGAGCCTTTTGCTGATTCTTGTGCATACTGCCAGGCAGACCGTCGCCGGTGAAGAAAGGAAATGTGGTGCCGGCGCGGCAAGCATATTCCCATTCAGCCTCGGTGGGCAGACGGAAAGTGCGTCCGGTGCGCTCGCTCAGCCATTGGCAATAGCCCATGGCGTCGTACCACGACACGTTGGTCACCGCCTCGTTGTCGCCAATGCACAACCCGTCTTTGCCTCGCAGCTGCTTATGCTCGGGGCGGAATTGCTCGAATTGTATGTTGGTTACTTCGGTTGTAGCCATCTTGAAGCTGTGGGTGATGTCGACGCGATGCACAGGAGCCTCGTCGTAGTTTTCGCCTTCGCCCATCGAACCCATCCAAAAGTGTCCGGCTGGAATGACAGCCATTTCGGGCACAGTTTGTGCCGAAGCGGTGGTTATGCAAAGCGTAGCGGCGGCAATAAGCGGTATGCAGTGTTTCATTGTCAGGATGAAAGATTATGTGAAAAAGAGGGGATTGAACAAAGGACGTCGACATAAGTTCTGGCAGCCCATTCTTTCAATCCCCCGTTTTTGCTTTGATGTTATTGCCCGAAGGCAAAAGGTGATTCGTTATTTGTATTGAGCGATGTAATCCTCAACATCGGCAGCCTTGTAAGGCACGCGGTCGTCGCCAAGGAAACGGCATCCGTCGGGTGTGATGAGCACATCGTCCTCGATGCGCACGCCGCCGAAGTCGCGATATTCGTTCACCTTGTTGAAGTCGATGAAGCGGTCGTATTTGCCACTCTTAGCCCAATCGTCAATCAGGTCGGGGATGAAATAGATGCCCGGTTCGTCGGTGATGACGTGACCCGGTTCCAACTTGCGTGCAAAACGCAGCGAAGCCAAGCCGAATTGGTCGGACGGCTGTATGGTGTCGTCGTATCCCACGTAGTTCTGTCCGAGTCCTTCCATGTCGTGCACATCCATGCCCATCATGTGTCCCAATCCGTGAGGCATGAACAGCGCATGAGCACCGGCAGCCACAGCCTCGTCGGTGTCGCCGCGCATCAGCCCGATTTCCTTCAGGCGTTCGGTCATCAAGCGGCAAACAGCCATGTGAGTGTCATACCAGCGCAATCCCGGTTTGGCGAACGTCAGCGCCAAGTCGTGGCAGTCGGCAACGATGTCGATGATTTCGCGTTGCTTTTGGGTGAATTTGCCCGAGATAGGCATTGTGCGAGTGTTGTCGCTGCAATAGTGTTCGAAAGTTTCGGCACCGGCATCAACCAGCAGCAAACGGCCCTGCTCCAGCGCGCGAGGCGAAGGGCAGCCGTGCATAATCTCGCCGTGCATGGTGACGATGTTGCCAAACGAAGTGATTGAGCCAAGCGAAGCAGCAATGCCTTCGAGCACGCCGCTGATGTAAGCCTCAGTCATGCCCGGCTTAGTTACGAGCTGCATGGCTGTGGTGTGCATCTTGTAGCCGATGGCGGCAGCGCGTTCCAGCTCGGCAATTTCTTCCTCGCTCTTTATTGAACGGAGTTTCACGATAGCCTTGATGAGAGTGACCGAAGCGCGAGCTTTCTGCTCCTCGGCTTTGATGCCAAGCAGACGTTCAATCACCATCATGTTTTTGTGGCGGTAAGGAGGCAGGTAATGAATGGTGCGGCCCTTAGCCTCAGCCACCAGGTCGGCGAGTTTTGCCATAGGACGTAGCTCCGATATGCCGCTTTCTTCAGCCATCTCGGCTGCACTTTTCACTTTGCCATACCACACGATGTCGTCGATGCTCACTTCGTCGCCAAATAGAATCTCTTTGCCCGAGTTGCAGTCGATGGCAAGTGTTAAACCTTCGCGGTGTTGTCCAACGAAATACAGGAATGACGAATCTTGACGGAATTTGTAGGTGTTATTTGGATAGTTCATCGGCGAATTGTTGTTGCCGAAAAGAATAACAATTCCGTCGCCAACGAGCTCGCGCAATTGTTTGCGGCGCTCTACATAGGTTTGCTGTGAAAATAGCATAATGTTATGTTTTTATGTTTAGAATTATCGTTAAGCACAAATTTACAAATTATTTTCAATAGTTGTATCGAAGCGCCATATAAAACCATCGTTATTTTTTGCGCTTTGGTCTATGTTTTACGCTTGGTTTGACATGGGCTGCCGAGGCTCTGATGTGCTTTCGGTTATGCCATTGGCAATGTTCCTAATTGCATAAAGCGGATATGCAAGAATATTCTCGTAAGCAGAAAAATTCTCAAGCGAAGCTAAATCGCTGATTTATAGAGGCAAAGATAGCAAAATTTAATTAATTGGCACCATAGAATGGACGAAAAATGAATTTTTTGGCACCATAGAATGGATTGAATGCCGATTTGGCGTGGAAAATTTATCGCGAAAAATTTGGTAGTTAAGAATGTTGTTCGTAGATTTGCGAACAAAATATCGATGCTTGATGGAAGAGAAAAAAGATTATACTAAACAACAGGAGCAGTTGGCGCGATTCGCTAAGGCGTTGGGGCATCCGGCGCGCATAGCCATCATGCATTTTTTGGCAAAGCGCGACACCTGCTATTTTGGTGCCATTCACGAGGAACTGCCTATTGCCAAGGCCACTGTGTCGCAGCACCTGAAGGAGCTGAAGGATGCCGGGTTGATTCAGGGCGAGGTGGAAACGCCAAAGGTGAAATACTGCATCAACCGTGATAACTGGATGCTTGCAAACCGCTTGTTCGATGAGTTTTTCGGACAATGCGCATGCAAGAAGGGTGGCTGTTGCGATTAGCGGAGCAGCAAAGAGGTTTTTTTCGTTGATATTGTTCGTTGTTTTGCGAATTACAAACTATAACAAATAAAAATTTTATAAAGAATATGGAAATTAAAGTGTTAGGAACAGGTTGCGCAACATGCAAGGCATTGTTTGCAGCAGTTGAACAAGTGGTTGCAGAAATGGGCATTGATGCCACAGTGACCAAAGAGGAAGATTTGATGAAAATCATGGAGTATAATGTGATGACGCTGCCGGCGCTGGTGGTTGACGGCAAGGTGGTGGCAAAGGGAAAACTTTCGGCTGCCGACATCAAGAATCTGCTTAGCAAATAAGAGGAAGGGAGGAATTATCTGCAATGAAACGAATAGCTTTGTTTTGCATTGTGAGTTTGTTTGCCTTGATGGGAATGGCAAAGTCGTTGCCAAGCTCATACGTTGAAGTGCTTTATTTCCACGGCAAACAACGCTGTGTGACTTGTCGTGCCATTGAGAAGTGTTCGAAAGAGGTGGTCGACGTCGACCTGGCTTCGTATAAGAAGAGCGGAAAGGTGCGTTTTCGTGCCGTGGACATTTCCACGCCACAGGGCGAAAAGTTGGCTAAGAAATATCGTGTGAGCTGGTCGTCGCTCTACATCAATAAATGGCAAAACGGCAAGGAAAGCCGCAACGACTTCACTCAACCAGCCTTCAAAAACGCGCGTAACAACACAGCAGTGTTCAAGAGCGACTTGAAGAATAAGGTCACCCAGCTTCTCAAATAAACCATAATTCAAAATATATTCAGGAAATGGAATATTTGCAAACTCTGCTCGACAATAGCGAGATTCCGGTGGTGACCGCCTTCCTGCTCGGGCTGCTCACAGCGGTGAGTCCCTGTCCATTGGCTACCAACATCACCGCCATTGGCTTTATTGGCAAAAACATCGACAATCGCAACGCTATGTTTGCCAATGGGTTGCTCTACACGCTTGGGCGAGTGATTGCATACGCGGCACTTGGCGGGGTGCTGATTGCCGTGCTGCGTGCCGGTGCCGATGTGTTTGCCATACAAGATGCTGTAAGTCGTTGGGGCGAGGTGTTGCTTGGTCCGGCTCTGGTGCTGATTGGCTCGTTCATGCTGTTTGGCAATCGGTTGCCGTTGCCCAAATTCGGGTTTTCGGCAGGCGCGAAAACCGAGCGATTGCGCGGTGCTTGGGGCAGTGTGCTGCTTGGTATGCTGTTTGCAATGGCTTTTTGCCCCACGAGCGGATTGCTGTATTTTGGCATGCTCATACCCATGTCGGCAGCCGAAAGTACAGGTTATTTGCTGCCCGTGGTATATGCCGTGGCCACTGGGCTGCCGGTGGTGATAGCCGCCTGGGTGCTGGCGTATAGCGTGGCAAGCGTGGGCAAGTTCTACGGCAGAATGCAGGCATTTCAAAAATGGTTTAATTGCGTTGTGGCGCTGGCGTTTATTGCCGTAGGCATCTATTATTTACTCATAAACTTTGGCGTGATATGAAAATTTTGATTCTTTGCACCGGCAACAGTTGCCGCAGCCAAATGGCACACGGCTTTTTACAGTCGTTCGACAGCAACCTGCAGGTGTACTCGGGAGGTACAAAGCCGGCAGCCCGGGTTAATACCCGAGCTGTTGAGGCGATGGCAGAAGTGGGCATCGACATCAGTAGCCACCGTCCCACTGATGTGGCTGTTTACCTAAGTGATAAATGGGATTATGTGATTACCGTTTGCTCGAACGCCGATGCCACATGCCCTGTTTTTGCCGGGAAAGTGGGCAAGCGGATGCATATAGGCTTCGACGACCCTTCGGATGCCGTTGGCAGCGAGGATTATGTCAAGAGCGAGTTTCGCCGTGTGCGCGATGAGATTCGCCAGGAGTTTGCCAAGTTCTATCTCACCGAGGTGAAGAAACTGCAGTTGCCCAAATGCGACTGCAATGAATAGTTTTAATGACATTGATTTATGATACAACAATTTGCCGATTGGCTGATATATGATGTGTTTGGGCTTAATGCCGCTGAGGCGTTTGCCCAATCAGCCAATTTCTTTGTCTACGACACCATCAAGATACTCATCTTGCTGTTTTGCATCAGCGTGCTCATGGGCATAGTGAATGCCTATTTTCCAATCGAACGGTTGCGCAACTATTTGGTTAACCATAAGCTATATGGCTTGCAATACTTTTTTGCGTCGTTGTTTGGAGCTATCACGCCGTTCTGCTCGTGCTCGTCGATTCCGCTGTTTCTCGGCTTTGTGAAAGGTGGCATACCGCTTGGCGTCACGTTTGCATATCTCATCACGTCGCCGCTGGTCAACGAGGTGGCAGTGGCAATGTTCATCGGGGCGTTTGGCGTGCGAGTCACCGTCATATATGTGGTTAGCGGCATTGTGCTTGGCATGGTTGGCGGCTTTGTTTTGGGAAAGATGAAGCTTGAGCGTTACCTCACCGACTGGGTGAAGCAAATACAAAGCATGTCGACGAGCGAAGCCGGCAAGTGGGAGAGCGAACACACGCCGTTTGTCAAGCGTCTGCCGTCGATAGTGCGCGAGGCGCTGGGCATTGTTCGTGGTGTTCTGCTCTACATCGTGATAGGCATAGGCATCGGAGCGTTTATGCACGGCTATGTACCCGAGGGGTTCTTCGAGCAATTCATGGCAAAGAGCAATTGGTTTGCAGTGCCCGTGTCGGTGTTGCTTGCCGTGCCGGTCTATGCCAATGCAGCCGGCATAGTGCCGGTGGTTGAGGTGTTTGTAGCCAAAGGCATACCCATCGGCACCGCGCTGGTGTTCATGATGTCGGTGGTGGGACTGTCGCTACCCGAAGCCACATTGCTCAAGAAAGTGATGACGTGGCGGCTCATTGGCATCTTCTTTGGCGTGGTGACAGTGTCGATAGTGGCATTGGGCTATTTCTTCAACGTCATATTCTGAATGGAGGCATACGCAGCATTCCGCGTGTGCGCTATGGGCAATTTAGTCGCCTATAACCAGCTCCACCGGGCAATGGTCGGAACCAAAAATTTCGTTGTGGATTGATGCTGACACCAGGCGCGAGTCGAGGCGTTGCGAGGTGACAAAGTAGTCGATACGCCAACCGGCATTCTTCTCGCGAGCGCGAAAGCGATAGCTCCACCACGAATAGGTGTCGGTGAGGTCTGGATAGAAATGGCGGAAGGTGTCGGTGAAACCGGCGCCGAGCAGCGCAGTGAATTTGGCACGTTCTTCATCGGTGAAACCGGCGTTACGGCGGTTGGTCTTAGGGTTTTTCAGGTCGATTTCCTGATGAGCCACGTTGAGGTCGCCGCAAAGAATCACAGGCTTTTTGGCATCGAGCTGCTTGAGGTAGGCAGCAAAGTCGTCTTCCCACTGCATGCGATAGTCGAGTCGGCGCAGTTCGTCCTGCGAGTTAGGCACATAGGCGGTCACCAGATAGAAGTCGGGCATCTCAAGCGTGATTACGCGTCCCTCGTGGTCGTGAAGGTCGATGCCGATGCCATAGCTCACGCTCAGCGGTGTGTGGCGGGTGAAGATTGCCGTGCCAGAATAGCCTTTTTTGTCGGCATAGTTCCAATACGACTGATAGCCCTCGAAGTTCAGGTCGAGCTGTCCGGCTTGCATTTTGGTTTCCTGAAGGCAGAAGAAGTCGGCATCGAGTTGCTTGAATGCGTCCTCAAATCCTTTTCCCACACAGGCACGAAGCCCGTTCACGTTCCACGATATGAATTTCATAATTGCTATGTTAAAAATGTTTTTGTTATCAATAATGGCTTAACTTTTCATCGGCTTTGGCGCCGCAACTGCAAAAGTAACTATAAAGTAGCGTATTGCCTAATTTTTTCGATGCGAAATGTGTGACGCGGTGTTTTGGTCGTAAAGCGTTGATTGTTAGCATTGTTTGGCTGTTGATGCGCGGTTGAGAGAAAAATATATTTAAAAAAGATTTGAAAAAGTTTTGACGTTTCGGCAAAAAGCAGTACCTTTGCATCACTTTTGAATAGGGAGACTCGCTAGCTCAGCAGGTAGAGCATCACACTTTTAATGTGGGGGTCTTGGGTTCGAGCCCCAAGCGGGTCACTCCGAAATGGTCGCAGGCAGCATTGCTTGCGACTTTTTTTCATTGTAGGAATATCATATATGTTATGGCAATAGTGGCCATACAACAGGCTGCAAAATGGCAAGAAAGACATTCGTTTTTCGTGTCAATATTTCCGGTGGCTGTTGATTTTCATTATATATGAGCAATACTTGTTGAGCAGATTTGATAAAGGTAGTTCGCCTTTTTGGAAACGCTCGACATCGAGCGGCAACATTCTCTCTCGAATATTCTTTTTGCCTCGAAACATAGCGTTGAGATAGTGAATGCCGTTTTCTTCAACAATTACCACATCGGTGAAAAACTGCGTTAAGTCTTCTGCGTCATAGACGATAGAGTAGCTTGGACGTTTTGCATTGGGTATGTCCTCTCGCAGGATGTTTTTGCTTACAAGGTCCTGCAGGTCGCGTATGGCAGTGTCTTTCGAACATTTTGCCAATGAGGCCCACGACTTAGATGTTATTTTAGCCTCATAGCCATCAAGGAATCGATTAATTATTTCTATCTGTCGAGCGTTCATGGGCACAGAAGATGCGTTCTGCCAGAAGATACTTTTGTTGAGAATGGTGCTAATGGTTGATTCTGCTTCGTCGATGGCATCAACTAACTTTTGCATATACCATACCAACCACTCGGTGATGTCGCCATCGCCACGCTGCATACGTTCCAGAATGTTGTAATAATGTTTTTTGTCTTTGTTGATTTGTGACGATATGTTGTAAAAACGATACTCACTCTTTTCTCCTCTTGCCAAAAGCATGTCGGATAGAATGCGAGCCATACGGCCATTTCCGTCCTCGAATGGGTGAATGCTGACAAACCAAAAGTGGGCAATAGCAGAACGGATGACGCTACTCACCTGCTCGTCGCTGTCGAACCAGTCGAGAAACAGCTTCATCTCATCCTCAACTCGGTCGGGGGAAGGTGCAACGTAATGCACCTTCTCTCGGCCAAACATGCCGCTAACGATAAGCTCATCGTGAGTGCGATACTTGCCAACCTCTATCTGACTGCCTTCGCTGAAACCTGATGGGAAAAAGGCTGATTGCCAGGCATGCAACTTATCGTTGCTTAGAGGTTGGTCGTAGTGTTGTATAGCTTCAAGCATTACGCCTACAACCGAGTCGACGTAATGCGAAGGGGCTGTGTTTTTTACATTCTCTACTCCCAATTTTCTTGCAATAGAAGAACGCACTTGTTCTACATTCAGACTTATGCCCTCGATTTCCGACGAATAGACCACGTCAAGAGTAATGTTCTCTGCCATAGCCCTCAACTTACTGTCGAAGCCAAGCGCACTCAATCTGCCATAGAGCATCCCTTGTTTGCGGATTACTTGCTCTTGCAGAATAGATACTTGCGAATCATCCCAATGGAATCGCGTCCAATTGTCTCTTTCATGTATATACATATTGCTTTTGCTTGTTTGGTGCGACAAAAAATGCTGATTATCGTCGCAAATTCTGCGACAAAAATACAAAAAATTTGGATTTGCGACAAAATATCTGGGAAAATGTCGCAAATTTTGCGACGTTTTTTTGGCGTGTCTGCAAGTAATTGCATTCGGTTTTGTTGATTGAAGCACAATTTGCGGTGGTTTTGGCGGCAAATGATGCTGAAGTCGCAGCGGAATGTGCATTTTTTCGACACATTCCGCTTGCATTTGGGTAGATTTTTGTAACTTTACCATCGTTAAATAAATTATTTTTAGCTATGTTGATAGGACGGAAACATGAACAAAGGCGCCTATTAGACGCCTATAACTCAGATTATTCTGAATTTGTTGCGGTATACGGCAGGCGTCGTGTGGGAAAAACATTTCTGATAAGAGAAACATTTAGTTACAATTTCACCTTTCAGCATAGTGGAATAGCCAATTCCTCTCGTAGCAAACAGCTGAAGGCGTGGTATAATTCGCTTATCGAATATGGTCTTGACATAAAAACTGTACCAACAAACTGGTTAGACGCATTCAACTTGTTGAAGGAACTCGTCAACAGGTCGTCGGACAAAAAGAAGGTTATTTTTATCGATGAGATGCCTTGGATGGATACACATGCCTCGGGGTTAATACCTGCTTTGGAGCATTTTTGGAATTCATGGGCAAGTGCACGGAAGGATATTTGCCTCATTATTTGCGGAAGTGCCACGTCATGGATTATCAATAAGATTGTGAAAAACAAAGGCGGATTGCACAATCGTGTTGATTACAAGGTGCCATTGCGTCCTTTCAACCTTTTGGAGTGCGAACAGTACATGAAAAGTCGTAACATAACCATGTCGCGCAAACAGATTATTGAGGGATATATGGTGATGGGAGGCGTACCTTTCTATTGGAAAGCCATGCAAAAAGGACTTAGTCTTGCTCAAAACATCGACCAAAATTTCTTCAACCCCGAGGGTGAGCTATGTAATGAATTCGAAGCGTTGTATGCATCGCTGTTTAAACGGCCCGAAGGATATATAAAGGTGGTGAAATTATTGTCGGGGCGTCGTTCCGGTATGAACCGAAATGAACTTTTGAAAAGTGGAAAATTTGTTGACAATGGCAGTTTCAGTCAATTGCTCAAGGATTTGGAAAACTGTGGTTTTATACGCAGCTACAACATCATTGGTAATAGGAAAAAAGATTGTATTTATCAGCTAATTGACCCTTTCACAATATTTTACTACGATTTTATGTGCAACAATGCACATAAAGACCCCAACTTCTGGACGCATAGCATAAACAAACCCTTTTATCACACTTGGTGTGGACTAAGCTTTGAGCGAGTGTGTATGCTTCACACTCAACAAATTAAGTTTGCATTGGGCATATCGGGCATCATATCAGGCGTATACTCGTGGCGCTCAACAAGTTGCAAGCCAGGTGCGCAAATCGATATGGTAATTGACAGAGATGATGATGTAATAAATTTGTGTGAGATGAAATATACCTCTGCACCTTGGGATATGCAGGCTTCCGACGTCACTGATATTCTGCGCAAGGAAGATGTTTTCCTACGTGAAACAGAAACCACAAAGGCCATTCATAAGGTGCTGGTTAGCGCAAACGGAGTGACACAAAACGAATATTCACAAGAGATTCAAAGAATAGTTACGCTTGATGATTTGTTTAGAGAGTTTTAATGTGGCAGTTGGTGGTTTAGGCGGCAAATGATGCTGAAGTCGCAGCGGAATGTGCATTTTTTCGACACATTCCGCTCGCATTTGGGTGGTGGACGTTGATAAAAGCCGGGCTTCGATGGCGGCGCAGCTTTTGCCTTTGTGAATCGCGGCTGTGAAGCTTGCGGTGGTTTCTTGGCGAGTTGCCACTATCGCGGCAAATGACAATCTCAAAAAGCAGTTTGGCAACTCGTCGATGGCAATTAGCAAGATTATATTTGCTAAAGTGGAAAATTATTGCTTATTTTGTTATCGAAAACATGAGCCATCTGTTTTATAATAAGCCTTAAACAATAAATTAAATATAATGAAACGAATACTATTATCAATGCTGTTGGCGGCAATGCTAATGCCGGTTGTAGCTCAACAGCGCATCACAGGAGAGAGTCAGGAAAACTACGAGAAGCGTATGGAGTGGTTTGGCGACGCCAAGTTCGGTGTGTTCATCCACTGGGGCATCTATGCTGTGCGCGGAGTGTCGGAAAGCTGGTCGTTCTTCAACAATTATTTGCCTTACGACGAATATATGAAGCAGACCGAAGGCTTCACTGCAAGCAAATATAATGCCAAGGAATGGGTTGACTTGATTGAGCAGAGTGGCGCGCGCTACACTGTAATCACCAGCAAGCACCACGACGGTTTTGCCCTTTGGGACACCAAGGCTGGCAACATCAGCGCCAAGAAGAGCTCGGCTGCCAAGCGCGACGTGCTCACCCCGTTTGTCAAGGAAGTGCAAAAACGCAAGGACTTGCGTCTGGGCATCTACTACTCGCTGCTCGACTGGAGTCGCGACGATTATCCTAATGCCACCCGCACCAGCACTCGCTATAACATCAAGGAAGACCCGAAGCGTTGGGCTGAATTCTGCAAATTCAACTTTGCCCAATTGCGTGAACTTAACGAAACATATAAGCCGGCTCTGTATTGGTTCGACGGCGATTGGGAACAATCGGCTGAGGACTGGAACAGCAAGGGCATCATCGACTTGCTGCGCAGCACCAACCCTAACGTGATTGTCAACTCGCGCATTCAGGGCTATGGCGACTACGACACTCCCGAACAGGGCATTCCGGTGGTTCGCCCCGAAAGCAAATATTGGGAGCTGTGCTACACTATGAACGATTCGTGGGGCTATCAGCACACCGACAAAGATTTCAAGACTCCGCACATGCTTCTGCGCACACTTTGCGACTGTATGAGCAACGGCGGTAACTTGCTGCTCGACATCGGTCCGAAGGCCGACGGCACCATTCCTCAAGAAGAGGTTGACATCCTCAAGGAATTCGGTCGCTGGATTGGCAAGCACAAAGAGGCTGTTTACGGCACCCGCGCCGGTCTGCCTGCCGAGCATTTCCCTGATGGATACACCACATTGAACAAAGGCGGCGACATCGTTTACCTCTACATTCCTAACAAGGTGCGTGGCAAGATTTGCCTGCGTGGCATAGTAAACAAGGTTAACCGCGTGTGGGTGGTTGGCAACGGCTCGATGCTCAGCTACAAAGTCTACGACAAGCCTTATTGGAGCTCGCTTCCGGGCATCGTCTACATCGATGTTCCTGAAGATGTGCAAGACGAGCAAATCACTGTGATTGCTGTGCTGCTCGATGGTCCTGCCAAGCTCTATCGCGGTCACGGTCAAGTGATTACTTCAAACTAAACTACACGATTACACTGATATGAAGAGAATCGTTATACTCACAATGGCAGTGCTTTTGGCAGTGCCATTGTTTGCCAAAAAGGCAAAAGCTGCAGCTTATAAAGTGAGTTACACCTACAACAGCCGCGGCACAATCATTGGTGCTGCAGTGATGACATTTGTAGGCGACCGCACTATGTATGTGCCCGACGCCAAAGCACTCGACCCGCGCATGACGCTCAAGGCGCCCGAGCAACGCCAGTTCACCGACTTTGCTCAGAGCCGTTGCTTCAGCCGTGCGCAGCTGCAAAACGGCGACGTGGTCACCACCGAAACGCCGTTCACCATTGGCGCTAACCTCACCGACACCGGCAAGACTGAAAAGATTCTTGGCTACAACTGCCGATGCGTTCACTCGGTGGTGAACTCTAACCACTACGACATCTGGTATACCACCGAATTGCCTGTGCGCGGCACTCCGCAAGTGGGTGTGGGTGTGCCCGACGGACTGGTGTTGCGCGTGGTTCGCAACCAAAACCAGATTGAGGAAGCCACTTCAATCAAGCCGTTGAAGAAGGCTCCTGAATTTTGGCCTGAGCAGTGGGGCACTACTCTTAACCGTTTCGACTATCAATATGCCATCAAGCAAAGCGTGGTGCACACAGTGCGCATCTTCGACCAGGAGCGCATTGCCTTCAACGGCGCCAAGTTGCCCGAAGGCGAGTTGCAGCCTGGCAAGGTGTATGCATGCGCCGGCGGCACTGTGATTCTCAAAAAAGTCACGTTGCCCGAACTGCATCGCGGATGGGGCATTTTTGCCGACGTCACTCAGTATAGCGAGGGCGATGCCTACGACCGCACCGGCTCGGTGTTTGTGATTCCCACCGGCAAGCAACAGTCGTTCCTCGACGCCATTCGCAAGCTCGACAGCACGCCCAAGTTCACCAGCGGCGGCGTTGACTACCACGGTTTGGTGAGCACTCCTGCCTACGATGTGCCGGTTGAGCTGATGCGCTTCTTCACCGGGTTTGGCGTGCGCTTCTTCAACGATAAAATGAAGATTCCCGGACAGGAATGGGTCGACTCGGTGTTCTATAAGTCGCAAGTCACTCCGTTGCAAAGCCATCTGCAGGGCGAGGTGATTATCGGCGCTTACATCGGCAACTGGGACAGCCGCGGCCACCGCGTGTCGCTCAAGCTGAAGTATTTCCCCGACGACCTGCGTCACACGCTCTACGACTTTGAAAACGCTATGCCGTTGTTCAACACCGTGAACTATCTCGAGCAGGATTCGCAACCCTATCCTGTGTTCCAAGAAAACGATTCGCTCAAGGTGACGTTTAAGCTCGACCGTGCAGTGAAGAATGCTCATCTGTTCTATCTCACCACCGGTCACGGCGGCTGGGGCGGCGGCGACGAGTTCAACATGAAGCCCAACACCATCTATCTCGACGGTCAGAAGGTAATCAGCTTCATTCCTTGGCGCGACGACTGCGGAACCTACCGCAACTTCAACCCGCAAACAGGTATGTACGAAACCGGTTGCAGCTCATCGGACATGAGCCGTTCAAACTGGTGTCCGGGCACTGTTACCAACCCCAACTTCATTGCTCTTGGCAACCTTGAAGCCGGCGAACACACCATTGTGGTGCAGATTCCGCAAGGCTCGCCCGAAGGCGGCAGCCAAAGCTATTGGTGCACCAGCGGCACCCTGCTCTATTGATAGCACAAATCATAAAATAGCAAATCAGGGTGTATCAAAATTTTGCATTCTCGAAAAGAATCATACGCTTTGTCGCCTGAAAGGCGAGAAGCCGAGCTTTAGCGAGGCACTTAGCCCGGGGTAAGCGAAGCGCAACCCCGGGTCACCAACGCACCCATCACTCAGCGTCTGAAAGACGCGAATTTATTATTAATCTGTTGATGGTTAGTTAATTAATGTCGATTCGCGTCTTTCAGACGCATTATTTCGGAGACACCGCCTTCCGTGGGTTACGCTTTGCTCACCCACGGCTAAGTCCCGTCGGCTTATGCCTCCGGGTTCTCGTCTTTCAGACGACAATGCTAATTACATAACTAGTTATATAATTATGATACACCCACATTGTATTTTGCAGCTGCAGGTGGGGCGTTAGAATGGTGTGGGGGAGGTGAAGCTGCTTTCGCAGTTATTTCATCGATGATGCTTGCGGCACAAATTATTCTTTGATTCCGTCGGCTGGGGAATTAACGTCGAGGAGGGGGAACACGCCGCCGCAAAGGTCGTAGAAGCGCTTGAACAGTGCTTTCAGCTTCTCGGTCACGGCTTTCTTCTTGGCTTCGCGGCTGCCGCCTGCGCCAAACAGCGGCATTGGCGGCAAGATGCCGGCGATGCCTGTGCCCGACTCGCGGATTTCGCCGTCGCGGAACGATTGTTGCAGAAATTCCAGCGTCTGCTCGGGCTTCAGATTCTCGGTTGCGATGAGTTCTTGCAGCTCCTTGCCCAACTTTTGGTGAACATAAATCGACCATTCGTCGTTGATGTCGCTTCCGGCTGAAATGTTCTGCACGAAGTGCATAATTAGGTCTTCCTTGTCGCGCAGGTCGGGTGTTGCAGCAATCGATTTCTTGATTTTTACCACCAATTCGGCATCGTGAACCGAGTCGCCGTTCTTCTGAGCCACGAGGAACAGAATATAGTCGATGTTGATTTCAACCGACTTCACCAGTTCTATTTCAAACACGATGTCGTCGTTCACGTTCACGGCTTCGCCCTTGCTTTGATGGCGATATTTTTCGTAAAGGTCGAGGTAGATGCCTTGATAGTCTTTGAATTGGTCGTCGGTGAGTATCTCGTTGCCTTTGAATTGGTCGAAGCTCTGCAAGATGTTTCGATATCGCAGAATGGTTCCCCACAGTTTTATGAAGTCCTTCTCGGCTTTTTCGCCGAGGATGGTCTTGTAGAGAGGGAAGGTTTCCAACACTTCCATAACTAATGGCCGATAGCCAGGCACTTCGCTGCCATCGTCTTTTGTGTAGCCGTTGTAGTATTCGTCGAAAGTCTTAATGAGCACCAGTCCGCCGGCGTTTTTGTCGCCAAACAGCTCGAGGGCGGCGTTGGTGGCAGGCTCGAGGTTGCGGAAGCAAACGATGTTGCCAAAATTCTTGATGCTGTTGAGTATGCGGTTGGTGCGCGAATAGGCTTGAATGAGTCCGTGCATACGCAGGTTCTTATCCACCCAAAGCGTGTTGAGCGTGGTGGCGTCGAATCCGGTGAGGAACATATTCACCACTATGAGCAAATCAATCTCGCGGTTCTTCATGCGCAGCGACACGTCTTTATAATAGTTCTGGAATTTCTCTGCCGATGTGTCGTAGCTTGTGCCGAACATTGCGTTGTAGTCGGCTATGCACTTTTCCAGGAAGTCGCGGCTCGATTGGTCGAGGCCGTCGGTGTTTTCGGAGTTTTCGTCGCCGCCGAAATCTTCTTCAGCCTCGTTGGGGGCGTAGCTGTAGATTGTGGCTATTTTCAGACGCCGGTTTTCGGGCAGTTCTGCCATTTGCCGCATCAACTCGTTGTAGTAGAGCTTAACAAACGGAATACTTGCCACGGCAAATATTGAGTTGAAGCCTTGCAGCTTGGTTTTCACCTTCACTTCTTCAACGTCATTCTTGCCCTTTGCCACCATGCTGACGTTGGTGAGGCGGTTGAAGTCGTAGTGCTGTTCGTTGCGCTTTGTCTTTTGGGCAAAGTGGTCGAGGATGTATTTCGAGATGTAGGTGATGCGGCGAGGGTCCATAAGAATCTTCGCTTGGTCGATAGCCGGAACGCTTTCCTGCTTGATTTCGTCCTCGGGACGCAGTGTGCGAATGTAGTCGACACGGAAGGGCAGCACGTTGCCGTCGCGAATGGCATCAACAATGGTGTAGCTGTGCAGCTTGTCGCCAAAAGTGCCTTCGGTGGTGGTGAAATCGATGTTGCGTATTGCGCCGGCATTGTCGGGGAAGATTGGCGTGCCGGTGAAGCCGAAGATGTGATATTTCTTGAACTTCTTCACAATGGCGCGGTGCATATCGCCGAACTGCGAGCGGTGGCACTCGTCGAAAATCATCACCACGTGTTGATTGTAGATTCTGTGCGAGGCATTTTTGCCTACGAAATTGCTCAGTTTCTGAATGGTGGTGATGATGATTCGGCAATTCGGGTCGTTGAGCTGTCGGGTGAGCACGGCTGTGGATGTGTTGGAGTTGGCTGCGCCTTTTTCGAAGCGGTCATATTCTTTCATCGTCTGATAGTCGAGGTCTTTGCGGTCGACCACAAACAGCACTTTGTCGATTTCTTCCATTGCCGAAGCCAGGCGCGCCGTTTTGAATGAGGTGAGCGTCTTGCCCGAACCGGTGGTGTGCCAGATGAATCCGCCTGCTTCACGCTTGCCCCAGCATTTCACATTGCTCGACGTGAGTATGCGCTGAATGATGCGCTCGGTGGCTGCAATCTGATAGGGCCGCATCACAAGCAGCAGATTCTCGGCAGTGAACACGCAGTATCGGGTGAGCACATTTAGCAAGGTGTGCTTCGAGAGGAATGTCTGGGTGAAATCCACAAGGTCGCGAATCGGCTCATTGTCGAGTAGCGCCCAGTAGGAGGTGAACTCAAACGAGTTGCTTGTTTGCTTCTTGCTGCCCTTGTTTTGCTGCTTCACATGGCTGTCGCGAGTGGTGTTGCTGTAATACTTGGTGAGCGTGCCGTTGCTGATTACGAAAATCTGCACAAACTCAAACAAGCCGCAGCCAGCCCAAAACGATTCGCGGTTGTAGCGGCGAATCTGGTTGAAGGCCTCGCGCACTTCCACGCCGCGGCGTTTCAGCTCCACGTGCACCAGAGGCAAGCCGTTCACAAGTATTGTCACGTCGTAGCGGTTTTCGTGGCTGCCTCCCTCGGGCACATATTGGTTGATTACTTGCAGCGAGTTGTTGTGTATATTCTCTTTGTCGATGAGATAGACGTTCACAAACGAACCATCGTCGCGCGTGAGCACCTTTTTGTGGTCCTCCTGAATGGTGCGGGTTTTCTCCACGATGCCCTCATTGGGGTTGCCGAGGTAATTCTTGAAAAAAGCGGCCCATTCCTTGTCGGTGAAACGCAGATTGTTGAGTTTTTCGAGCTGATAGCGCAGGTTGTCAATCAACTCTTTTTCGCAGGTGATTGGCAGATATTCGTAGGCTTGACGCTGGAGTCGCTTGATGAAGTCGGCTTCCATTTCAGCCTCGCTCTGATATTGGGCGCTGCTGTAATAGCCGCCCTCAAATTCAGCCACCACGGTCGATTCCGGGTTTTGTGATATGCAATCGTATTCTTTCATGATTGGTGATTGTGTTAGTTAGTGGTTGGTTGGCTTGGCGAGCGTCAGCGAGCCTTGCCGAGAGCTCGGAGCACTCTGAGCACTCGGAGGTTGCTCGCTGACGCTCGCGTGGGTGCTCGCAGCTTCTTTGTCCGACTTGGCGAGCGTCAGCGAGCCTTGCCGAGAGCTCTGAGCACTCTGAGCACTCTGCTTTTGCTCGCTGACGCTCGCAGGGGCGTGGGTGCTTCGCCATTGTCGCCGGGCTTGCGACATTTGCTCGCGTATGCCGCCTTGGGCGAGGAAATCGCTTTGCTGCCTATCAATCAAGCCCTGAAGAAGCACGTCGGCTTGGTGGATGAGGATAATGGCAATATTTGCCACTGTTTCATCGCTGCGCACTTTCACAGCTTCGCGGTAATAGGCATCATCGAGGTGGGTGGCACAAAACCTGCGTGTTTGCAGAGCCTTTTCGCTATCTTTATCCCAAATGGCGAGTTCGCGCACTCGCAGGTAATCTTCATAGTCCTCGAGCAGTTCTTGCAAACTTGCTTTAGCCACGTTAGTGAGCTTTAGCTGAGTTTCCATTGAGGTTGTGGCTGCTTTGCTGCCTTCCACTATGTTCTGCTTGCCGCTACGAGCTGCTTGCACCATCTGGTCGGTGGTGCGGTCGCGCGCACTGAGGAACCGCCGTGTGAAAAGATATGTGATGTCGTAAATAATTTTTGATACTTTATACACACGCAGGCTTTTGTAGTTGCCCTTATTTTTCAGGAAGGTGTTCATGCGGGGAGTGGCTTGAAGGTGAGCAATTTGTTGCGATAGTATTCGTATCGTGTTTTCACTGCTTCTATCTCTGCCGGAAGACCTTTGCTAAGGTCGTTCACCAAAGTCTCGAAGCGGTCAAGAATAGATGCAATTTTTTCTTGTAGCTCGTATGGGGGTAATGGGATTACCACTTTTGCTAAATCAGTGCCAGAAACAGAGCATATTTTGGCTTCGTTTGCAAACATTCTCACTTGATTATGATATGATTTTGTCCTGCAAACATGAGATAGATAATTTGGATGCATTTTGCTCTTAAAAATAAAACAAGCATCGTGCACAGCTGCGGGTTCTTCTCCAAGCCAAGCAAGTGCATTTCCTAAATCATCTTTGTTTTCCCCGGCAGCCACTATTACAATATCATTCTTTTCGGCAAATCTCATTTTTTCAGCAATCTTTTGATTAATGTAGCCTCTTGTTTTTGTTGCATAAAGCCCATAATAGGTGTACATGTCGCCGTAATGAATGCAAGGTACACCGCACTCAACAATGTCTGTTCGAACAAATCGTTTTCCTCGAATGAAAGTTCCAATCTCACCCATTTTCTTCCATTGGATTTTGTAAGTTGTTGACGGGGGGGCAATTACACTATCCTTTTGCTTATCATCGGTCCCGCAGCCGCAGGCGGAGGGATTGAATGTAAGTAAAAGGTTGCGATAATACTCGTATTGCTCTTTTCTTGCTTGCAGCTCCGCTTGCAGCTCCGCTTGCAGCTCCGCTGCGTAGTTTGAAAACCGGTCAAGAATCCGCACAATCTCTTCCTGAACCGGCAGTGGTGGGATGGGGATAAGTAAATTATTTACCTTGTCTCTATTTAGAGCAGGTATGCCAGCTCCATGCTGCATTTGTTGTAAATAAATTTCTTGATTCTTCAAAAAGAAGAAAAGAAAACGATTAAGAATTAAATCTAATTTAGGTCTTACAACATAGCAATGAGCGCCAGCCCAAAATTGATTTTCTTGCCATGCAACAAATCCGGCAGAAGCACCTCCTTGAGAAATAGTTATAGTGTTTTGCGGTTCATTATAAGATTCAATATAGCCAGAAGGATTGACACCACCATTAATTACAGGATAGCTACCTTCTTCATTCATATCTCGCTTGTTGAATTGTTCTCCAGTATATATTTCAATATAATTGCCAAGTTTTTTAAATTCTACGCCGTTGGGGCAAAGGCTGTCGATTAGGTCTTGCAGCTTGCTCATAGGGCGCCTCCTTTCGCATTAGTTGGAAGGTCTGACAAGTCGGACGGGTTGGGCGAAATTGGCTGATGAGGCAGCGATGTGTCGCTTTCAAGTTCGGCGATGATGGCGTCAATCTCGGCGCGGAGCTCGTTTTCGTGAGCCACGATGCGGCGAATGCGGTCGTTAAGCTCGCGAATGTCAATCTCGGGGCGGGTGTCCTCGGCTTCAACATAGCTGCTCACCGACAGGTTGTAGCCATTTTCGGCAACTTGTGCGTTGGGCACAAGCGCTGAGAAGTGCTTCACCTCGTTGCGGTTGGCAAATTCGTCCACTATTGCCTCGATGTTCTCGGGCGACAGTTTGTTTTTATTCCCCTCGTGGATGAAGAGGTTTGATGCATCGATAAACAGCGTTTTGTTCTCGCGCTTCGATTTTTTCAGCACAATGATGCAGGTGGCAATCGATACGCCGAAGAACAGATTAGCCGGCAGCTGAATCACGGTGTCAACGTAGTTGTTGTCGATGAGGTATTTGCGAATTTTCTGCTCCGCACCGCCGCGATAGAGCACACCCGGGAACTCCACGATGGCGGCAGTGCCCTCGGTAGAGAGCCACGACAGCATGTGCATGGTGAAAGCCAAGTCGCTTTTGCTCTTTGGAGCAAGCACGCCGGCAGGAGCAAAACGAGCGTCGTTGATGAGCGTGGCATCGTCCGAGCCAATCCACTTGGTGGAATACGGCGGGTTCGACACTATGGCATCGAAAGGTTCTTCGTCCCAGTGATATGGCTCGAGCAACGTGTCGCCGTTGCGAATATCGAAATCGGCATAGTTGATGTCGTGCAAGAACATGTTTATGCGGCACAGGTTGTAGGTGGTGATGTTCAACTCCTGCCCGAAGAAGCCTTTCTTCACGTTGTTTTTGCCGAGAATCTTGGCAAACTTAAGCAGCAGCGAACCCGAGCCGCAAGCCGGGTCGTAAACCTTGTTGACATATTCGCGCCCGTGGCTCACGATGCGAGCAAGCAGTTCGCTCACCTCCTGCGGCGTGTAGTATTCGCCGCCCGATTTGCCGGCATTTGAGGCATACATAGCCATCAGATACTCGTAGGCGTCGCCGAAGATGTCGATTTGGTTGTCCTGATAGTCGCCTTTGAGGTCGATGTTGCCAATGTTGTTTAGAATCTTGGTGAGCTGTTCGTTGCGCTTGTCAACAGTGCCGCCCAGTTTGTTGGAATTCACGTCGATGTCGGCAAACAGGCCTTTGAGGTCGCTTTCGCTCTCGGTGCCGATAGCCGAAGCCTCGATGGCTTTAAACACGTTGTCGAGAGTGACATTCAGGTTGGCATCGGTCTTTGCCCGTTTGCGCACATTGCAAAACAGCTGCGACGGCAGGATGAAGAAGCCTTTTTCGTGCACCAACTGCTGGCGAGCCGCTTCAGCCTCGTCGTCGGAGAAGTCGGCATAGTCGAAGCCCTCAAAGCCGGCTTCAGCCTGCAGGCGGTTGACGTAATTAGTGATATTTTCGGAGATGAAACGGTAGAAAAGAATGCCGAGAACGTAACTCTTGAAATCCCAGCCATCCACCGAGTTGCGAAGGTCTTCAGCCGTAGCCCAAATTGCTTTGAAAAGTTCTTGTTTTTGTTGTGCGCTTGTTGCCATATTATTGATTACTATTTTTAAAGAAAAACTGTTGTAAGAAAGATTTAGTTATAAATGCGAAGATACAAAATATTTTTCACAAAACAGATGGCGCTACGCCATAAATGTGACGAAGCGGCTTAGAATGGTGTTGGGGAGGTGAAGCTGAGGGGCTGTTGGGTGACGGGGTGCACGAATTGCAGGTTGCGGGCATGCAGGCAAAGGCGCTCGGCATTCATGCGCTGGGCATTTTGGGGCTGGTCGGCAGGGGCTTGATTGCCGAGGGAGGGGGCTTGTTTGCCGTAAAGTTGGTCGCCAACGATTGGGGCGTTGAGCCCCTGGCGGTGTGCGGCGTGCACGCGCAGCTGGTGTGTGCGACCTGTGAGCGGTCGGAACTCAATGCGCGTGATGCCGTCGCACCGGTCGATAACGCGAAAGAGCGTGGTGGCTGGTTTGCCGTGCTCGGCGTCAACTATCTGGCGAGGACGGTCGGCAATGTCGGGCGATAGCGGCAGCGAAATGGTGCCTTCGGGCGTGGAGATGACGCCTTGCAGCAGAGCTTCGTAGACTTTTGTGATTTGGCGTTGGGCAAACGCCTCCTGCAGTTGCTTGTGAACATCTTTGGTCTTAGCCACCACCACAAGCCCCGATGTGTGCATATCGAGGCGATGCACAATCACAGGGCCTTCCACTTCGGGGTACAGTTTTCGGTATTGCTCGAGCAGCGAGTCGGCAACGATGTTGCCAGGCACCGAAGCCAGCCCCGACGGCTTGTCGACGACCGACAGCCATGGGTCATCGTAGATTATCTTGATTTTGTCGGTAGCAGCTTGCTCGTGCGGATTAGGGTCGACATCGAGCCCCTGCATCATAAAAGTGAGGATTGGCAGACATTTGCTGCGGCAAGCAGGATAGAACGCGCCGTGGTGTCGAACCTCGGCAGCAGGCGATTTCCCCCACCAAAACTCAGCCATGCAGCGAGGCGTGAGGTTGTGAGTGAGGGCGTATTGCAACAGGCGCGGAGCGGCACATTCGCCGGCGCCGGCAGGTGGCACTCCTTGTGCGGTGGGCTTGAAGATGTGCAGGAGGTCGCTGCTTTCGCCACGGGCGTTGCGCATCACAAACAGCTGAAACAGACGCCGTTGCAGATGATTGGAGCGCATGCGGCGCAGCTGCCTCAGTTGGGTTATTTGCTCCTCGGCATCGGCAATTTCGGCAGCAACGGGCAGCGATGCAACGGTTTGTGCGGCAGCAGCGCGTCGACGCTTTAGTTCGGCTTTCAGATATTGGCTGCGGGTGGTCATCAGCTGCAGCTGCTCGGACGTGACGTTGCCGCTTGCCCGCAGCGCATCGCGTTCAGCCTTCTCGCGCTTTACCTGTTCGGCGAATTGCTCAACATCGTGTTCAATAGCCTTGCGCTGAGTGGCATATTGTTCGCGCAGCGCAGCCAGGCGCGCGTCGGCTTCGAGGGCGGCTATGCGGCGGTTGATTTGCGAAATCTCGGCTTCGCCAATGGCAAACTCGCCGCCCGGGTTGAGCAGATTGTAGACAGCCGGTACAAAATAGGGCAGCGAGGTGCTGTGAGCCAGATTGCCCGAAAACGCTGCCAGAAACCCGATTGCGCCCGCCGAGTCCTGCACCACCATCACGCCCAGCATCTTGCCTTCGTTGAGTTCGGGCAACAGCTCGTGGCAGGTGGCGAGGTGGCGTTTCACCAGTTCAGCCGCCTCGACGCACAGCGGATGCGGAGTGTAGCAAAAAGGGTAGGTGAAGCGAGGCGGCAGCTCGTCGGCAGCCACGTGGCGATTGAAATGATGTAGTTTTTGCTCCTTTGCCATGCGCATGCTTAGGGGTGATGAAATTTTGCAACAAAGTTAGTGATTATTTCAAAGAATAAGGGTACTTTTGTGAAAAGAAACCAAAACAGCTACGACATGAATGAAAATATTCCAAACGACCCGATGATGCTGATGAGTTTTGTGAACATGAAACTGCGTGACCGCTACGCGACGCTCGACGAACTGTGCGACGACCTGAACATCGACCGCCATTGGCTTGAGGAGAAACTTGGGGCGGTGGGCATGGAATATTCGCCCGAGCACAACAAGTTTTGGTGAAACGTGATTGCGATTGAAATTGATTAATCCTAAATAGATATAGACATGAAACAAAAGTTGACAGCAATGCTGCTCGTGCTTGCCTGTTGGGCGGCGGCAGCGCAGCCTGTGAGCACAGTGGTGACATGCCCGGGCGAAGATGCTTCGCACAGCATGCGCATCGGTTGGGCAGCTCCGGCAACGGGCTATTATGTGAAATATTCGGCAGTGGGCAATGAAGGCAACACCGTGACTCTGCGCCCCGAAACGGAATTCCGCTGCACCACATTTGCCGGAGTGAACTCGAAGGCGGCAGATGGCTCCGACGTGGTGGAACAAGCCGTGATTACCAAATGCGGAGCAACGCTTAAAAACCTTCAGCCAAACACCCGATACAGCTATGTGATATGCGACCCTGCCGGCAACGCCGCGTGCCCCGAGCACCGTTTCATCACGGCTGGCGCAACCGAATGGCAATGTTGCGTGATATCGGACTTTCATGCCTATACACCATTGCAGCACCGTCAGGACGAGGCAATGAAGATGATTGAAACTGTGGCAAGCTATGGTGGCGGCATCGACTGGACATTGCACCTTGGCGACATCACAGCGTGGGGCGCCAGCTGGTCGTTCTGGCAGAAGCTGTATAGCGAACCGGCATTCAGCCGCATGATGTGGGCAGGCTGCGTGGGCAATCACGACTATATGGCGCGCAACTATCGCCGCCTGAGCAACGAGTTTTTCAATCAAGCCAACTATTTCCCCGAGAACGGCTATCGCGGCGAGATGGGCGTGTGCTATCATTTTCCGTTATGGCGACGCCATGTTTGTGATGCTCAACAGCGAGAGCATGCGCAGCGACGAAGGGCTTGCAGCTGCGCAGCAGTGGGTGCGCAAGGTGGTGGGCGAGGCACGCGCCTCGGCAAACGCGCCGCGCTATGTGATTGTGTGCGAACACTATCAGTGGTTTTTTGGCGGCGATGGCCGCACGAGCCAGTACGAGCGCTGGTGCAAGGTGTTCGACGAACTTGGCATTGACCTCGCATTGGCAGGAAACAACCATATTTATGTGCGAACCGATGCGGTTTATGGCGGCGAATTGAGCAACCCGGCTGTTCGTGGCACGGTGTATGTGCAGACACCGTCGGCTGACGACGAGCGCGGACAGAAAATGAAGCCCGAGCTGAAACACAATAAAGAGCTGATTAAGAGTCGTTGGACTGAGGGCGCAAAAACCGTTGGCGCAATGCTCATGAAGGTGAACCGACAAAAAATTGCACTCACATTGCTCGACCGCCACGGAAAGGTGATTGACACCGTAGACGTGCCAGCCAAACGCTGATGCCGAACGGCGGTTCCTTGAGATGACTTTTTGCGGCAATTATCTTGCAACTCGCTTGAAAAAGTGTAACGAACCGCGATTATTCGCTTGAAAAAGTGTAACGAACCGCGATTATTCGCTTGAAAAAGTGTAGTGAACCATTGGTTATTCGCTTGAAAAAGTGTGGCGAACCATTGATTATTCGCTTGAAAAAGTGTATCAAATCATTGGTTATTCGCTTGAAAAAGTGTAATTTTGCGATATGGAATAATATCGTACACTATGCTTAAGAGAAAGATTGAAAAATATTTAGCTGATTGGAAAAGGTCAGAAGGGAAGAAACCTCTTGTTATAAAAGGAATCAGGCAATGTGGAAAAACCTACATTGTAAGAAAATTTGCGAGAGAAAACTACGAGAGTGTAGTTTATGTAAATTTCATTCTCGAACCAGACAAGAAATCGGCTTTTGCTGGAAATATGGATGTAGAAGCAATCATCCTCAATCTCTCGGCTTTGATTCCCGGCTGCCGTTTTGTAGAGGGGAAAACATGCATTATCCTCGACGAAATTCAGGAATGCAAGGAGGCAAGAACAGCATTGAAATCATTTCATATTGATGGACGTTTTGATGTTATTGCCACAGGTTCGCTTTTAGGTGTAAAGGGTTATGGCTCGACCAAAAGGAAATTGGAAGAATATTCACAAGATTCTGTTCCTGTGGGATATGAAACATTGGTTGATATGTATCCATTGGATTTTGAAGAATTTCTATGGGCTAATGGCATTGGTGATGCAGTTGTCAATTCCATAAAGAAATGCTTTGAAAACGAGGAGCCAGTTCCCGAAGGTGTTCATAAGGCGATGATGGAACTTTTGTACCGATATGTTATTGTGGGCGGTCTGCCAGATGTGGTGAATTGCTTCCTCAAGACGAAAAATATAGGGCTTATTTACAAGAAGCAACGCGACCTGATTGCTGATTATGAAGAGGATATGGTGAAATATGCCGATGACGCCGATAAACCTCATATTCGCGAATGTTTTGAATCAATCCCTAAACAATTAGCCAAGGAGAACAAAAAATTCCAGTATTCGATTGTGAAAAAGGGTGGAAGAGCATCACAGTATGCTGGCAGTATTCAATGGTTGGAGGATGCAGGTGTGATTCGTAGATGCTTTAATACTCACACCACCGAACTCCCGTTAGACGGAAATTCCATAGCCGATTGTTTCAAGGTGTACACAACTGATATAGGAATACTTATGGCGATGCTTGACTATGGCACACAAGCCGATATATTGCGAGGCAACTTGCTCGGATATAAAGGCGCTATCTTTGAGAACCTTATGGCAGATTTCTTGTGTAAATCAGGGCAGAAATTATACTATTTCCATAAAGACAGCGGGCTTGAGGTAGACTTTCTGACAAGGTTTAAGGGCGAATGCGTTTTGATTGAGGTGAAAGCAAAAAACGGTAAGGCTAAAAGTATGATGACGGTATTAAAGCACAAAAACACCTATCATGTGAACAACGCAATTAAACTTGGGCAATATAATGTTGGGCGAGAAGGCGAAGTGCTCACCATACCGCTATATATGGGATTTCTTATTAAGGAAAAACTCGCTGATGTGATGATTCCCGATATTGACCTCGGTGCATTGTCGTGATGATGAAATGGTTGATTTAGAATAAATGGCGCAATTGGGTTGCATTGATTGTGCTATTTTAGAGTTTCTTGCTAATTATGATTGCATACTTTTGGCGCTAATTTGTTGGAAAAACGGCAGAAATAGGGCAAAAACATGTTGGAAAAACGGCAAAAATAGGGTTAAAACATGTTGGAAAAACGGAAAAAATAGGGCAAAACATGTTGGAAAAACGACAAAAATAGGGCTGAAAGATGTTGGAAAAACGGCAAAAATAGGGTCAAAACATGTTGGAAAAGTGGCAAAAATAGGGTTAAAATATGTTGGAAAAACGGCAAAAATAGGGCTGATGTTTATTGAGCGACATGATGAAGCGCCGACGCACTACAAGGTGGATTTGACCGGGCTTGAATGAGGCCCAGCAAAGTATGCTTCGCCCATCGCCACAGCTTTCGGGCATTTCGGGCGAGGTGGCTTGGGGTGGCTGTGCATCTTTATGGCGGCAAAGGGCTGATAAATGGTTTTTTTGTAGTATCTTTGCAGCTGGAAACTGCGAAAATAGGATGCGTTCGGCATAACGCTCAAGCTGCGCTTGGCTGTTCTGCGCTCACTGTCACTATCTTTGCAGTTGGAAACTGCGAAAATAGGATGCGTTCGGCATAACGCTCAAGCTGCGCTTGGCTGTTCTGCGCTCACTGTCACTATCTTTGCAGACGAAATCTGCGAAAATAGGATGCGTTCGGCATAACGCTCACTGTCACTATCTTTGCAGCTGGAAAATATTTACTGATAAAACAAATAAAATTTTTTAGATAGATACATGGCACTACAATGCGGCATTGTTGGACTGCCTAATGTGGGCAAGTCAACGCTTTTCAACTGTTTGTCGAACGCTAAGGCGCAGTCGGCTAATTTCCCATTTTGCACCATTGAACCAAACGTCGGCGTGATAACCGTGCCCGACGAGCGACTCAACAAGTTGGCTGAGATATGCAATCCGCAGCGCGTTGTCCCCACTACGGTGGAGATTGTTGACATTGCCGGCTTGGTGCAAGGCGCGTCGAAGGGCGAAGGCTTGGGCAACAAGTTCTTGGCTAACATCCGCGAAACAGATGCCATCATTCATGTGCTGCGCTGCTTCGACGACGACAACATCACTCACGTTAACGGTGACGTCGACCCGGTGCGCGACAAGGAAATCATCGACTATGAGTTGCAGTTGAAGGACCTCGAAACCATCGAAGCCCGCATCACCAAGGTGGCTAAACAGGCTCAAACCGGCGGCGACAAGCAAGCCAAGCAGGCGTGGGAAGTGTATAAGCGTTACAAGGAAGCCCTCGAGCAAGGCAAGGCAGCCCGCACCGTTGAGCTTGAAAACAAGGACGAAGAGCGCATTGCTCACGACCTGTTCTTGCTCACCAACAAGCCGGTGCTGTATGTGTGCAACGTCGACGACAACAGCGCTGTCGATGGCAACAAATATGTAGATGCTGTGCGCGAAGCGGTGAAGGACGAGAATGCCGAGATTCTGATTCTTGCAGCAAAGACCGAATCGGAAATTGCCGAGTTCGACACTTATGAGGAGCGCCAGATGTTCCTCAACGAGATTGGGCTGGAAGAATCGGGCGTGAACCGATTGATTAAGTCGGCATACGCACTGCTTGATTTGCAGACATTCCTCACAGCCGGACCGGACGAGGTGCGTGCCTGGACATTCCGAAAGGGCAGCAAGGCTCCGCAGTGTGCCGGTGTTATTCACTCCGACTTTGAGCGTGGCTTCATCCGCGCCGAGGTGATAAAGTACGACGACTATGTTGCCTACGGCAGCGAGGCCGCTGTGAAAGAAGCAGGCAAGATGGGTGTTGAAGGCAAGGAATATGTGGTGCAAGACGGCGACATCATGCATTTCCGCTTTAACGTCTGAAAAGATGCTTGCGCCTGTGGCGAAGCGCTTGGGTCGACCAATTTAAAATAAGGATTGATAATAATTGCAAAGGCTCTCCGAGAAGGTGTATTCATTCTCCGAGAGCTTTTTTGTGAGTGGTGAAGTCGGCTAAATTGATTGTATGGTTTGCAGGGTTTGATTAGCGATGCTGTGCCAGTTGTATTCGCTGAGGTCATAGTGTATTCTTCCGATGGGATTTTTCAGCATCTGCTGAATGCCTAGCGCAAGCGATTGAGGATTCGCTTTCTCAACGTAGGATTCGGCTGGGAGCTCAATGAGGTGTGTTGCGGGAATGTCGGTTGCCACAATCGGTAGTGAATAATTCATTGCTTCGAGTAGCACCAAAGGGAAGCCTTCGTTTACCGACGAGAGGACATACATACGTGCGTGCGAATATAATTGTGCCAGATTGTTGCCGAATGTAAAACCTGTGAACACCACTTTCTTGTGGGTGTCGAGCGATTTTAATAGGTTAAAATAATGTGCGTCGTGGTCGCAGGCACCGGCAATAACAAGGTGTTTAACGTCGTCGATTTGGTTAACCGCCTCCACCAAATGCTCAAAACCTTTTTCCGGTGTTAATCTTCCAACAGCCAAGATATATTCGTTAGGTTTTATGCCAATTTGCTCAATGAAAGAGGTAGCTGTGGTTGGCTCGGTAGCTACAATCCCGTTTGGAATGAAGATGGATTTTTGCTGTATTCTATCAGAATATTTTGCCATCTGAAATTTGTTGACAAAAATCACTTTGTTGACAGAGTTCAGCGATAGAAATTCGCTGAAGCGCAGGATGTTGCGTGCAATAAATCCCCATTTTTTGTGTTCGTAGTTGGGGCTGTGGTAGGTCATCACTGTTTTTATGCCGGCAATGCGAAGTAAGGGCGCAAACATGCCCGGGCCAATGTTGTGAATATGCACATAGTCAGGGCGATGAAACAGAATGTGAATCACGCACAGGAGTGTGTGAAAAACTGCTTCAAAACCCTTTATTCGAGTTGATGGAAGGTCGACAAACTCAATGTTTCCGAAATGTTTGTGCGACAATTCGGTTAAGTAAGGTTTTCGACGATATACACGAAGACTAACGTTTTGCATAAGCGGATAAAGGTTCTCGCTATGCATTTCCACACCACCTTGGATGCCAGGTAATCCTCTTATTCCTATGACTGCAATTGTTTTCATTGTAAAGGAATAGCGCACTATTAATCCCAACAAAGGTCTTTGCCTTTGCGAATACGCCATTTGTTACGAAGAATCCACTTGATTGGAATCCACGGGCGGCGAACCATATCGTGGCGTTCTGTGACAATAAAGGCACAATTACGCTTGCAGTTTTTCACCTTTTCGAGAGCTTCTTTTGCTTTGTCGCTGTTCATGATGTTCTCGAAAGAATCTTCTTTAATGTTGCCGATTACCCATTCTTCGCAAGAACCGTTGCAGGGCGATACATTTCCCCACGGGTCGATGAAGAAGAAGTCGGTGAGGGCGCCGCAAGCAGGGCGGTATCCGGCATCGTCGCCGCGTAGACGGCGGTGAATCGAGCGGTTGAAATATGCTCTGCCATAGTCCTTAAGCTTGTTTTTCAAGCCGCGACGCTTTGAGGTGAGAAGTGCTTTTACAAACAACTCGTGCTGGCGTAACGCATCTTCGCTGACAATCTGGTTGTCGTCCTTGTGGAAATACCACGAGTTGTGGACGGCAGAGTTGCCTAATTCCACATCAAGAGCAACGCACAACTCATAAAGGTGAAGCAAATCCTTATAGTTGTCGGGTGAAATTACCACTGAAAAACCAATGTTTTTGCATTTTGTTTTTTTCAGTTCGAGCATTGTGCGCAGTGCGTGGTCGAAACCGTTCACGATTCCTCGTTTTGTGTCGTTGATGTGCGGCAAGCCTTCCACACTCACGCGAATGAGTATGTTTGGATATTTGTTGGCGAGTTCAACAATTTTTTCGGTGTTATATCCATTGGTGCTGAGTTCAAGAAGTGACGATTTGGGATATAGAATCTCAAAAATCTTGTCGATATCTTTGCGCAGAGTGGCTTCTCCGCCGGTGATGTTGATGCGTAGCCCTGCAGGGAGCTTTTTGTAATATTCGCAATCGATTTCCTCATCCGGATGAGTTTGGTGTTTCCAGATGTTGCACATGTTGCATTTCGCATTGCAGCGGAATGTGGTTATCAGGCTTCCTTGTACTATATTTTTCATTTTTTTCTTGTAGTCGAGTTGATAATTATTAAACGTGAAATAATCAAGATTATTATTTGTTATGTTAAAATACCTTTTTCGAGTTGTAAATCTCCGACAGCAGTTTCAGGTGCTGCTCGGGAGAGAATCGGGTGATGGCATCGGCTTGGATGGCGTTGTTGTCCCACCGGCTGGCGAGTGCCTGTTCGATGGCTGTTTGCAGCCCGGCAACGTCTTTGGGTGCGAACACTATGCCCGATGTGGGCGTGATGAGTTCGGGGATGCCACCGTTGCGGGCACCAATCACGGGCGTTCCGGCGCAAAGCGACTCTATCACGCCGAGCGGATTGTTTTCGTAACATTCCGATGGCATGATTGATGCGTAGCTGGTGCTGAGCAGCCGGCTCACTTCATCGGCGTTAAGGCGTCCCAAAAACCGGATGTTGCTGCAGGCGGCATATTTTGCTTTGAGTTCGGTGGCAAGTGGGCCGTCGCCGGCAACGAGCAGCGGGTAGGGCAGACGCGAAGCGGCTTCAATCATTGTAGCCACACCTTTTTCGTGCGAAAGGCGACCAACATAGCATAGCTGTTTGCGGCGAGCTGTTTGCGCGGCATTGGCAAACGACTGCAGTTTCACGGGGTCGACAAAGTTGCACACCACATGCAGCTTGCTTTGTGCGAATCCGCCTTGCGCCATTTTCGTTGCCATGAATTGGCTGGGGCAGATAAAGGCGTGGGTGCAGCGTTCCAGTCGGCTTCGGTTCCACTTCATAGCTTCGATGTAAGCCAGAGCGCTGGCGGCAAGCGAGCCCTTCATGCATCGCATGTCAAGCACTTGCTTCTTGTTGTGGAAGCATAGTTCGCAAGGTTCGCCATTGCGCAGGCAGGAGTATGATGGGCACAGCAGTTTATAGTCGTGCAAGGTCCACACCACGCGGCAGCCGGCTTTGTGAGCCATTTCGGCAACCACCGGCGACAGATAGCTGTGTATGTTTCCCAGGTGAACCACATCGGGGCGGAAGTCGTGCAGGATGCGGGCAAACGATGTGCGAATGTCGCCCAATCCCAGCGTGCGCTGCAATGCCTTGAGCTTGCCTTTGACGCCGCCGCCCGAGAATGATATTTCGGGTGCGAAATATTTTGAGTAGGGTGATGCAAAATTGTCGGGATACGCCATGGCAAACACAGCCACTTCGTAGCCGTTTGCTTGGAGTAGATGCTCAAGGTTGATGGTGGCAACGCAGTCGCCGCCGCGGTTATAGTAGAATTTGTTTACTAATAGAATTCGTTTAGACATAAATCGGTTTTATCAAGTTTCTTCATAATTATAAAACATTTTGTAGTGTGAAATATTGTGCATGAATTGCAATAAATCGGTAAAATGTTCCGTTTAAACTATTGAATTGTAAACGCTGTGATTGTTGGCAGATATTAAGACGCAAAATAGGGCAATGCAGATGCTTCGTAATCTGGGGATTTATGCTGTAGGCAGCATAGGTTCTCGGCTTATGACTTTTTTGCTTGTGCCAATCTACAGCTTTTTTATCGCACCGAGCGAGTTTGGCTACTACGACATTTGTTTTGTGGTGGCAATGTTTGCGGTGCCAATCATTTCGATGCAGCTGCGAGATGGCGCTTTCAGGTATTTGCTCGATGCCACGACTGATGAAGAGCGCACCCGAGTAGTTACATTTACGATGGTGGCAATGCTGCGCAACATTTGTGCATGCCTGGTGCTTGGAGTGGCAGCGCATTTGCTGTTCGATATCCGATGCATGTGGTATACACTGGTGTTTGCCTGCGTTTTTGCCTTATTCGAGGTGGTTCAGCAAATGCTGCGTGGCTTAGGTCACAACAAGCTGTTTGCCGGCTGCGGCATCTTGTCATCGTTCCTCATATTTGCTATAAGTGTTCCGCTTGTGGTATGGACTGATATGGGCATTGAAGGCGTGTTTGTGGGTAATATTGCTGCACGGATTATTGCTATGTTGTTTGCCGAATGGCGTGTGGGTGTCTTTAGTAAATTCATGCGTAGCAATGTTGATTATAAGGCAGTAGGACGCGAGGTGATTCGTTTCAGCAGCCCATTACTGGTGGTAAACATGATTCTAATAATTATATCTTCAGGAAACAGATTTTTCATTGAGCATTATTTGGGACTACACGATAATGGTTTGTATGCAGTGGCTGTTAAGTTTGCTTCAATACTTGAGGCGATTGCGTTTATATTTATACAGGCATGGCAAGAAACGGCAATACGGCAATACGGCGATGCTGACCACGATGCGTTTTATTCCAAGATATTGAATGCTTATTTATGGGTGCTTGTTGCGTTTGTGGTGAGTATTTCGTATGTTACAAGATTACTTAATAACTATTTTATTGGTGTTGAATATCAGGATAGTATTTGCCTAATTTTGCCTCAGTGTTTGGCGTCGGCAATACTAAACTTGGTGTTTTTTTATGATATGGGATATCAATGCTCGAAGAATACCTCACGCCAGCTGCCGTGTTTGATAACTGCTTTGTTAGTATCGCTGACTTCAAACTACTATTTTACTATTTGGTGGGGATTGTATGGCATTTTGGCAAGCATCAATGTCACATATCTGTTTATGCTTGTGTATAAGATGATTGACACCCGCCGATATATGAAGTTGCGCATCGAGCCTCGTTCGGTGGCAATGCTCGGTTTGCTGTTACTTAGCGGAGCGATGTATTATGTCATTCACAATAATATATTAGTTGCCGTATATTTTGCTCTTGTGTTAATGGCGATGGCGGTGTGTTGCCCGGCATCGGTGAAGCAAATGTTGGCTGACAAACTACGACGAAACAAAGCATAATGAAGATATTGTTTATACCAAACTGGAATGTGAAGCGACTTGCCGAGGACGACTCCTCGCTTCAGGCACCCGACAAATACGTCAACGGGCATCCGTATTGGTTCTTCAGATATTTCCCTAAAGACACGCAGGTAGATATTATCGACATTGGCGCAAAAACGTGGTTCCGAAAGATTGAGAGAAAAATTAAATTCTACATTCAACAGCCCATCAAGGCTTTTCGGGTTCGCAACAACTATGATTTGGTGGTGTCGCACGGCGCTCAAAGCGGATTGGTGTACGAACTGTTAACGTCGTTTGTAAAGCGTAAGCCCAAGCACTTGATGTTTGACATAGGCGGATTGAACGGTTCGCGAATCAACCACTACGAAACGCCGCTCATTCGCTACGCCTTGCGCCGTTCGCCGGCAATCATTGTGCATTCGTCGCGCCAGTTGTCGCTTTATCGCAACCATTATCCCAATCTGGTTGCTAAATCCTCTTTCATTCCGTTTGGCGCCGATTTCAACTACTTCGACCGCGGACTGGAGATACATTTCAGCCATCGCATAGTGGCGTTCGGATATATGAAACGCGATTTTGCTACACTGTGCAAAGCGTTCGACGAGCTGAACGACAGCAAATATGAACTTTACATCATTGGCGACACTTCGCTTGCCGATGAATACAGCCATAACAGAAAGATTATATTTCACGGAAAGATGCCGATTGACCATTTGGTGCAATTCATCCTTGGAAGTGCTTTTGTAGTAATTCCGTTGCCCGAATATCTCTATTCCTACGGGCAGATGAGCTTCTTGCAGAGCATGGCATTGCGCAAACCTATAGTGGTGACCGACACTACAAGTTCGCACGACTATGTGAGCGGTATTCCCGGCGTGCTTTCGCCAAAGCCCTACGACGTAGCTGACATGAAGCGATGCCTTTCCGAGATGATGAGCAAAAACAAGGGCGAACTGATGTATATGGGGCTTATGAATGCCGAGCATGTGCGTAACGACCTCAGTGAACGGGTTATGGGAGAACGAATCTACCGTTTTGTAGAGAAGATAATGAACGAAGATTGAATCCTTAGAGATATTGTTTTCTTTGTTAAGTGAATATAGTTTGCGGTGAATAGCGCGATTATTCTCCGCATTTTTGCGTAGAATAATGCTGATTTTCACCTTAAATTATTGCAAATAATGCGTAGAATGTATATATTTGTCGCAAAATATCAGATATTATGGCGACAAAATATATATGGCAAAACGAAGATTGGCCCAGAATGAGGTGGAATGATGGCAGGTTGGTGAATTTACTATCAGAAGTTAATCAGCTTCGGGGTACGTTGTTAGGGCGTGTTTCAATGTTTAGATTGGAGCAACAGAATGCAACGCTGCTTGAAGCAATGTCGCAAGAGATGATGCATTCTGCTGAGATTGAAGGCGAGCGGCTGAATCGCGATAGTGTGCGCTCGTCGCTTGCAAGGCATCTTGGGTTGAATTATGCAGGAGCGATAAAAAACGATTATTATACAGAAGGGGTGGTGAGTGCTATGTTAGACGCCACGTGCAACTATAGTTCAGAGGTCGACGAGAATCGCCTTTTTGCTTGGCACGCAGCGTTGTTCCCTAACGGATATAGTGGAATGTATAAGATTGATGTAGCACAATGGCGCAGAGGTGATAGTCCCATGCAGGTGGTTTCAGGGGCTATGGGTCACGAGAAAGTGCATTATGAGGCTCCCGAGAGCGCCGACGTTCCACTAATGATGAAGGACTTTTTGGCATGGGTTAATGATGATGCATTGATAGTTGACCCGCTTGTGAAAGCTGCAGTGGCACATTTGTGGTTTGTAACCATACATCCTTTTGATGATGGAAATGGGCGTATATGCCGCACCATTACCGAACTGTTGTTGTCGCGTGCCGATGGGACAAGCCAGCGATATTATAGTCTTTCGTCTTTTCTTTTGAAGCATCGGAATGATTATTATAACCATCTTGAGATGTCGCAAAAAGGTGGGCTTGATGTCTCTGATTGGGTGTTGTGGTTCGTGTCTGCCATTAAGCAGGCTATCGAAGATGCTTTAAGCGAGACACAACGTGTGGTCGACAAGATTCGTTTTTGGGATGTATATGGTGATATTGAGTTTAATCCGCGACAAAGAAAGGTTATTAACATGATGCTTGATGGTTTTGAAGGAAAACTGAATTCTTCGAAATGGTATAAGATAAATCATTGCTCGCAGGATACTGCATTACGCGACATAACCGATTTGCTGAGGAAAGGTATTCTCCGCAAATCGGCTATGGGCGGTCGTAGCACAAGCTACGAGTTGGTTTCAGTATCGAAATAGTAGTTTAAACTTCTTCGTCGGCAACGGGTGCTGTGTCGTCTTTCTTTCGATTGGCGAGATAGCAAATCAGCACGGTTGGGAATAGCAACCCGAAGAACATGCAGGCAGCGGCGGCAATGAGGCTCTTTTTCATGATTGGCTTGATGTCGCAATAAGCGGGGTCGATGATGAATCCGCGTGGAAAGTTCGACGACAGGGTCATGGCGCTGTTGTAACGTTTTTCGAGCAAGAATACATACAGGTCGTTTTTCAGTTCCTTGTCGCGATAGAGGTTCACATACTGGCGGCTGTATGATGGAGCCTTGCTGAGTTTTGATTTGCTCTTGGTGTTAAGTCCTTGCAGTGTCTGTATGGTTTTTTCGATGTTTCGGTTGACCAATGCAATGTTTTCAGCTACCAGTTTGCGCATGTTTTCGATGCGCTCAATCACTTGCTTGAGAGCGATGTTGTCGGGCGTTGCCGAACGCTCGAGGTTGCGTTTCTGCAAAATCAAGTCGTTGTATGTGCCAAGTATAGATGAGGCAGCACCATCGCCTCCCGTTGGAAGCAACTCATATTTTTTAGAAGGGTCGTTAACCATTGACAGAATTACGTTATGTGAGGTGATTTGGTCACGCAAGCTAATGATTTCGCGCTCGGTTTCTTTGTCGGTGCCAAAGTGGTAGGTGGTTTCCGATTCGGGCAGAATCAAATTGTTTTGTGACTGAAAGTCTTGCAACTTTTGTTCGGATTGCGAGAGCGACGATGTGATGTCCTCTATCATCTTGTCGTAGAAGGCAAGTTTTTGCTCGGCTTGGTCGTTTTTGCGTTTAAGGCGAATTTCGTTGTAGATGTTCATAATGCCGTTGAGCACATCTTTGCCATATTGCTTGTTGGTAGTTTTAAACTCCAGATATACCCCGTCGCCTTTCTTCGATGAATAGTCAATGTCGAGCAGATTGGTGAAACCCGAGGCTGCCAATTCTGTTCCGCAGGCAGTGATTTTGATGTTTCGGTCTTCGGTTACGTTGTAATGCTTCGACTTTAGCAATTGGAATTCGCCGTAAGGGGTCTTGATTGTTGTCGGCAATGTCACGCCTTTGGTTTGGGCAATCACTTTCTTGAAGAAACCTGTTTTTACCTCGACATCGGCTTTGCCATTCGGGTGCAGTTCAACATCAAACAGCATGCCGGTTGAAAGGGTGTCGAGCATTTCGCGCTTGGCTGTGAGCAGCACAGGCGTTTCGTTGTAAAGGTTATATTTCTTGAAACCATCCTTTTCGATGTAGGTGAAATTGAGGTTCAGTTCCTGAACAAGACGCACAAGAATGTTGTGTGTCTGAAAAATAAGCAGTTCGTTGTCGACCGATGCAGCTCCCATGCCGCCGATTGAAAAAGTGCGCATAATCGAAGCCATACCGCCAGCCGATTTTGATGCCGCACTGCCTGAGTCTTCGTCTTCTTCGATGAGTATTTCGGCATGGGTCATGAATTGGTCCATGCGGTTGAAGTGATAGAATATGGCGAGCGCCAGGAATAGCGTAAGCGATATTGCATACCAATACCAGCCGCGTTTGGCTGCTTTGACGTATTTTCTGAGGTCGATAGTGTCTTTTTCTTCCATATCAGATATTATTTGTTTTTGTTATTTATAATCTTGTTGAAGTATGAGTTTGCGTTGCTCTTTGTTGCAGTGGCGATATTTGCCAATGATGGCTCCAAGCACCATCATCGAATATAGTCCGCCCGATTGTGAGAATAATGTACTACCCACGTTCTCAATCATAACATATATAATCACGAGGACACCGATAGAAAACAATATGTGGCTTTCGTCGTGCAGCACAAGGCGAAGCCGTTGGTAAATCCATAAAAAAAAGAAGATGAATAGACCAATGCCAACGAGTCCGAATTGCGCAAACGAGGCATAAAACATGTCGCAAATGAAAGCCGGGAATTGCTCGGAGAGACCATACACTTTGTCGAGGTCGTATATTGCATAGACTGAGGAATAGTGTACGTCAGGACCTGAAGCGAACGTGGCATACGATGCCAAACCGGAGCCGAGCAGCGGAAAGTCGCAAAGAATAATATATGCACCGCCAATGAGTGCCGGGCGTGCAAACGATTCCATAACTTCGGGGTCAAATGAGTCGCCATTGCCAACAATAAAATAATAGTTGATTTTCTGCCACGACACTGCTAATACTGCAGCAAATACGAGGCAGATAGTTACAACCTGTTTCATTTTGATTTGCTTGAACATGCCTGGACGATATAAGAATAGGAAGAACAATGCCATCACGGCTTCGCCAAAGTATTTCGAGCGTGTGCAGCAAAGCCCAATGGCAAGTATTGTGCATGCCAAAATGATATCGCGGCGCTTGATTGTGCCATCGCTGCGTATGCTGCAAAAAATGTATGTAAGGAAACAAATGAATGCTGTTGAACCAAGATAGGCAACATGGAACAATATTGCGTGAGTCAGTCCCGTAACAAAAATCAATAGTAGAACAAAAGCCAAAAGCAGAGCCGAGGCTTTCATTATTTGACATTCTTTGTGGGTGTAACGTGGCGCAATGGCAAAGCTGATGAAGAACGGGACGAAAGGCTTCGACTCAATCACAAAGTCAACTAAGATGGCTTTTCCCGTATTGAAATTCAAGAAAAACAGGGAATAGAGAGCATAAAGCGAGAGTATGCCTGCCACAATAAACATGCCTTTATAACGCACGAAATCGCGGTTGACAGCCATGTCGAGGCCAATGAGGATGAGCATAAACAATACGCCCAACTCGTCGGCAGGTTTGAATATGGCAGGAGACAGCACCTGTATGAATAGCATATACAGATGTATCCAGAAGTATGTCTTGCGAATGCTAAGCATCTAAGCCCCCTTTGACGTTGAATTGCTGTTATTTTGCAATAAGCACAATTGCGAGCGACGCAATCACACTGGCTGCACTCACTACTGTGGAAATCACACTTAACTTGTAGCTGTTGTCCTGATTGAAGCGCGAATTGGCTTTTTTTACTTCGTTTGGCTCTACATAAATGACGTCGTTTTGCTGCAGATAGAAGTAGGGCGACGACAGCACTTCGGTGTCGTTGAGGTTGATGCGGTGATAGATGCGTTGCCCGTTTTCTTCGCGGATTAGCAACACGTTGTCGCGGCGGCCGTATACGGTGAGGTCGCCTGCATCGGTGATTGCGTCAATTATCGAATAACGCTTCTTGTTGGTTGTCTTAGGACCGGGCGAATGCACTTCTCCGAGCACATTTACGCGGAAATTCATCAGTTGCACGCGCACGTAGGGGTCGGTGACCGATTTGCCGACTTCTTTGGTTATCACATCGGAAATCTGCGCGGTGGTTAGACCGGCAACTTTTATTTTGCCAAGCACCGGCATCATGATGTAGCCGTCGCGGTCCACCACGTAGGTCATCAGCGATGATTGTTGCATAGGCGATGCGGCACTACGGGTGGCTATGTTGGTCATTGGCGTGTTGAATTGCGCTGTGGCTTCGGGTACAAGCGATGTCACTGTGATTATCAGTTCGTCGTCAGGGATTATTTTCAGCTCATAGTTGCCTGATGGAATTGCGCCGGAAGTTTGGTTGCCGAGATTTGCGAAATATGTAAGATTATCCTTGTTAGTTGAACAAGAAGAAAGGAGTAGTGTTACTGCAATAATGTTTAAAATTTTCTTTAGCATATAGTCTTATTTGTGATATGTTTTTGTTTTAACGTATTTATTATATTATTTATTGTGTTTTTTAGTGCCTTTACAATTTGGTAATTTATTTTTCGTTAGAAAAATGTAGTTCATGTTATTCTCAGTTAATTTAATTGTATGTTTAATCCAAGTAAACATTTAAGACAGTTCGGTATTGGAGTCTTTTTAATTGCCGCATTTAGCAGAGTTTTGAGTGCTTTGCACTTGCGTAAGTTTTTTTGCGCATATACCAATTGGAAACATAAATATCTCTCCAATTGGTTATGGAAAAGGTTTGCTTATACGGTTAAATATGATAAGGATACCAAGCATGAAGTTGAAGATGATGGATATGTTTTTGTGTTTTGGTATCAGGGCGTACAATCTGCACCTCCTGTCGTAAAGGCATGTATAGCATCTGTTAAGAAATGGTGTGTAAATCGCAAGGTGGTAGTCCTGGATAAGGGTAATTTTAGGGAATATGCAAATATGCCCGACTGCGTTCTTGAGCGATTAAGAAATGGAGAGATTAGTATTATTCATTTCTCCGACTTCCTGAGAATTACATTGCTGCGTGAGCATGGAGGCTTCTGGATTGATGCAACCAACTTTCTCTTAAAGCCAATTCCTGAATATGCTTTGTCGTATTCCTTCTATTCCTTAAATGGTGCGTATGATAGAGATTTGGGTTTTAAATGGACCAGTTGGTTCTTGTATGCAAAAAAAGGCGATGTTATAATAAACAATATGTATCATTTTTTGGAAGAATATTGGAAAAAATATAATACAATATTGACATATGTTTTTTGGGATTGCTGGCTTACCGCTCTGTATAACCATGTGCCTAAGATAAAAGAAATGATTGATAGTATACCCAAGACCGATAATTCGTGTTTTAAGTTAAATGAAAATTGGCACCTATTGGCAGAAGGCGATAATCTGAAATATATTGAGGATGGATTCTTCATTAATAAGCTAACATATAAGGGCAATTTGCCAGAACGAATTGTTGATGGTAAATTGACTATTTACGGCAAAATATTATCAATGTACAATATTTGATTTATGTAAATTATAAGTAAATGTGATGTTAATGAATATAATAAAAAAGATTGTCACATTCGTGATTGCAAAAATTAACGCAATTGAATGTGGGAAAAAAACATACTTTGGGCTCGGAGTAAAATTTGTCAACCGAGGGAGAATACGAGTTGAGGATGAAGGTGTAATACGACCATTATGTAGATTGTATACTGGTTTCAAAGATAGTGAAATTTGTATTGGCGAGGGAACAGAGATTGGTGAGATGTCAACAATTTCATCGGCGCACAGAGTGACTTTCGGTAAGTATGTCTTGACGGGGCCCCATGTTTATGTTGCTGACCATAATCATGAATATGAAGATATAAATATTCCTATTTGTCGCCAAGGAATTAGATGTAAAAATAACGATTCTGTGTTCATTGGTGATGGCACATGGATTGGTACCAATGTTGTGATTGCCGGAAATGTTAAGATTGGGAAGAATTGCGTTATTGGAGCAAACTCGGTAGTTACGAAAGATATTCCCGATTATTGTGTTGCTGTTGGCGTTCCATGTGTTGTGGTTAAACGTTTTTGTGTGGCAGATAATAAATGGAATAAGATTTAAGAGGCAGTAAGAATTGCGCATTATTGTTAACAACTTTTTAGGTGGAAAGGGTGGATATATAGCGAAGTATGATTAAATTTGCATCGTGAAAACCGGACGGCGGTTGCTGCCCGGTGTGGTTAATTTTTCAAAGATGTGATGATTAGTTTTTCTATCATATTAAGTCCGTTGGTTTACGGGCTGTTGGCGTTTTCGTTGCTTTTGACAGTGGTTATAGTGGTGTGGCATGTGCGCCGCTATAGTGCTGTGCGCCGTTGCGTGGCTGCCAGCGGCAGCGATGTGGCAGAAAGTCTTGCCCCTGCCACGGTGGTGGTGTATGCCCACAACGATGGCGCTTGCTTAAAGCGTTTTCTGCCTTATCTGCTCAATCAGAATTATCCCAACTACGAGGTGATTGTGGTGAACGACTCGAGTGTTGACAACAGCGCCGAGGTGATTTCGGAGATGATTGCCAACTACGATAAGCTGCGCCAGACGTTCATTCCCGAAGGAAGTCGCAACGTGTCGCGCCGCAAACTGGCTATTATGCTGGGCATCAAGGCTGCCCGAAACGAGCTGATTGTGGTGACCAACGCCAATTGTTGCCCTCCGGGACCTGATTGGCTGATGCTGATGTGCCGCAATTTCACGCCCGACACCGACGTGGTGATTGGCTACTCGCGTCCGCGATATAAGAAGGACCATAAGTTTGGACGCAACTATCGCGTCTACGATAACGTAACCGATTCGGTGCAATATCTTTCGAGCGACATCAACGGTTATCCGTTCCGTGGCACCAACGACAACTTGGCTTATCGCCGCAGTTCATTTTTTGCAAACAACGGCTTCCATCGCTCGCTCATGCTTCATTTTGGCGACGACGACCTGTTTGTGAGCGAGATTGCGCGTGCCGATAACACTCGTGTGGAGCTTTGCCCCGACTCGATTGTCACGGCTTTCCACGACAACTACAGCGCGGTTCACGGCGAATTGAAGTTGCGTCACGACTTCACGGCTAAGCGCTTGCGCCGTTGGCCGTTCATCTCGTCGTCGCTCATCTCGCTGTGCCAATATGCCAATGTGGCTGCGCTGGCTGCTGCCATGGCGCTTGCGTGGTGCAATGTGTGGGTGGCATGTGCCGCTGCCGTGTTGCTTATTAGTCTTTGGGTGACACTCATCTGTCTGTTCCGTGGCAACGCCCGCCGGCTCAAAGCGCCCAAGTTGCATGTGGGAGTGCCGTTCTATGTGTATTTGCGGCCCATCGTGAATGCCTTGTATGCCATCCGCGGCTATCGCATGCGCGAAAGCAACTACACTTGGCAACGCCTTAAATAAACATTCTGATGATATATGGCAAGATGCCTTTGCGAGCGTAGCGCTGGCGAAGGCATCTTGTTGCATTGATGGCTGTCAGAGCCCAAGATAGGGGCGTAGGGCATCGACGTAGGCGGCAAAGGCATCTTTGCCAAGTTGCGTGATGCGGCAGGTGGTTCGCGGCTTCTTACCCGCAAAACCTTTTTCGATGGTGATATAGCCCGCCTCTGCGAGTTTGTCGAGCTGAACGCTCAGGTTGCCGGCAGTCGACTGTGTTTGCTGCTTGATGTACACAAAGTCGGCTTCGTCGAGGTTCATCAGCACCGACATCACCGCCAGGCGCAGCTGTGAGTGCAAAAGTGGGTCGAGCGGTTTCATTGTTGACGTCGTGCTTTATAGTTAAGTATATGCCCGGGAACAATCATCATTGCGGTGAACGAAACCACGAATAGTGGAATATACCAACTGATGGCGAGTGGGGTGGCAGTGGCCAATAGGCACATTGTGAATATGCCGGCAGCCATGCCTACGGCACCGCCCACAATCAGCGAGCGTTCTTTTATTACTATGCCCTGTATAGTTTCTGCCATGCCCACAATCAGCAGCGGAAACATGAACATAACAGTCCAGCAGTCTTTGCCGTATGCCAGCAAAAACACGAGGCAAAAGGCTATGCACACCAGCGAAAGATAGCCTACGGTGGTCCAAATGCCCGTAGTGATGGTGTCGAGGTGGGTTTTGGCGCCTGCGTTGGCAGTTTTTTTCTTGGCAAGATGAGGCGTAGCGGTGCCGCCAATAATCATTATCAGAAACCATAGCCAGTTGACCGCCTGATGCTTTGTGACTATGAGCAGCAGGGTGACGAGCAGCGCTACTCCTACGGTGAGGTAACCCCACAGCAGCATTATGTTGCCGTCGCCAAGGCATAGGCGGTGGCGTGTGCGTGCTATCATTTGGGTGATGATGTCTAAACTCTCTTGTTCGGTGATTTTTTTGTCTTCCATTGTCGGTTTGTTTTATGTGATTAAAAGGGTTGGGTGATAGTGCCAACAAGGTTGCTTGCGCACCGCAACTTTGTAAATACGCTGCAAATATAAACAAGTTTATAAAATAAACCAAATAGTAATCAGAAAAAATTGCTTGGTCTGTGTTTATAGTCCGACGATTCAGGCATTTTCACTTTTAGGCAATAACTTTGCAGGAGTAATCGTTAACTATAAAAGAGACCATAGCACAGAATCGTGTTTTTATTCACACTGATGCCATTGAAGAAATAATTTTATAACCCTTGATTAGTGAGAAATACACAAATCATCAAAATAATTACAGAATTTCATTATATCAGATATGCAAGAATTAGATAATTGCCTTTCGCTCGGCAATCCCCGAGCAGGTTCGGATTCATCTCGCTTAAACGGTAATTTTGCAGCAATAGATTTTGAAACTGCCAACAACTATCGCAGTTCGGTGTGCTCGGTTGGCGTGGTGATAGTGCGTGGTGGCGAGATCGTGGATAAGTTCTATTCGCTTATCAAGCCCGAACCGGAATATTACAACTATCGTTGCAGCCAGGTGCACGGCTTGTGTGCTGCCGACACAGAGGATGCTCCTGTTTTTCCCGATGTGTGGAAGCAGATAGAACCGCTCATCGAGGGATTGCCCTTGGTGGCGCACAACAAAGCATTCGACGAGAGCTGCCTGAAAGCTGTGTTCCGCGTATATCAGATGGATTACCCCGACTATGAGTTTCATTGCACATGCATAGCATCGCGCCGGCGTTGGCCTGGACAGCCAAACAACCTTGACGTGGCAGCCGCCCGCTGCGGCTATTTTATGACCAACCACCACCACGCCCTTGCTGATGCCGAGGCCTGCGCTGCAATCGCCTTGAAGCTGTTATAAGTTGCCTTGTGGGGCATGCGAACGCCCCCGGTGAGCAACACACCCACATCTTTGTCGTGCAGTACGCAGATTCAGCAGATGATGTAATCCGCGTCCTGTCCGGACGCTGGTTTCGGGGGCGGCGATGGTCTGTGGGTTACGCTTCACTCACCCACGGCTAAGTTCTGTCGGCATCGCCTATGCATAGCAAGATAATTATTATCAGAATGGGTGTCGCAAAAAAGCTTAATAGAATCCACACTGCTGCTTCTCTCTTGCGTTTTTTTGCCATCACAGCCACCAGAATATAAGACCCTATGCATATACCTATAGTAAGTAAAACGAAAATTATATATAAAAAAGGGAGCAGAGAGTAAAATATTTCGTCTGTTTCTGCTTCTGTATCGCTATCAAGTGGATACTCTCGTTTTTGAGGAGAGGCTGTGTTGTAATCTAAGAGCTTAAACTCAATTTTGAAAGCAGGAGAACCTCCTGGGAGGTTTTCGGATTTATAATAATGATAATTGCGTTCATGCTCGTAAGCTTTGATGTTAATCTTACGAGTCATGCCTGGCGCAATTGAAACTTTTTTTGAAAATTCCTCATAATGCAATTGCTTACCCGACATGTCTTGGTAAACAATAAGGAATTTAATGTTGTGAATATTCTCGTTAGTGTTGTTTTTCAATGCTAAGGTGCCCTCAGAATCCAACCAACTTTGTTCATAGGAAACCATAGAGATGTCCGTTTCTGCACTCTTCGAGGCTGCAAAGAGTGAGATGGACATAAATAAGCATATCAATGCCGTTAATGTTTTTTTATTCATGGTGTAATATGTTTTTATGTTAATGTTTTTGCAAAATCATACTATATTCAAACGGAGAGGTGTTGGCGTTGCTGCCACGTTGCGGGGCGTCAGTCGGCGAGTTCGCCGAGGAGGGTGGCTGACGAAGCCGAGGTGACGTGCGCCATGCGGTATTCGCCCACTTTGGCATTGCCGGCAGGGAACACAATCACCTTGTTTTGCTGTGTGCGGCCGAACATGTCATTCTTTGAGCGTTTTGAGTATCCTTCCACGAGAATTTCAAATGTCTTGCCCACGTCGCGTAGGTTGCTTTCTTTAGATAGCTCGTTTTGCAGGGCAATCATGCGGTTGAGACGGTCGATTTTCACGTCTTCGGGCACGTTGTCCTTCATTTCGCGCGAGGCGAGAGTGCCGGGGCGCTCGGAGTATTTAAACATAAATGCCGAGTCGAAGCCCACTTCGCGCATCAGGCTCAGCGTTAGTTGGAAATCTTCCTCGCTCTCGTTGTAGAAGCCCGTGAACATATCGGTTGAGATGCCGCAGTCGGGGATGATGCGCTTGATGGCGGCAATGCGGTCGAGGTACCACTCGCGAGTGTAGCGGCGGTTCATATTCTTCAGCACCGAGTTCGAACCGCTTTGCACTGGCAGGTGTATGTGGTTGCAAATATTCTTATGGTCGGCGATGGCTTGGATGATTTCGTCCGACATATCCTTTGGGTGCGAAGTGCTGAAGCGTATGCGCATCTGCGGAGCGGCTTCAGCCACCATGGCAAGCAGTTGTGCGAAGCCTATTGTTGAGCCGTCGGCGTTGACGTAGCGGTAGCTGTTTACGTTCTGGCCGAGCAGGGTGGCTTCCTTGAAGCCTTTTGCCTCAAGGTCGTGCAGCTCGTTGAGTATGCTTTGCGGCTCGCGCGAGCGTTCGCGTCCGCGAGTGTAAGGCACGATGCAGTATGAGCAGAAATTGTTGCAGCCGCGCATGATGCTGATGAACCCGCTCACACGGTTGCCCGAGATGCGCGAAGGAATTACGTCGCGATAAGTCTCGGTGGTCGACAGCTCGATGTCGATGGCTTTTTCGCCGTTTTCGGCAGCGGCAATGAGGTTCGGCAGGTCGAGATATGCATCCGGACCAGCCACCACATCCACTCCGTGCTCATTGATGAGCGTGTCCTTCATACGTTCAGCCATACAGCCAATTATGCCCACAATCAGGCGACGGCTGCGTCGGCGTTGCAGCGCGTGCAGCTGGTTGAGGCGCGAGAAAATTTTCTGCTCGGCGTTGTCGCGAATCGAGCAGGTGTTGATGAAGATTGCATCGGCTTCGTCGAGGTCCTGAGTGACGTCGTAGCCTGCCATTTTCATCACCGAAGCCACAACTTCGCTGTCAGCCACATTCATTTGGCAGCCATAGGTTTCGATGAATAGATGCTTTGATAACTCTTCGGGAGTGTATGTGAGGTTGAATTGTTGCATAACTGGGTGTGTTGTAGATTATTTTTGACGTGCAAATTTACGCAGAAATGGCGAAATTGCAAAATAATAGCTTTGCAACAATGCTGTTGTGCGGCGAATGGCAGGTTGGTGCGCTAATGATTGTGATTTTTTTCCTAACTCGGCATGGATTAGCGATGGCATGGTTTGTGGTGACGTGTTGCTGAAAATGTGGGAGATGTGTTGCAAAGATGCGAAACATTTGCTAATTTTGCTCAGTAAAGCAGTAAAGACTGCAAACGGGATGCAGCAAAAAAACTGCAAACAGATGTTTAAATAGAACTTGAAACTAACCAAATAAAATTGTGAAAGATGAAGAAATCATTTAAGATTGCCGCAGGGTTTGTAGCTTTGTCGGCGATGATGTTTGCAGTGTTGGGCTCGAGTTGCTCGCAAAACGAGGCGAAGGACTACACCCAATATGTTAATGTATTTATTGGAACCGGTGGCCATGGACACACTTATCCGGGCGCGGTGGTGCCTTTTGGTGCCATTCAGCCCAGTCCCGACACTCGCATCTACGGTTGGGATGCTTGTTCGGGTTATTACTACAACGACAGCACCATCAACGGCTTTTCGCACACTCACCTCAGCGGCACCGGTTGCTGCGACCTTGGCGACGTGTTGGTGATGCCAACCGTTGGCGCTCAGGACATCACTCAGGAGGAAGAACGCGGTCAAACTAAGGCTTATGCTTCGCCGTTCAGCCACGACAACGAGGAGGCTGCTCCTGGCTACTATCGTGTTAAGCTCGACCGCTACGATGTGGTTGCCGAACTCACCTCAACCACTCATGGTGCCATTCACCGCTGGACTTTCCCGCAGACCGACGATGCAGGCGTGATTGTTGACCTCGACTATGCACTTGAAGACCAAGTGAACAAGGAAATGAAGCTTGAGGTGGTGAGCGACACCGAAATCGTGGGCCACAAGATGACCGTTTATTGGGCTTTCGACCAATATATTAATTTCTACATCAAATTCTCTAAACCGTTCACCTACACTTTGGTTGACGACACCGTTACTGTGGGCACAAAGCAGAAGCCTCGCCGCAAAGCGTTGCTGAAGTTCGGTGCTACCGACAAGGGCGAAATGATATTTGCCAAGGTGGGCGTTTCGGCTGTTGACATCGACGGTGCTAAGAACAACGTGCTGAGCGAGATTCCAGAATGGGATTTCGAGGCAGTGCGCCTTGCCGCTAAGCAAAAGTGGAACGAGTATCTCTCGAAAATCGACATCGACACCACCGACGATGATGCTCGCACAGTGTTCTACACCGCACTCTATCACACCGGTATGCAACCTAACTGCTTCACTGACGCCGACGGTCGCTATTGGGGCATGGATATGAAGCCTCACCAAGCTGAAGACGGCAAGACAATGTACACCATCTTCTCTACTTGGGACACTTTCCGCGCCTTCCATCCGCTCATGACCATCATCGACCCGGCTCTCAACGACCAGTTTGTGAACTCGCTGCTGCAAAAGGCTCGCGAGGGTGGCATCCTGCCTATGTGGGAGCTTCAGGGCAACTACACCGGATGTATGATTGGACACCACTCGGTGCCTATCATTGCCGACGCCTATGTTAAGGGCAGCCGCGCATTCGACGGCGCCGAAGCGCTCAAGGCAATGATTCGCACTGCCGAATACGACACCACCGGCATCATCTGCCCGCGTCCTGTGGTGCCATGCCTTATGCCGTCGGCAAAATATTGGAAAAACAAGTTGGGCTATGTGCCTTGCGACAAGGACAACGAAGCTGTTGCCAAGGCTCTTGAATATGCCTACAACGACTGGTGTATCGCCAAGATGGCTGAAGCTGTTGGCAACACCGACATGGCTAAGAAATACAACCGCCTTGCTGAGGGCTACACCCACTACTACGATGCCGAAACCGGCTATATGCGTGGCAAGGACTCGCAAGGCAAATGGCGCACGCCGTTCGACCCGTCGCGCAGCACCCACCGCAGCGACGACTATTGCGAAGGCAACGCTTGGCAATGGACGTGGTTTGCTCCGCACGCTCCCGAAGGCTTGATGAAACTCATGGGTGGAAAGGACGCCTTTGTGCAGAAACTCGATGCCCTGTTCAGCGCATCAAGCGAAATCACCGGCGAAGCCGTGTCGGCTGACATCTCGGGTTTGATTGGACAATATGCTCACGGCAACGAGCCAAGCCACCACATCATCCACTTCTACAACTACGCAGGCGTGCCTCATCGCACACAGGAACTTGTCGACCAAGTGCTCACCACGCTCTATCACAACAACCCCGACGGTCTCTCGGGCAACGAGGACTGTGGTCAGATGTCGGCATGGTATGTGCTCAACGCAATGGGCTTCTATCAGGTGGCTCCGGGCAACCCGGTTTATTCAATCGGCCGTCCGCTGTTCAACCAAGCCACAATCAATTTGCAAGGCGGCAAGCAATTTGTAATAAAGGCTGAAAACAACAGCCCGCAGAACAAATATGTGCAAGAAATCACCCTCAACGGCAACAAACTCACTCAACCGTTCTTCACGCACAAGCAACTGATGAACGGTGGCGAATTGGTGATGGTGATGGGTGCCGAACCAAAGAAATAATATTAGTTCGTTCCTCTCGTTACACTCGTCGAGGGGAACGATTTTTCATTTAAACATAAACAAATCTATGGCTAAATTTTCAGAAAAAATCGGCTATGCCCTTGGCGATGCCGCTGCCGGTGGCATCACTTGGAAGGTGATGTCGATTGCGTTCCCACTCTTTTTCACGAATATCTTCGGGCTCACCGTTGCCGACACCGCCACACTGATGCTGTTGGCGCGAATGTTCGACGTTGTCACCGACCCGCTTATGGGCAGCCTTGCCGACCGCACCCAATCGCGTTGGGGCACCTATCGTCCGTGGCTCATCTTCGGCGCCGTGCCTCTTGGCTTGGTGTTCGCCCTGCTGCTCTACACCCCTGAGCTCGGTCCTGTGGGCAAACGCATCTGGGCATACTCGCTCTATCTGCTCATGATGGCAGTCTACACAGCAGTGAATGTGCCATACGGCTCGCTGCTTGGCGTGATGACCGACGACGACAACGAGAAAAACCAATTCTCGTCGTATCGCATGGTGGGAGCCTACGCAATGGGCTTCATCACTCTGCTTTCGTTCCCATATCTGCAAAAGATGGTTGGCGGCAGCGAAGCTCATCAGTATGCCGTGCTTGGCGCTGCCCTTGGCGCTGTGGCTGCGGCAATGACACTTGCCTGCGGATTGCTTACCAAAGAACGCCTCAAACCCGTTCGTGCCGAGAAATTCTCATTCCGCCCATTTGCCGACCTCTTTAAAAACAAGCCATGGATTTATCTCACCCTCATTGGAATCTGCAGCAACTTCTTCAACGGATTCCGCTATGCAGTGGCTGGATATATGCTCACCTACTGCCTTGGCGGCGAAGTCACCGTGAGCGGACTCATCATCAACTACACCGTGTTCATGACCTTCGGCGAAGTCACCTGTATGATTTTCGGCGGACTGTCGCCTGCATTCACCAAGATGGTGGGCACAAAAAAGAAAGCATTCATGTGGGCAGCAGCAATTTGCGCCATCACATCGGTGCTATTCTTCTTCATCCCTATGGACCCGGCATTCATTTGGGTGATGGTGGCAGTTGTGATTCTCACATCGATAGGCATCGGGCTTTATTCACCGCTGCTGTGGTCGATGTATGCCGACGTGGCTGACTACGCCACCGAGAAAAACGGCACCTCGTCAACCGGTCTTATCTTCTCGTCCGGCACAATGTCGCAGAAATTTGGTTCTGCCATCTCGGGCGCACTCGTGGCGCTACTGCTGGGCGTGGTGGGATTCGTTTCGGGCACCAACGCCGAAGGCGAAACCGTGGTGACCATCGCCGATGCCGATATGCCCGCAGTGAAGAACATGATTTGGATGCTGTTCTCGTTGTTCCCCGCAATCATTGCCGGCTTGATGCTGCTGCTCGTGAAGCTATACCCAATCAAGAAATAAACGCTTGTGTGGCACGGTGGGGCGTGACGTCAGCATCCCCATCGGAACAGACCTTTACAACCATAGCCGGTGCGTCGACCCTCACAGAGTTGCCGCACCGGTTGCTTTTGTAATCCGGCATCGGTTTTGCTGCGGCGGGGTTTTTGTGGTGTTGTGCTATTGCCTATGCCGATAGAATGTTGTAAATTTGTAACCATTGGAGGACAATAATATAAAATCAGGTAAATATTTCACAAAACAACAAAAATAATTGCAATTATGGAAAATAAAGTAAACATCCCTTGGGAGGACCGCCCTGCAGGTTGCAAAGAGGTGGTTTGGCGTTCGAGCCAAAATCCAATCATCGACCGTTACCATATTCCGACTTCGAACAGTATATTCAACAGTGCTGTGGTGCGCTATGGCGATGGTTTTGCCGGCGTGTTCCGTTGCGACAACCGTTCGGTGCAGATGAACATTTTTGCCGGACGCAGTGCCGACGGCATCAATTGGGAGATTGACGAGAACCCTATTGAGTGGAAGTGTGGCAACACAACGATGATTGATTCAACATATAAGTACGACCCTCGCTGCACATGGATTGAGGACCGTTATTGGATTACTTGGTGCAACGGTTACAAAGGTCAACCAACAATCGGCATCGGCTACACATTCGATTTCAAGGAGTTTTATCAATGCGAAAATGCGTTTTTGCCATTCAACCGCAACGGCGTGCTTTTCCCCGAGAAAATCAATGGCAAATATGCCATGATGAGCCGCCCGAGCGACAGCGGTCACACTCCGTTTGGCGACATCTATGTTAGCTATAGCCCCGACATGAAGTATTGGGGTGAACATCGCCACATCATGGGTCCTACGCCATTCCCGTTGAGCGCTTGGCAATGCACCAAGATTGGCGCCGGCACAGTGCCTTTCCTCACCGATGAGGGCTGGTTGATGTTCTATCACGGCGTAATCACCACATGCAACGGTTTCCGCTATGCGATGGGTGCGGCTATTCTCGACCGCGACGACCCATCGAAGGTGCTCTATCGCACGCAGCCCTATTTGTTGGGTCCGGCAGCGCCTTACGAGCTGGTGGGCGATGTGCCTAACGTGGTGTTCCCATGCGCTTCGCTTCAGGAAGGCGACAAGGTGTGCATCTATTATGGTGCCGCCGACACGCACGTTTGCATGGCATTTGGTTACATTAGCGAAATCATCGATTTTGTGAAGAAAAACAATTGTGCAGGCAAATAATGCACAACTTGTGACGGCATTGCTAAGAGAGAATTTCAGTCGCCAGGCAGCATAATAAGGCTGTGGCGGCGGTGTTCTCTCTTTGGCGTTTACTAAGTGTTAATGTTAACACACCGATAATTAAACTAAGCTTTTTCAAAAAAATAACCATAACAACAGTAACTTAATGAGAAAACAATTCATAACCATACTTGCCGCGGTGTCGTGCTTGTGGGCGAGCGCAGTGGCACAAGACCAACCGGTTGACTATGTGAACCCGTTTATCGGCACATCGAATTTTGGTACGTGCAACCCCGGTGCAATTTGTCCGAACGGACTGATGTCGGTGGTGCCCTTCAATGTGATGGGCAGCGACGAAAACCGCTACGACAAGGATTCGCGTTGGTGGTCGACTCCCTACGAATTCTATAACACATTCTTCACCGGCTATGCGCATGTCAATCTCAGCGGCGTTGGATGTCCTGAGCTGGGCACGCTGTTGCTCATGCCAACCACCGGCAAACTCACTGTCGACTACAAGGAATACGGCAGTAAATACAAAGACGAGGTGGCACATCCAGGCTATTACAGCAATGTGCTCACCAAATATGGCATCAAAACCGAGGTGACCGCCACCATGCGTTCAGGCGTGTCGCGCTTCACATTCCCTGCAGGCGAGAGCCACATTCTGCTCAACCTTGGCGAGGGCTTGACCAACGAAAGCGGGGCACAGGTGCGCCGCGTGAGCGACACCGAGTGGGAAGGTATACGCACGCTCGGCACCTTCTGCTATGTGCCCGATGCAGTGTTTCCCATCTACTTTGTGATGCGCGTCAACAAGGCGCCTCAGTCGGCAGGTCTGTGGAAGAAACAACGCCCCATGACAGCCGAAGCTGAATGGGATTCGACAGCAGGAAAATATAAGTTATATAAAAACTACGGCAAACCGCTTGCCGGCGACGACATCGGCGTGTATATGAACTACAACACCCAAGCCGGCGAACAGATTGAGGTGCAAATGGGTGTGTCGTTTGTGAGCATCGAAAATGCGCGTCGCAACCTCGATGCCGAGCAAAAAGGCAAGAATTTCGCCAAGATTTCAGCCGAAGCACGCAAGGCATGGAACGACGACCTGAGCCGAATCACCGTTGAGGGCGGCACACGCGACCAAAAGACTATCTTCTACACCGCCATGTATCACATGCTAATCCACCCGAATGTGCTAAATGATGTCAACGGCGAGTATCCGGCAATGGAAAGCAACGAAATCAAGACCACCAAGGGACAGCGTTACACTGTGTTCTCGCTTTGGGACACTTACCGCAACCTGCATCAGATGATGACCATGGTGTATCCCGAACGCCAAATTGAAATGGTGCACTCGATGCTCGACATCTATCGCGAGGGCGGATGGTTGCCCAAGTGGGAGCTGTTCGGCCGCGAGACGTTCACCATGGAAGGCGACCCGGCAATTCCGGTGATTGTTGACACTTGGCTGCGCGGCATGCGCGACTTTGACGTTAGTTTGGCTTACGAGGCAATGAAAAAAGGCGCCACAACACCAGGTGCGCAAAACTTGCTTCGCCCCGACATAGACGAATATATCGAAACAGGCTATTGCGCCTTGCGTGAGCAATACGACAACTCGGTGTCGCATGCTCTGGAATATTACATTGCCGACTTTGCGCTGTCGCAGATGGCTCAGCAACTTGCCGCCCAATCCAAGAAGCAAGGCGACCTTGCCAAAGCCAAGCAATATGAAGCCGATGCGGCGTTGTTCAGCCACCGTTCGCTGCAATATAAAAAGTATTACAGCAAGGAATACGGCACCCTACGCCCGATTCTGCCAAGCGGCGAGTTTTATAGCCCGTTCGACCCCAAGCAAGGCGAAAACTTCGAGCCGTCGCCCGGCTTCCACGAAGGAAATGCTTGGAACTACACATTCTATGTTCCGCACGACGTGAAGGGACTTGCCAAGCTGATGGGCGGCGACAAAAAGTTTGTTGAACGCCTGCAAATGGTGTTCGACAAGGGCTATTACGACCCGGCAAACGAGCCTGACATTGCCTATCCACATTTGTTCTCTTACTTCAAAGGCGAGGAATGGCGCACCCAGAAAGAAGTGCAGCGACTGCTTGCCACTGTCTACAAGAATGCGCCCGACGGAATCCCCGGCAACGACGACACCGGAACAATGTCGGCTTGGGCTGTGTTCAACATGATGGGCTTCTATCCCGATTGCCCGGGCAAGGCAGAATATACGCTCACCACACCAGTGTTCAACAAAGTCACCATCCGCCTCGATGCCAAGCGCTGGGGCAAGGACAAACTGGTGATTGAGGCAGCGCGTCCGGCTGGCGTGGCTGATGGCGGCGAAGCTTACATAAAGGCTGTAACCGTGGGCGGAAAGGCGCACAAGGGCTATCGCATTGGTTGGAGCGACCTCATTAATGCCGGCACCGTGAAATTCTCGCTCAAGAAATAACGATTTGTCAAACTAAAAAAAATAAAAAAACTACTAATGAGAAAAATCAAAATAACACTTTTGCTGGCGGCTGCCTTCGCCACACTTGGCTCGACGCCGAATGTGCAGGCTGCCGGCGTGGTTGATTATGTCGACCCGATGATTGGAACCGGCTTCCACGGACACGTCTTTGTGGGTGCAAGTGTGCCGTTCGGAATGGTGCAGCTCGGACCTAACAACATCGACAAGGGTTGGGACTGGTGCTCGGGCTATCATCACAGCGACAGCATCCTCATCGGATTCTCGCATAATCACCTCAGTGGTACCGGTTGCGGCGACCTTGGCGACGTTATGCTCATGCCAATGACCGTGCCCAACGTGATTCGCGGCGAGCAAAAAGACATCTCAAAAGGCTATGCATCGAAGTATCGCCACGAAACCGAGGTCACTCGCCCTGACTATTATTCGGTGATGCTCGAGCGCTATGGCATCAAGGCTGAACTCACCGCCACCACACGCGTGGGCTTGCATCGCTACACCTATCCTGCCGGCAAACCATCGTATGTGCTGGTGAACCTCAAAGATGGCGTGGGCAGCATCACCATTGGCTCGATGATTCGCCGTGTCGACGACTACACCATCGAGGGTTATCGCTACACTCGCGGCTGGAGCCCAATGCGCAAAACCTACTTCGTGCTCAAGGCAAACAAGAAAATTCGTGATATCAAGCTTTATGCTCAGGATAAACTCATTGAGGGCGTGCCTCAGCTGCGCGACAAGGCTGTGAAGGGCATGCTTGATTTCGGCAGCGAAAAAGAGGTGATGGTGAAGGTGGCACTTTCGTCGGTGAGCTGCGAAAATGCTCATGCCAACATGGCTGCCGAGATGCCGGGCTTCGACTTCGATGGCACCGCCGCTGCTTGCCGCAGCAAGTGGGAGGACCGCCTCGGCAGAATTGAAGTAACCACCAACGATGCCGCTGCCAAGCGTGTGTTCTACACCTCGCTCTATCACACCATGATTGCTCCGTCGGTTTTCTGCGACGTCAACGGACAATATCGTGGCATCGACGATATGATTTACACCGCCAAGGGTTTCACCAACTACACCACACTCTCGCTGTGGGACACCTATCGAACCCTGTGCCCATTGTTCACAATCGTCAACCCCGAAATCGTGCCCGACTTGGTGAACACCATGCTCTCGGTTTACAAGCAAAACGACAAACTGCCCATCTGGGCACTGCACAGCGGCGAAACTGAGTGTATGCCTGGCTATAGCTCGGTGCCTATTATTGCCGATGCCTATCTGAAAGGCTTCACCGGATTCAACGCCAACGATGCTTTGAATGCAATGGTTGCCACCGCCACCTATCGCAAGCAAAAGGGCGTGCCTTACGTGCTCGAGCGCGGCTATATCCCTGCCGACAGCGTGCATGAATCGGTTTCGATTGCAATGGAATATTCTGTCGACGACTGGGGAATCGCAGCCATGGCTCGCAAAATGGGCAACCAGCCGGTAGCCGACACGTTTGCTAAACGTGCAATGTACTATAAGCGATATTTCGACAGCGACATTCAGTTCATTCGCCCAATAATGGCTGACGGCTCGTGGCGCACGCCTTACGACCCCGCCAACAGCATCCACATGACAGGCGACTTCACCGAGGGCAACGGCTGGCAATACACTTTCTTTGCTCCGCACGACGTGTATGGTTTGATTAACCTCTTTGGCGGCGACAAACCGTTCCTTGCCAAGCTCGATGCATTCTTTGTAAACAACGACAGCATGGGCGAAGAGGCATCAGCCGACATAACCGGGCTTATTGGACAATATGCTCATGGCAACGAGCCGAGCCATCACATCGCCTACATGTATGCCTACGCAGGTCAGCAGTGGAAAACCGCCGAAAAAGTGCGCTACGTTATGGACGAATTCTATACCGATAAGCCCGACGGCGTAATCGGCAACGAGGACTGCGGTCAGATGTCGGCTTGGTATGTGCTTTCGTCGATGGGTTTCTATCAAGAGAATCCGTCGGACGGAACATTGGTGTTCGGCAGCCCACGCTTCGACAAGATGACAGTGAAAGTGCGTGGCGGCAACACCCTCACCATCGAGGCTCGTGGCAACAGTGCAAAGAACATCTACATCCAAAAGGTGCTGCGCAACGGCAAACCGTACATCAAGAGCTACATCACCTACAACGACTTGCTCGAGGGCGGAACGCTCACATTTGTGATGGGCGCCAAGCCAAACAAGAAGTTCGGTGCTGCTGTTGAATCGCGCCCGCAGGCTGTCAACAGTATTCTGTAATAGATAAATAGCATAGAATAATAGAATAAATGCGAGAAGGTGTGTCATTAATTTGATGCACCTTCGTTGTTACTACACAGCCTGGCGATAGTCCTCGCTTTGCTTCTTGGTGTCCGGACAGTACGCGAATTACCTTTATTGCTGAATCTGCAACCGCGCCGCGGTTGTAATTTTTGGGGTGCGTCACTGGTCCCCACGTAGCCGGCATCGCTGCGCTCGCCGTCAACATGGGGTTATGCTAATTGCAACCGCTCGCGCGGTTGTGCCTCGGTTACTATACGCATATATCCGTAATTTCTGCGAGAGAGGCGTTACGACCACCGCATGTGATATGGAGTATATCGATATGCCC
>SFEA01000038.1 GCA_004557385.1 Bacteroidales bacterium
TTTTTAATTTTTTCGTCAAATAATACCGGGCCTATGCTATGCTTATCTAAAAAGATATTTTCTGTAGAATATACCGACTTATCGACAATGCTTTGTCGAATCCAATCTGCATTCACAGGAGATAATTTTCTGTAACTTATAAAGGCATTATACATAAGCGATATGTTTTGGCAATTTAATATTATTAGGTTCCGAGGGCAAATTTACCAATATTTCAATTAAAAATAGTGTTTAATTATATCGAAATCCTATTATTACTGGTTTTTATCAACTAAAAGCATCTGTCGCTTTAGAGAATTCATCAATAAGGCAATTATTCAAATCACGCTCAATAAGAAGTCTGAGTTCTTGAATATTTTTATATTCTATCCAGTATTGTTTCTCCTCTATCATTTTTGTATGGATATAAGAATCGCATTCATTATCCTCATTGTCCAAAGAATAGACGAAAATCTTGGGAGTTCCCTTTTTTATAAAATTATCAAATGCCACATCAAACTCCATTTTTGTGTAGTCTCCAGCTTTTCCACTCAAGATGAACACAGAGGCATTTACATGGTTAGCAATGAAATTGTTGTATTGTTCCTGATGTCCCTTTATAGTAACATCTCGTGGAAAATTCAAATACGAATAGCTGTAAATATCTAAACCCAGTGGTTTCCATTTAGTTTGAAGCAGGCTGACAACACCTGCAAACACATCTCTCTCTTGTTGTAGTTCTTTCGACCCTGCAATAAAGAAATTCACATCATGGCATTTCAATCCCTTAATTAGATTTTCAACATCGTTGCCTGCATTATCTATCATTATTTGTGCTTCGTCAAGGCATTTCTGACTCTTCTGGAATTCCATTTCTTGACACATTTTAAAATGTTTTTTGTCAAACGATTTTATTGCCACCCCTTTGGGCATACAATCCCAACTTGAAGCCATTTCATAATAAATTCCTAACGAGTCGTTGGGGAAAGAACATAACCCTTCTAATGCGCCATAAAACATTGCGTTACATTCAAACTGAAAACACCTAAGTCGAGCAAGGGCAAAATTTATTCCTAAAAGATTACTCGGATGATTAAGCCCAAGTTGTTCTTTTAAGCTCATCAAGTTACTTATCATGTCTTGTATTGATTGAGTAACGCAACTCTCTGCACTGACAACTTCAGCAACAGATAGATTATGCTTCTCAAGCACCATCTTTTCTGCCGAAGTAGCATTGAATTTTAAAGCTGGCAACTGATTTGCAATATTATTCACCTCTTTTATTCTGAAATCCACCTCCTCCTCAATTTTTTTTAGTTGATGAGTTTCCATCTTTTTATTTATGGATACTGAGGAAATGAATTTCTCAAGAGAGTTTTGGATCTTTTTATTAATCGAGCACAATTCATTTAGGCACGACACTGTGTTACAATAAATCTCTGCCACCTCTCTACATACTATATTTTCATGTTCCAAATAAGTATTGGTATCATGGTTTTTATTCATTCGTTTAAAGACCAAAACACAAATAACATAGAAAACTAATATAATAAAAATAAAAAAGATGACTAGTAATAATATTTCCATAATAAACACGGCTAATTACTATGACCTTAAAATGATTAAACCTATTGCCTTGAATTATTGAAAATCACATCCCTTATAACTGTATTGGTTTTGAATAGCCATTCAAGAATTACATTTACAGCTTTGCGCCACAATTGGGGCAGAACTTGGCTTGTTCTGACACTGATGCGCCGCAGTTGGTGCAGAAAATGCTTCCGGCGTTGGTGCCCGCAGTGGCAGTGCCCACATGACTGTTCGTGTCGATGACATCCTGGGCAATTTCCAGAGCTTTGTCGTCGAGTTTCGACTGTTCCACCATTCCCCAAATCTGGGTGATGAGAACAGGCCAGAAAAAGAGCATCGAAATAATTGTCGGGATGGCTTGCTGTCCCCATATGCCGACGCCTGCTTCGAAATTAATAGTATTGTCTTGTGGAAGCAGTGTCACCTTCAGAGCTGTCTTCATTCCGAGTACCGCCTTGAAAACGCCTCCCTTGGTGATGGAAATGTCGTAGCCTCCACTGCTCAATGCGTCCATCGTGACTTCGTAACCATCTTTTCGGAACTCCTCTTGAATACGGTTGGCAATAGCAGGAATCAATGTGGACGAACCGTATAATATCTTTTTAGTATTGAAAGTTGCCATAGTCGTTTATTTGTCGATGTTTTGAATGGAATAGAAATTATACACTGCATAAAGCACGCTCGTTTCAGCCAGCAGGCTCCTGATTTCAGCCAACTGCTCCTGGCCGTATTTGGCTTCCATGTCGTGAAGCATGGCTATCACTTTGTCGGATTGCGCTTTCACTTCTTCTTCGGTTACGATGCCATCCTCCATGATATTCTTGAAAGAGGCATTATCGGCTACCATTTCGTCGATGTTCAAGATTCCCTTTTCGTTGAAAAACATATCGATATGATTAAAATGTTGAATACTTATAATTTCGCTCCACAATATTTACAGAAAGTCCAATCGGCTGCTACCGACCTGTTGCATTTCGGGCATTTCCTGTCGGAAGACGCCAAACGCAGATTTTCCATCAGATTCATGTATTGAGGGCTTTGTCCCCATTTGAGGATTTCGCGCACCCTTACTGCGCTGAATGGATGCGTCAAGCCGATGGTGACTGCCAACTGAAGTGTCTTGTTCCACAAGCCATCGTTCTTTATCTCCTCGTATTTATCGGCCTGCTCTGCCCATTCCTGCATGTTGATGTTTTGCGTGATAGACCTCGGGCCGCCAGCCAACCGTGCCATGGTGCGTGCCACCACATCGGGTGAGGTGATGATGCTTCCACATCTGTCACACGAGAGTTCCGCCTTGCGGCTCCAATACAGCAGAGCATATTCCACCGGTTTAGCAAGTGAGCCCAAGATGCCCAAAGCATCGAGTCCCATCGCCAAATAGTCAGCCACCATCTTATATACAACATGGCGGCAAAGAATATGCCCGCACTCATGCGCCAGAATTGCATCCAATTCCTCATCGTCCATCATTTCCACAAGTCCTGATGTAACGACTATAAACACACGAGTGTCGCCCGATGTATAGGCATTAGGAACGGGATTCATCTCCAAATAAAACTCCGGCTCTTTGATGCCCAAGCGTTCACAAATAGGCGGAAGATGCCTGTAAAGTTCCGGCAACTGGGTTGGCGACAAGCGTATGGTGGATGCCATATTGATTCCATATCTGAGCTTCTCGTAGCCCAATTCCAATACTTTCTTTGCTATTGTAGGGAAACCCGGTATGCTTTCCAGCTGGCGCAAAGCCGCCGCATCCTCCGGGTGGATAAATTCTGCGGGTTTAATCATGGGGAAATACTTTTTTGTATGTTATTTGATATTAGCCTTTTCTACCGAAATTCCACATCTCGCGGATGGCAATCACTTTGAGAGTAAATAGCTGCGCAATATCTGCGGCATGGCAAGCATCAGGAAGTAGTCGTATTTCATATCCGCCGGATTCACACGACGCAGATTCTTGTACGAGCACAAGTCGATGTGCCAACCTTTTTTCTTTTTCCCTTTTATAAAATCGTTGCGCTCTTTTCCGAAACGCCGCTCAATTTCATACCAGTCTTGCATCGTCAGAGGTTTGAATCCCAGTATGAGCTTCTCGACATTCCACCTCGCATGCTCGCATTTGGCAAATGCAGTGATAGTTTTTTCTTCGCTAATCTTTTCCATCACTTCTCTGAAACTCATAAGGATATACTCCGACAAAGCCTTCTGCTCTTTATCGAAAAGCGACCGAATTCGCGGCTCAAAACAATCGGCACAAAACACCGAAGAGAGCTTGTTTTTTATGCTCACCTCATCGTATGTTCCGTCGTCGCGCCGCTTAGCACTTTCGTCCCACTTTTTTTGGATAAGGTCGGGTTTCAGTTTATAGCAGAACACATTCAATGCCGTTGAATATCTGTTGATGTTTGCATTGTCATTTGCAGGAAGATTGTCGATTTCAACACCTGTGTTGTAGACCATGCTCACAAGCATTCCCTTGGTGACGTCAAACTTCATATATTCTTCGCTAAAATCTTTAATTCCTGCCACAACATCTTTCGGGTCTATAGCAATAACTATGTCATCCTTTGCACCTTTCTCCTCTCCAGTTTTGAACACAATCTCAACGTCTAACGGTAGAACCTCTTCGTGTTCTCTATTCGGGTCGCCTTCTACCTCGCATTTGCAATAGTCCAAGAGGTCACCCAAATATGGGTAGCTACGCATGTCATCGTAAGCTGCAGCCACATCCGCCTCCTTGTCTGCCAATATGGTTATGCGCGTTCGGTTGCGTCCATTCTCCTCGTCGTAATTCGGGAAATGAAACAACAGGCAAATCTGCCTGACAACTGCCAGCATCAACAGCTTGTCGTCCTCTTTGTTGAACTGCCACTTAACCACAACATGCATCCTCTTACCCGAATCGCAGCCTATAGCGTGGCCATCCAAAGGCCTCAACACATTCATGATATAATATCGTGCCTTATACCAATGCTCTCGCACCTTAGCATCATCAATAAAGTATTGCAAGATGTCGTCACAGTATCTCTCCATTGCTATTCAGTTTAATTCTATAATCAGCCTCTGTGGCTGCCATTTTCACATTACAATTACTTGCATCATAACCCGAAGCACTCTGATAAAGCTTTAAATTAAACCATGCCAGAGCCTCAATGATATGCTCTATTATTTGCGATTGTTGCCATTCGAATGATGCCAGACTGCAATCAGTAATAAACACATATATTTGTAACGGCACACCTTCAGGCACCTGCTCCAACCAGCGAACCACAAGCCGAGGCTCGTGCGAAACATGTGAATGATGCATCAGATAATGATAGATATACTGACGATATAGCTCAATATTCAGCACGCTGTCTCTTTTTTTATCTTTCCTCTGGTCACCAACATACCACTTGATGAATGCCAACCGCTCCTCGCCAATATTTTTTATACTTTCCAATCTCTCCATTTCAGCATCCGTCATTGTGTGTATCCATCCAGTGTCGATGATGAAAGTTTTCAGCATCCTTCTTCCATGAGTTTTTCCGTCAAGAATCTTTTGGTAATTCTTGAAATGCTCAGAGTGAAGAATATACGTGGGGAACGCCGACGTAGTATTATCCCAATTCTCCATAGTGACCGTGGTGAGCGACACTCCTTTCACAACTCCGTCGATGCCTCTCGAATCCACCTCTATCCAATCACCAATCCTGAGAAGATTATTAGCTCGCAGATAGAAAAATGCAACCACGCTCTTTATTGTGTCCTGAAATATCCATCCCAAAACCACACCTATCACCGATACGATAATATACGATGGCGATTCTTTGTTGATGCCCAGAACCTTAATCACCACGAGAAGCCAACCTCCCATTGCTGCAAGCAGAACTATCTGGCTCCACGTAATCCGCGACTCCTCCTTACGCAAGCAATAAATTGGATTTAATGCACTCACAATTTGCCACACCAACATCACAGCCAACGTGGCTGCTGCAATATAAAACGCAGTTCTCCATTGCGAGAAACAAAAAAAGCCTCCAATTAAAAGCAATATAATCGCCAAATGAAATATTGCTTTGGCCTTCGACATTATTAACGCACCGAGTATTTCCAGATACCATTTATGAGATGACATCCAGTTGCTCGACAGCGAATCGTGATTATAAACTGAACTATTTTCCTGCATCAGTATCTTGATTTATATTCGATTTGTCAATGCTCTTAATATTTTTAATAGCATCAATTATTTTACTGTCATTCTCCAGCATATCCTCCAAAATCGCCTTAATCGTTTCCTGCTTCTTGTTGCTATTAACAACTTTAATCGCATGGCAAACAATTGCAACTATGATGATTGCTGAAACACACAATATCAACGTCACATGCACATCGTATTCGTTCATTTCTTTACTTGCCACATTGACAACCATGTCACTTAAAAGAATTGTATTAAAAACCATGTCGTTATATATTTAAATTTCTAAACATCTAAAAATGGTGCGCAACCCGCACATTATTAACACATTAGCTACGACCCAAACACGCAATGCCACGCCCAGCACATCAAGCAATTACAAAACAAATCTCTCCTGCTTATAATGTTCCAAAATGATAATCGTCCTTCATGTCGTCGGGCAATTCAGTGCGAGGCTCTATGCTCATGGGAAATATTCTTAGCTTTGCTGCCTTTTCCGGTTTCACCTTTGGAAATGCCCGCTCAAGAGCCTTTAGCAATCTTTTCACGCCAGTCATCACCTGCTTTGATTTCAGAAGTATCTATCCAAACCTCATGTTTGGGGTTTCCTTTCTCATCTTTTGAAAGATAATCCTTTATTTTTTCAATTAATGGAGTGTTGGAGTCATGTCCGTAACTCAAGAATATCTTCATAATTCAACCTGTTGACTTACAGCTGTATCACTTCATCTTTTATATTTTATATTTTCCATTTCCTTAGTGGAGGGGGATGGGGTTACTTCTTCACAATCTCATAGCCGAGTTTTTTCACCAGCTTTAGTGTTTGCATTGCCATTTCGCGGTCGTAGAGTTTTTCGCTTTCAGGCAGATTGCAATATGGTATCATGTCGGGCGTCTCTTTCTTCTTGTCATTACGCTCCGGGCCGTACGTCCAGCCTTGGTCTTTGCGGTTCTTTGCCCATATTTCGTGAGCATTCTCGGCTATGGCTTCCCTGAGTTCTGCAAGGTCGTCAGGGAGTTCTACGTCGTCGAGTGCGATTGGCGACGGTTCGTAGACAAACTTGTCGGTGGTGTTAATTACCACAAGGTAGTGGTTCGACTGCCGCCATGCCTCTGCGAATGATTCTATCGAGTAGGTTGTCAGTTCTTCGTCGGTATTCGGATTAAAAAGGATTATCTCATTTGTCTCAATAGATATCGAACTGATGGCCACGGCATGATTTGGATGCTGGTTCGCCGACGGCAGTTCGTTGTCAAGGGCAAAGTCGTCAACCACGGCTATGAGCTGGTTGCCTGCCGATAGCAGTCGGTCAACCTCCTCGATGGTGGAATTGTAGCGACGGCTCACCGATAGGTTGTTTTTCTCCAACAGTCTGCCTATATTATACAATGGCATTCCTTTTTCTCTAAGCCAACAGTTCTTGTAAGCGGTGTCGAGAAGACTTTTGTGCGTGGTCTCAACGCCAAACTGCCGAAGCACAAATTCCTCGCACTCTATGTCGCAAAGGTAGTTCTCTTTCTTTTTTGCTGCTATGGCAGTCATAGGAATGATGGTTGGCGCCACGGTCATTGCCATATCCTCGTCCACCTCACTTGCAATGCGTATGATTTCTTGCAGTTCCTCGTCCTGCTCGGCTGCTTTCAGCACTCGCATGGTGTCCACCGCATTGGTGTTGCCATCGAGGAATGCCGCCAATAGCTCGTTTGAAATATAATTATCTTTGTTCATATTGTCGTTTGTCTTTAAGTGCAACATCAGCAAAAGCTGCCATGGCTCTGCGTTTTATATTATATAGATTGCCAACAGTAACTGACAATGCCTTAGCAACAGCTTCGGGTTCCATATCGTCAATCACCAACATGCGTATCACTTTGGCATAACGCTGATTTCTCATTTGATTAAGTAAGGCATCAACGTCAATCTTTGCCTGTAACGCTTCCGCACTGGCTGAACTATTGTCCCCATTATCAAGATGCTCCATGCTCTCGTCATCTATCACTTTATCATCAATCTTCAGTTTCAAACAGAAACGAATGGTTGTTGTCTTCAGCCACTGACGGAACGTGCTTTCAAATTTGAATTGCCGTAGTCTGCTGGCATCATTCTCCATCAGATGAATGTACAATTCGCTGATAATCTCATCGTAATCGACCCTTTGCTTACCAAAGACCTTACGAATAACACTCAGCATCAACGGCCTGCTGTCCTTGTAAAAGAATTGAGCCGTCACCCGTGGGTCTCGTTCGATAAGGCCGTTCACTATTTCTTGGTCAGTCATTATTCTTTGTAGAAAAAATTGTTCAAGATGCATTATTTCTGCGCAACCTCATAGGCGCACATCTAATCAGCAATAGATGATTCTACAGGTTCGACACCTATCTAATCTATTTAATGTGCAAAACGGTTATTCATCGTATTTTTCCATAAAATCGCTTGGTATATAAGCCGTTGCAAATATGCCCACGCCATCAATGTTTATGCCCACGCGCTGTTGCCCGGCTGCACGAATCACTCTGCCCACAACGCCTTTAAAGTCGCCTTTCACAACCCTCACCAGTTCATCCTTCTTGAAACGGCAGCGCTCATGCTGCAGCATCATGCTGTGCTCGCTTTTTATGCTGGAGGCTTCAATAAAACTTCTCATCACTTTGTCGGCGACTATTACAGGTGGATTGTAAATCGACCCTGCTTCAACTGGTTGTGTCTTGTCGGTATAATATTTCAGAAAGCCTGCAGTCTTTGCCGGCTGCTTGACAAAGTCGTGAGTTCGCTCACGAGTCATATAGGCAAAAACAAGACCGGGAATGAGAGGCTTTTTGTGCATTACCTTCTTCCCCGACATCACCTTCATTTCATATCGCATAGGCAAATAATGCTCCACGCCCGCATCATTCAATGCTTCAATGGCAGCGGATGTGTGGCCATACAACACACGAAACACAAACCAATGATGATTTGGCTTAGGCACAAAGTCAGAGGTGACCCCTGTGTGGGAGTTCTCAGCCTGTGGGCTTTGAACTTCGGGGGAGACGCAGGAGGCAAATCCGGCGTGAGAGGGTTCTTTCCCGCCTCTTCGGGTGTTCACATTAGGCAATGTGTCCATCTTGTGCATATCATTTCACACACACATTAGTCGCACAACCTTTCCAACTCAATGCTCACCTCACGTAGTATTAACGACTGAACCACATTTGCTTAGGCAAATATTGCTCTGTCATATATTATGAAAATAACTCGTTTTGTTATGCAAAATTAAGCTAAAGGTTTATGTTAGTCCAAAAGCAAAGATACAAATAATTATTGTATTGCGGTAACAAATTGATTGAATTTCTTAGCGAAACGATTACACTTCGATTGCTGGTGGGTTAGCGGCGGAGGATGGCGGTGAAGGTGCGGCCGGAGGCGATGCCGAGGCGGCGTGCCGAGAAATAGCGCTCGGGGTGGCAGCGTGTGCAGTTGCCGCTGATGGCTATGTGGCTGGGCGCGATGCCGCTTTGCTGCAGCACCAGCGCATTGGCTTGCTGCAGCGAGATGTGTGCCTTGCCGGTGGTGGCGTTGCGGCGGGTGATTTGCTCTACGTTGAAGCCGCATTCCTCGAAGTGGTGCACCACTTCGTCGCCTACTTCGAAGCAGTCTTGGCAAATCGATGCTCCGATGGCGGCGTGCAGGCAACGCACGTCAGCGCCCTGCTCAACCATGGCAGCCACCGTGGCAGCGGCAATGCGGTGGGCGGTGCCCTTCCATCCGGCATGGGTGGCGGCAATCACGCCGTTAACTTCGTCGGCGAGCACAATGGGCACGCAGTCGGCAGTGTTAACGCCTATTGCCACGCCGCTCAAGGTGGTGACAATGGCATCTTTTTCGTTGAGCAATGCTTCGCGTTCGGCATCAGTAAGCGCTAAGTAGTTTTCGCCTACCACCGCCACATCTGCAGTGTGCGTTTGTCGCGGCATAATCAGGCGTTGCGGCTCGATGCCCAGGTGTTGGCACAGCTGGCGGCGGCAACAGTCGACGTGCTCTGGTGTGTCGCCGGTGTAGTTGCACAGATTCACTTGGCTGTAAGGGTTAGAGGCATCCACCTCGCCGCGTAGCGTGGTGAATGCCTCTATGCCTGTGAGTGGGGTGTCGAAATTCAGATTTTCAATCTTCATCTTCGTATTTTTCGGGCCAATATTCATCGTCCCATTCCAGTTCAACATCTTCGTCGTCGATCGGCATGTCGTCGGTTTCAATCACAAAGTCGTCCTCTTCCTGCACACGGTGGCTGGTGTCGAGGTCGCGGTGAGTGAGCGTTTCGGGAATGCGGTTGCGCTCGTCGTTGATGGTGCGCCAAAGCATATCCTTCAGCTCCACAAGCCCCACTCCGGCAACAGCCGAGATGAACACCACATCGATGCCTTCGGGCAGTTCGTGGCGCATCATTTCAGTCAGCTCGTCGTCGAGGAGGTCACTTTTGGTGATGGCAAGCACTCGAGGCTTGTCCACCAGGTCGGGGTTGAACTTCTCGAGTTCGTTGCACAGCACCGCATAGTCGTGGCGAATGTCGGCGGTGTCGGCAGGAATCATAAACAGCAGCACTGCGTTGCGCTCGATGTGTCGCAGGAAACGCAAGCCCAGACCACGACCCTCGTGAGCACCCTCGATGATTCCGGGGATGTCAGCCATCACAAACGAGCGTGTGTCGCGATAGCTCACGATGCCCAGGTTAGGCTCGAGTGTGGTGAAGGGATAATTGGCAATCTTGGGCTTTGCTGCCGAGATTGACGACAGCAGCGTGGATTTGCCGGCATTGGGGAATCCCACCAGACCCACGTCGGCAAGCAGCTTCAGTTCCATAATCACTTCGCACTCCTGACGAGGTTCGCCGGGCTGTGCATAACGCGGAGTGCGGTTGGTGGGGCTTTTGAAATGCCAGTTGCCAAGACCGCCGCGGCCGCCTTTGAGCAGCACCACTTCCTGCCCGTCGTCGGTGACGTCGCAGATAAATTTTCCTGTTTCGGCGTTGAACACAGCAGTTCCGCACGGCACTTCAATGATGCGGTCCTCGCCTGCCTTGCCAAAGCTGCGGCACTCGCCGCCGGGCATGCCGTCGGTGGCAAACACATGGCGTTGATATTTGAGGTGAAGCAACGTCCACAGGTTGCGGTTGCCGCGCAAAATCACGCTGCCGCCATTGCCGCCGTCGCCGCCATCTGGTCCGCCTTTCGGAACATATTTGGCACGATGAAGGTGTGCCGACCCTGCGCCGCCTTTTCCTGAACGGCACAATATTTTCACATAGTCAATAAAATTCGATTCTGCCATAAAAAATTCTTAATCTTTAATAATGTTTTAGAGATGTTTTTTCGTCAAGGCTCATAAAATTTGCCTCAAAAAAAATTTGTAAACAGCCGTTGCAAAAGCCATTTAGCTGCGCAGCGCACCTCTACCGATGCTTTCCACGCTCATTTTTCAAAAATTATAAATTGATGAAGACTATGTAGTTTTTTTGATTATTATGCCGCAAAGTTACGAAAAAATAGTTGCCTATGCAAAACACCTTGATTTACACACCGTAAAAAAGGGCCACACTTCGCAGTGCAGCCCCCTCGCATTAATCATTAATTTAGTAATCAATTTTTTTTTAACTTTAATCTAGTAATCACTTTTTGATAACTTTTACAGTGCAAATTGTATCGTTGTTGCAAGCAACGCGAATCACATAGGTGCCTTGTGCCCAGTCGGCAGGCATTGCTATACATTCGCCTGCGTTGGCATGCTCGCTATGCGATGCCACTTGCTTGCCCTCTATATTAAACACATCCACCTTATATTGTCCATCGGCATCGACGCAGACAAACACGTTGTCGACCACCGGATTAGGGAATACCATAACTTTTGAGTCGGTCACGTCGGTAATGCCGGTGTAAAGACCGTTCTGCCAGTTGGTTACATAAACATACTTATATTCGGCGTCGTCGGTGCCAATTCCGTTGTCGACGTGCAGCTTCACGGTGTAGATGTTCATCACGCCGCTTGCAGGTGCATCGTAAGTCACCTTTGCAAAGCCTTTCAAGCCGGTTTGCAAATCTTCGGCAGAAGCATCTCCAGCCGCAAAGAGCATCGGAGCCGATTCAACTTGCGCTGCTGTGAGCACCTCAGCCGTTGCCGACGCTGCCCTGCCAAGCTCTGTTGAGCCAACAATTTCCGAGCCCGTTGCCTTCTCGTCAATAGTGTAGCTGCGGGCTCCCACTACGGTGTAAGAAGGATTGATGTTAACCGTCAAGCCGCCGACGTTAAAGTTTGGATAACCAAGGCTTGTTACTGCACACTCCGATTCAACCATTGTTTGCGTAGCATTATCATCTAAGTCGGTTGGCCAATAGTGGTGAAGAAGCTTGGCATTACTATAAGCGTTGATAGTGCTCTTATTTGCATAACCACCATTGTAGGCTATTGTTCCACCTTTTGTTTCCGGCTCAAAATCCCAATATCCAACCAAATTGCCTTTTATATCCGTATCTGCACTTGGGTCCTCTGCCATCGCCTTTGTTACTTCAGCCGCCGTCAACGCTTTATTAAACACGCAGAAGTTATCGATGTCGGCATCAAAACCTGAGAATAAGCCCTTTCCTGCCATACCGCCAAGCGAAATATAATAATTACCACTATAATCAACCCAAGTGCCGGATTTCTCAGTGGTGTACGACACTGGGCGACCGTTGACATAGAACGAGAAAGTTTTATTTGAATGGTCGAACACGTATGCCACATGATACCATGAGTTTTTCTCAAACTTCACTTTATTATCGCCGCCAAATACATACCATGATTCGGAGTCCGTGCCACGCACTTTCACATTGTTGTAAGTGCCGTCCTTTTGGAGATACTCTGTCCACATCCAGCCCCAAGCACGTTTCGACCATACGTCTTCTTGTGGTTTACGGATATTCAACAGCCACGAGTTTGCATTAATGCTCTTCAGCTTCATCCAGAACGAAACAGTAAAATTCTGACTTGTTGACGTGAGTCCCAAATCGCTCGACAATACGCCTAATGCTTGGTCATTAAGACTTGCAGCTGCCGAAATCTCTCCGGTTGACTTGCTGTCGGCTTCGTAGTACAGGTAGAGCGGCGTCACTTGTCCGTCGTTGGCTGTTGAAATCTTAATACCTGCACCAGCACCAGCTTGGGTGAACGATTTGCCTTGCTCAAGCACCTTCACGCCATCTTCGGTAACCAGACGTATCTCGCGTGCAGGAGTCTTGCCGTCGCCCACTTTCAGTTTATCAGCTTCTGCAGCCGAAATCTCGTGAACCAGAGTTCCGGCACCGTCGGTGTCGAGGGCTACAAGTTTTGTTAAGGTCGGATAACTAACTTCCTTGCTATAAACTTGCACAAACGCTTTGAGTGTTCTTTCGGTACCATTCTCATCAACTATCAAATCGTAGAATCCTACAGGCAAGTTATTGATATCCACATCGTTAATGTCATTAATGGCAGTGTTGGCTTTGGCTGTGAAACCGGTTGCGCGTGTGGCGGCGGTGATAGTTTTCACCGAGCCCACAATGCCATTATACGGGCCACGCAACTTCCACGAAGTGGCAGCTGCGTGCTGCGGGTCGGAATACTTCACGGTGAACACTTCGCCATTGGTGATGTTGTTTGGCGATACCTCAATCTCATCGCTGATAGTGTAATCGGTAACTGACGTTTGGTTATTATAGCTCAAAGTGATGCCTTCACCCCAAGCGATTTCCGATTCAGTTACACCGTCAAGCCCAACTGCCGACACACCTATCTGCATAGTTGCATTGTTCTTAAGTTTCTCCATGTCATACGGACAGCTATAGAAAATGCCTGCCCACGATGTGGTTGAACCCATGTGGGTGATTTGCTCTGTGTCGTCGCTGTATTTAATCTTAGCATAGATGTTGAACATCGACACACCATTGTCGATATTATACTGCGATGTGGCACCGGACATATCAAACACTACCTTGCCATCAATACCACTAAGCCCAAAATACAAAACTTTAGTTGAAGTAATTTTTGGGGTGGTGGCACTCTTGTAAGTGCCACGCTTAATCGACAATTCACCCACATTCATGTCGAGCTTCTCCGCACCTTCGAACTTCAGGGCAATGGCAGCAAGGTTTGAGATATTACTGCCGAAAGTGATTGTTTTTTCGGTCCAAAGACCACGGTCGCCAACGGCTCCGTCTATAATAATTTCTTCTTCGTAGGCAGTGCCAAGTGTTGTGCCGCCATCACCGCCGTTGGGAACAAGCACCAAATAGACCTTGCTTATCTCACCCGAATTAACCTTGTAGCGGAAAGTAATCACGTCGCCCGACTGCAAAGCATAGTGGGTCTTGAACAAATTAAGGTAGTTGGCATTTGGTTCGGTGCCTGTGATGTGCAACGACGAGCCGCCAAACCATGCATCGTTCCAGTCGAAAGCAGCCTTCATCGATGTAGTGGCTGTAGTGCCAAGCACTTCGCTCGACCACCACCAGCGCCATGTGGGCAGGTAGTCCTGAACGCCAATGTTATACCACTCACTTGAGTGTTGACGTTTTCCCTTATAGTTGAAGAACTTGCCGTTGCCAAGGTTGAAATATGTGATAAACGGCTCAGTTGACAAATCCCAGCAAAGGGTGCTTTGCGCAGCCACAAACTTCGACATTCCAAAGAATATTTCGTTGAGGTCGTTGCTGAGCGATTCGTCGATTTCGATGTCGTTCAACGGCGAGCATCCGTCGGCATTTTGTCCGGTGAACCAGCGCTCAAGCAGTCGCTGATATGTCAACTGCGATTTATATGGGTCTGAACCATTGGTGTTGCGGGCCTCCCAAAACATATTGGTGTCGTGACCCGACCATAAACCAATCGATGCTTCTTGCCCTTGAAGGTAAGTCCACCGTTGTTGTCCCGTACCGGAACCTGCTAAATGTGGTTCTTTGCCTTGAAGGTTGAAACCGGCATAGTTGTCATAAGGATTTCTTCCGTAATCTTTTTTTGCATTTTTTGCTGAACTTGACAAATACTCGCCCCTACCATTATTACTATTATTATTCCAATTATAATTAAAGAAGAAAGAGCTTCGTTCAGCATTATTTGATGATGTATTCACAAAAAAGTCGTCGGTAGAACTGTTCAAGCCATTGTCGAACGACGGACCCGATGTTTCGGTAACACCGTCATACCACAGGTTATCGGTGGCAACTGTAACGTTTTTTGTTACAGGGTCTTTGATGCCGCTCCATTGACTGTTTATAGCCGCAGCAACCTCTTCATTTAAAGTTTGAGCATAAGTATTTAAGCTTGTACCACTCCACTCTGAGTTCCAACCTATGCCATCAATACCATGCTTTTTTATAAAGTCAGTCGCTGCCGAAGTGTTTTGGGACAAATTATATATTGTACCGCCCCAAGTATTATCACTATATTTATATGATGTACCCCAACTTGTAGACACATGTGTAGATACTGAGACACCATTCTTATGAGCAACGTCGGCAAAATTGCCCGGCATACACATAAAATATTCGCTCCACAATCCCCAATGCGAAATATATTGCCACATCGAGAACACTTCGCTGTTATAGATGCCGTTTGGCATAGCCATAAATGGCGACTCTGCCGCTTTTACGGCATGGCCAAAACCAATTGGTGTCCACATGGCAATCTTGCGGCTCACATTGGCAGCCGCTGTGCCATCAGTCCAGTTCCACCAATTCACAAAGTTCTGATTTACTTGGGTAGACTTGTCGGTAAAACGAGCCTTTGGCTTTACACGAGAAATGAAAAAATTCTCGTCATCGTTTGTATACAAAGACACACGAAAAACATTGCCATAATTGCCACCTTTGCCGTAGCTCACATAGCCGTCCTTCATGTACTGTGCAGAAATACTCAGATAACTCGACATAAGAAATGTCAAGCCGAGAGAAAGTAATTTTCTTCTCATATTGGATAACATAATTTTAGTAAAATAATAATCACTTAATCTTAATAATTCAATTGTCAACACCTCTCGGTTTATGAGGAATAAATACTAATAATTAAAAGGCTAAACATCATTTATTAATTTGCCAATCTGCTTCATATAAGCTCAAAAATCATGGGCAAAAGCATTATAGGTCAGAACGTCATTTATTTAGCACTCAATACATTATTTAGTAAGATACCTTCAATCTGATTTGAGTGCAAATTTACTCCGATTGTAGCAACCTGCAATAAAAAATAAATAGAATCTTTCATTTATTAACATTCTTTAACTATGCATTTTTATTTTCTCTACCAAACGCTAAATTTTCAAGACAAAAGCCACAACGACACTTGCGCAACTAAAAAAGTTTCAATAAATTTGAAATAGCAATGAAATTCGCCGTCCGGCACGACTTTTTCAGCCGTTTGGCACGGATTTTGCAACGGCATAAATTAAGCAGGTGCAAAACGCAGGTTTTTGGCGTGTTACGTTCAGCTTTTTTTTGACACAAAAATATCGATTAACAGAGAAACGTCTATGGCAGCAAAGACAGGTTTTGAGCAAACACAAAAAATGGAACAGACGCAGCGCCAAGTGGCGTTGCCGTCAACCATTCTTGTGGGTCAAATGCTTGAAAAAAGCTTTGAAGAAGCTGTACAGTATGTCAACGACGAGCTCGACAAGAACCCTGCGCTCGAGATGTCGTCGCCTGAGCCCGAACCCAACAAGGGCAACGAGTCGGAATCGTTCGACGGCAACGACAGCACAAAGGGCAACGACAACAACGACTACGACCCACGCAACGACTATCGCAACGATGACGACGCGCCAGCCTATCTCACCCGCCAAGGCAACCAGCGCGGCAGCGACGACGAAGTGTATGTGCCCGAAGTGGTGGAAGAGGAAAGCCTCTACGACCACCTCACCGAACAGCTCAACCAGCTTGAACTCACCCCTCAGCAGCGACTTATTGGCGACTATGTGATTGGCAACATCGACGGCAACGGCTATCTCAGCCGCTCGGCTTACGACATCAGCTACGACATTCTCTCGCGCGAAAGCATCGACGTGAGCGAGGAGCAGGTGCAGGCGGTGATTGAAATAATCAAGACCCTCGACCCTGCCGGCATCGCTGCTGCCAATCTGCGCGAAAGTCTGCTCATTCAGCTGCGCCCGCGCATTGCCTCCGACCCCACAAGCGCACTGGCGTATAAAGCAGTCGACCGATACATCGACGACATAGGCAACCGCCACTTCGACCGCCTGCGCCGAGCACTGCGCATCGACGACGCCACCCTTGCCGACGTGATGCAAACCATTCGCCACCTCAACCCTTATCCCGGCGCCGGATTCACCAGCGACCGCACCGTGCAGCACGCCATAACGGTGAATCCCGACTTCCGCGTTGAGTATAACGAAGAATCAAACGAACTGGAAATCACGTCGCTCAACCGCCTGCCCGAATTGCAAGTGTCGGAGAGCTACAAGGTTGCCAGCGCCACCCGCCTGCCACGCAACATCGCCAAGAGCGAAAAGAGTCAGCAGAAACTCACGCGAAACTATGTGACGCGCGCCGAGGAACTGATTACGCTGCTGAAGATTCGTCAGGACACGCTCCTGCGTGTGGTGCGTGCCATCGCTTTGAAGCAAAAGGACTATTTCATCACCCTCGACGAGGCACAGCTGCGTCCGCTAACCCTCTCTGACATTGCCCCGATTGTGGGCAGCGACGTATCGGTGATTTCCCGCGCCACCAAAGGCAAATACATCGAAACGCGAGCCGGGTGCAAACCCTTCAAATTTTTCTTCACCGAAGGCATGGTGGTGAAAAAAGGCGATTCGGACAACGACGTTGAAGAGGTGTCGACCCGCGAAATCATTAAGGCGCTGAAAACACTCATCGACAACGAGGACAAATCGAAGCCCCTCACCGACCAGCAACTCACCGACCAGCTGAACGAAATGGGATACCCAATAAAACGTCGCACCGTGGCTAAGTATCGCGAGGAACGCCTCAACACGCCTGTAGCCCGTCAGCGCAAAGAGCATATCGTGAAAAATTAACACTGCAAAATCAACGATATTGACAATGTGTGTGGGTTATAAGCGATATTAAGTGATTATATATGAAATATTTGCCTTAACTTGTAGGGGCGTATGACAATACGCCCGGCGACCGCCGCGAGGCACAAAAGCCTCTCGCAGAAATCGCAGAACCCGCAGAAGCAAATAATAAAATCTGCTTAATCAAATCAATCTGAGTGAAACTACAGGGCAGTCACAACCGTGGAGCGGTTGCAGACCCAGCAGTAGTGGGAAACTCGCGCCCCTATACAGGGCGGCAAAACTTGTGATATTATTTGAGAATATACAGGTTTTTTATTATCTTCGCAATGTGTTTTTCAGCACAAACCGAACCATAAACAAAACTCATAATCGATAATTTTTTCTATTACGACATGAAACTTAAACAACTACTTTCAATTGCGCTTCTGAGCTTAGCAATCGTAAACAGTTACGCCAAAGAGCGCAAAGCCATCTACATTGTGGTCGACGGCATCCCTGCCGACTACATCGAACGCCTGCACACTCCCGTAATCTTTGACATCGCCTCGAAAGGACACTACTCGCGTGCATACACCGGCGGCGACAAGAACGACTATTCGCTCACCCCTACCATATCAGCCATCGGTTACACCAACATCCTCACCGGAACATGGATGAACAAGCACAACGTGAACGGGAACTCCAACCTCAACCCGAACTACAACTACTGGACATTGTTCCGCGTTGCCAAGGAGCAAAAACGCACCTTCACCACAGGCTTGTTCTCAAGCTGGGTAGACAATCGCACCGTGCTCATCGGCGAGGGCAAACCGCAAACCGGCAACCTGAAAATCGACTATGTTGCCGACGGATTTGAACTCGACACCATCAACTTCCGGCCCAAAAAAGACGAACTTCACATTTTCGACATCGACTCGCTGGTGTGCAAAAAAGCTGCCGAATGTGTCCGCACCAATGCCCCCGATATCTCGTGGGTGTATCTATGGTACACCGACTCGGGATTCCATCTCTATGGCAACAGCGACTTCATGGACTATTATGTGCAACGCACCGATGCCCAACTCAAGCAGATTTGGGACGCCGTGAAATATCGCGAAGCCAACTTCGACGAGGAGTGGATGGTGATTGTAACCACCGATCACGGACGCACCGACAATGGTTACGGTCACGGCGGACAGAGCGACCGCGAGCGCACCGTGTGGATTTCGACCAACGTGAGCGGCGTGAACACGCATTTCTCCGACGGCTCGCTGGCGCTCGTCGACATTCATCCCACCATTTGCTCGTGGATGGGATGGGAACTGCCGCGCGACCGCCGCTTCGAACTCGACGGAACACCATTTATCGGTAAAACCGACCTCCACCACCTGAGCATCGACGTGAAAGACGGCATCGCAACCTTGCGCTGGAAAAGCGACTCGGCTTACAACATCGCCACCGTCTACCTTGCCACCAACAACAAGTTTGCTTCGGGCGACGTCGACAAATATTCGGTAGTGGCGCGCACACTTTCCAAAAAAGAAAAATGCACTGTCGACCTCAACAAATATCCTTCGGCAACGATTTTCAAATTTGTGGTGTCAACCAAAAACAATTGCCTCACTAAATGGTATGTGCCTGCAAATAAATAATTAAGGATACCAACCACTCTCTAATCAATCATGAACCGTATTTTTGCGAAAATTTTGCTATTAACCTTGACCGCTGCCATGCACACCATCTCGTATGCCCGACCAAACAGGGCTGAAATCGATGCCGCACGCGGGGTGATTCAACGCACTTTCCCTCAACTGGCGGCAAACGTTACCCTGCAAGCCATGGCGGCACCCCATGGCAAACCTGCCTACGAGCAACACGTCGACGGCAACCGCCTGACCGTGAAAGGCAGCGATGCTGTAGCGCTGTGCCGTGGCGTGTACGATTTTGTGCGCCGCAACCATTTGGGCATCAACAGTTGGAGCGGCAATCGCTATTCTGCTCCGGCGTCGTTTGCCGAAGCTGCCACGGCTTCGGTGGTGTCGCCCGTTGAGCATCACTACTATCTCAACGTGGTCACCTATGGCTACACCACTGCCTATTGGGACTGGCAACGCTGGGAGCAGGAAATCGACTGGATGGCGCTGCACGGCATCGACATGCCGCTGGCGCTGGTGGCTAACGAAGCCATCACGGCACGCGTGTGGCGACGCCTCGGGCTCACCGACGACGAGATTGCCAACTACTTTGTGGGTCCGGCACACCTGCCCTGGATGCGAATGGGCAATATCAGCCACGTCGACGGGCCGCTGCCCAAAGAATGGCACACCACCCAGATTGCCCTTCAGCACAAAATTCTGCAACGCATGCGCAGCCTGGGCATGAAGCCCATCTGCCCCGCATTTGCCGGTTTTGTACCCAAAGAAATCACACGCATCTACCCCGACCTGCACATCACCACCACCTCGTGGGGCGGTGCGTTCCACAACTGGATGATTAGCCCCGACCAACCGCTGTTCCACACCATAGGCAAGATGTTCATTGAAGAATGGGAAAAGGAATTCGGCAAAAACACACACTACATTGCCGATAGTTTCAACGAAATGGACATCCCTTTCCCACCTAAGGACGACCCCAAGCGCTACACGATGCTTGCCGACTATGGCGAACAAGTGTACCGTTCAATCAAGGCGGGCAACCGCGACGCCGTGTGGGTGATGCAAGGCTGGATGTTCGGATATCAACGCGACATCTGGGACAGCGCCACACTGCAAGCCCTGGTGAGCCGCGTGCCTGACGACAAGATGCTACTGCTCGACCTCGCCGTCGACTACAACAAATGCTTCTGGAAAAACAGCGCCAACTGGGACTTCTACAACGCATTCTTCGGCAAGCCCTGGGTGTATAGCGTCATACCCAATATGGGCGGCAAATCGGGCATGACAGGCATACTCGAATTCTATGCCAACGGGCACCTCGAAGCGCTCAATTCGCCCAACCGCGGTCGCCTCACCGCCATAGGCATGGCGCCCGAAGGACTCGAAAACAACGAAGTGGTGTACGAACTGATGGCCGACGCATCGTGGAGCAGTTCCCACATCGACGTCAACCGGTGGCTCGAAAACTACTCGCGCTGCCGCTACGGCACGTTCAACGAACAAATAAAACGATTCTGGGACGACATGCAAGCATCGGTCTACGGCTCGTTCACCGACCAGCCTCGCCACTCTTGGCAATTGCGCCCCGGCGTAACTCCATACGGTGCGGTTGACGACCGACATCCTTTCTACCGCGGCATAGCCACGTTTGTGAATGCTGCCGCCTCGATGCCTCACAACCCGCTGCTCGAGGCTGACGTGCGCCAACTCACTGCTGCCTATCTGGGTGGCAAAGCCGAACAGATGCTGCACGCAATCGACTCGGCTTACGCTAACGCCGACACCATCCGCGCCATTGCTCTCGAAAAGCAATTCGAAAAAACTCTGCTCGGCATCGACCACATTCTCATCGGGCATCCGCACCACGACTTGGCGCGATGGATTGACATAGCGCGAAATCACGCCATAGGCAACACTGCGCTTGCCCTCTACTACGAGCACAACGCTCGACGCATTGTCACCATCTGGGGACCACCTGTCGACGACTATTCGGCTCGCATCTGGGCTGGACTCGTGCGCGACTACTACCTGCCTCGCTGGAAAATGCACTTCCAACAACGCAACTCAGGCAGCAAGCCCGATTTCGCCGCTTGGGAGCGCCGCTGGGTTGAAAACACCCAAGGCGTAAGCCCCGCCCAACCCTACACCGACCCCTACCAAGCAGCCATCGACCTCATCAACGCCGCAGCCGCCCTCGGCCGCTAACTTTACATGCGCAATTGACAGGCTCGCCAAATATCCCTATTTAGGCAACTGCAAGCCCACGCCCTGCAGCTATGATTTTTCTGGCAAAAATCAAGATTTACAAACATTTTGTCTTGAGATATTGCCAGTTAATCAAGTTTTCCCTATATTTGCGATATATAATTGATGCTTTTGCAACCATTATAGTACTAACCTTTTTTGCTTTTCGTGTAAAACGCATCATTATAAACTATTTCTGGCAGATTGAAAGTTTCTAACAACCTGCGAATCGCCTAACACTTTAATTTGTAAAATCTAATTCAACCATCAAGTCGTAATAATTACTAATCCATTTATCCATGATTATCTACGTATGTATAGCTGTATTCGGCATGGCACTAGCAATTTGCTCTAACTTATTATGGAGCAAACGTTATGGTAAGCAATTCATAACAGGTGAGATGATACCTCGAAGAAAGGTGTATAAGAATGTATCTCTGTTTGGATTTATCCTTTTTATGTTGGGTCTCCTTTATTTAGTTGATTCGTTAGATATTATTGAAGGCATGGGCTATCTTTGGCTAATTGCTCCTTGTTTAATGGTAGTAAATAACCGCTCTATGTTTGATCCATATTATACAACAGAAATAGCGGATCATGTTGAAGATTTTTGTCTGTATCTCCGCCCTTTTATAATGGACTCAAAGCATAGGAGTATGGTTCACGGTTTCATGTGGATACCAGAACCTATTGAAAAAAAATTGTGCAGCAAACTAGAAAAAGAAATAGCTCCCGTATTTTGTATTGGAGATCCGAACTCAGCTGTGCCAACCACTCTTT
>SFEA01000074.1 GCA_004557385.1 Bacteroidales bacterium
ACCCACGCTGTGCCTATTCGTCGCTTGCCACCGACTACATCATGGACGCTCCGCTCTACTATGTGAAGGTGTCGGAAATGGATTTCTTGCGTGCCGAAGGCGCTTTGCGTGGCTGGAGCATGGGCGGCACTCCGCAATTCTTCTATGAACGCGGCATACGCAATGCTCAGGTTGAAGGCCGTTACGACGAAGAACGTCAGATGTACGCCGAATATGTCGACCAATACATGAAGCTCGATAAAGCCATTGCTTACACCTACGTCGACCCTATGGACGATGCCAACAACATTGCAAGCGTAACCACCATCGGCGTGAAATGGAACGAAAGCGACGACCGCGAAACCAAGCTCGAGAAGATTATCACACAGAAGTATCTGTCGCTGTTCCCATATTCCAACGAGGCTTGGACCGAAATGCGCCGCACAGACTACGGCGACGGCTCGCTCAACGACGGCGACCTGATTCGACGCATGCCGTTGCCCGGCCGCGGAACCACGGTGGGTCTTGACGACATCAACACCTCAGGCATCGATGCCATTGGCGGAAACGATGTGCAAGCCACTCGCGTTTGGTGGGACATCGACGGAATTGGCAACTTCTGACGCTGCTCTGCAACAATTGAACCACACTTTTATCATATTTTACACAATATCTTAAAACAACTGGTGAGAGAGCCTGTCGCCCCTCGTAAAGCGACTGCGCGGCGGGCTCTTAATATCTAAAAAAACAATTATCTTTTTTATTAACAATTATCTAAAAAAACAAATGAAGAAGTTTACACTACTATGTTCAGCCTTGCTGGCTCTTGCTGCTGCGCTTCCTTGCTCGGCACAAGAATTGCCATCGTCGGCTTCGTCGGTCGTTTACGACTTTGAACCATGGGCTAACCGCGGTGTGCTGCAGCTGTTTGCTAATGCCGCCAACGAAGGTCGCCAGTATCCAACCAAAGCCGAATTTGAGGCTGCGGGCATCTATCTCGACCTCGAGTTTGCTCGCTCGCACGTTCGTCCTGCCAAGATTCTCGAACAATCTACCGAGAAAAACGTGGTTAAGGACGTGTTCCCAACCCGCCGCTTGTGGATGAATATCCCATCAGGTCAAGGCAAGACCACCGGTGGCTATCCTTCAAGCGTATTCCACAGCGACGTGTTCTCGATGTGGAACTACACTCACATCTTCGGTTCGTGGAATCACGGCCAGCAACAGGCTCCGGGCAGCTGGAGCGACGCTGCTCACAAAAACGGCACTCACATCTATTCGGGTCTCGAGTTTTTTGAATCGTGGGGCACTACATCGGCTTCTTACATTGAGTTCATCACTGCCAAGAATCCCGACGGCTCTTTCAAGTATGTCGATGCGCTCATCAATGCTTGCTTGTTCTTTGGTCACGACGGTTTGAACTACAACATCGAGGACTCGGGTTATAGGGACGACAATCTTATCGCTTTCCACCGCGCATGCTACAAGCGTGCTAAGGAAATCGGTTTCGACAGTTTCCACATTGGCATCTACACTTCAAACCAGAGCCTCAGCTCAAGCAACACTCCATATCTGCTTGGCGACACCGAAAATGGTAAGATTTGCGACCCGATGCTCAACTACAGCAGCGGCGACTTCGCTTACCGCGGCGTGTCGAGTTCGCTCCAGGCAGCAAAGGCTGCCATGGGTACAGCCGAGGACGTTTATCAAGGCGTTTGGATTGTTGGCATGGACAGATATTGGACACAAATGAACACTGATGACCGCAAGGAAATGAACCTTTGCCTCTGGGGCGAGCACGCTGTTAGCCGTTTCTTCCAATACACCGTGGGCACCACAGTGATGAACACTCAGGAAAACTATCAGCAACTGCTCGAAAAGGGCTTCTCGGGTGGCAATCGCAACCCAATCTATCGCCCGACTCTCGCTAATAGCGGAAATACATTCCAGGTTAAAGGTCCGGCCGATGCTAACACTCAGCTCGCCACATTCGGTGGCTTGGCATCGTTGATTCCTGAACGCTCGGCTATCCAAGGCAAATTGCCATTCTGCACCAACTTCTCGCTCGGTAACGGCGAAATTTATTTCTACAAGGGCAAAAAGACTCACGGCAGTTGGTACAACATGGGTCAGCAGGACTATGTGCCAACCTATCGTTGGCTCGTTACTGAAGCCGGCAGCATGACATCGGCTGCAACTAACATCGACGTGCGCTTCACTCACGAAGATGCCTACATCGGTGGTTCGTCAATCCGCCTCAGCGGTTCGGCTTCGTCAGCCGGCACCGACATCGTGCTCTATCGCACCAAGCTCAATGCCTCGGCTGGTGGCGTGAAGGCAACGGTGGCTTTGAAGAACGGTTTGGAAGGCACCAACGCTTCTGACCTCTATGTGATTGTCCGCACCGAGGGCAGCGACACTTGGCAAGAATATGCTCTTGGCGACCTCACCGGCGCTGCTTGGCAAACAAAGACTGTCGACCTCAGCGGCGTTTCGCAAGGCAACAACATCGAGTATATCGGACTGCGCGTTAAGGGCAGCAACAACAACTATAAGATGCTTGTTGGTCAACTCATGATTTCTGACAATCGCAGCACCGTCAATCCGGCTCCTATCGTGGCTGAAAGCGTGCTCACCGAAATCAAGGAAGAAACCAAGTCTTCAATGTCGGTTAAGCTCAACTGGAGCGTAGACGATGCAGGATACACCACCAACTACAAGGAACGTGGCATGGTTTACAACGACGAAGTGGCTATCGACCACTTTGAAGTGCTGTTGCGCAACGGCGTTGACGGCAAGGCAATGGAAGTGGCTCGCACTTCAACCTGGCACGCCTATGTTGGCAACATCGACCTCAACACCTATGCCGACCCATACGTTGGCGTACGCTCGGTGTCGGTCGACATGAAGACCTATTCGCCAGTGGTTTGGGTTAAGCTCAACCGCTACGAAAACGCCGATGAACTGCCTGTTGCAGCAACCGACGTTTACGACCCAACTTACATAAACACCAGCAGCGAAAACTATCAGACTGCTCTCGAGACTCGCTACCTCGAACGCATCACCACTACAGGCGCTGAGCAAAACCTCGATTACACTCGCAATACTCCGGTTGGCGACAAGGACGACCCTGCAAACACCAACTATGTATTCGAAAAAGACCACGTGCTCAAGGTTAAGCAAGGTCAATCAATCACCTTCTTCTATAAGGGTGCTAATTTGAACGACAACATCAAGTATTGCTTCATCAAGGGTTACATCGACTGGGATATCAACTACGACTTCGACGGCACAAGCGACGAACTCGTGTTTGAAGGCGGTCAGCTCAACAAGGGTACTGACGCCATTGTCAACCCGGGTATTACCGTAACCATCAACGTTCCTGAAGATGCAGCTGTGGGCACATCGCGCCTCCGCATTGTGGCTTCGGATGCTTGGTTCCCACATCCTGGTCCAACGGGCGGTACTGCCAAGGGCTTCTCAATCGACTTCCCGGTTGAAATTGAAGGTACCAACCCATCGCGCGCCAAGGCTGCTACTTATCGCGATGCTCGCGACGGTGGCGAAGCCGACCAAGTTGAAGGCGACGTATCGGCTATCGACAGCGTGGTTGCCCAACCAGAGGGCGATATGAGCGTGGCAATTAATGGCAACATGGCTTCGTTTGTAAACGTTGAAAAGGCTTGGTTCTTCACTCCTGCCGGACAATGTGTTAAGTTTGTAGGCGATGCTGCATCGGCAGTTTCGGTTGAGAACCTCGCTGACGGCATCTATATGGTGAGAATGCAAAACGGTCAATTCGTTCGCACTCAAAAGGTAATAATTAAATAAATGGAATCTTCAACCATAGATTAAAGTTTAGTTAATAAAACGGAAGGTTTATTTATTTAGAATGCAAGCATATAAAAGCTTGTCATTAGGTTAGAAAGAGGGGATGCCCAGCGATGGTGCATCCCCTTGTTTTTGTTGAGAAGGCACAGGTTGTGACGCAATTATTCACGATTAGGACGTGAATTGCCTTAGTTTGCTGAATCTGCAACCGCTCGGGCGGTTGGCATCGCGTGGGCGGCAAGAGATTGACATATATTGCGATGAAAGCGCCGAAGGTGCTTCACTATGCTTAACCGCTGGTGTAGCGAAGCGAAACCTGCGGAGATGGAATCCCACACAATATATCGGCGTCGAAGACGTCGAACAATGTTGTGCCACTTCGAGGCACATAATTTATGGTAGCACTCTTTCCGCAGGCTACGCCA
>SFEA01000075.1 GCA_004557385.1 Bacteroidales bacterium
TTCGTCGCAAATTCTTGGATTGGCATATCTGCCATGAGGCACATTAAATTCTCCTTTTGTATTCACACGATACAACCCATTAAAGCAGGTGCGGTTTAAGAAAATGAACAATGCCGCAGTTTCCACGTCCGAAATGTTTTTCTTATTGTACCTTTCTCTTTGGACAATAAAAAACTCTTTTCTTAAAACGTCATCAAGTGGCAAATACGCTGTTTGAAGTCGTGCCAACTCATCGATTAAATTCTCTACATCATTTCTTACAACTTTATAGGTGCAAATCAATTCTGTATTTATATCATTAATAACCGCTCTATTTATGTTTGGATATTCCTGTAATATCCAAAACAGAACAGCGCCTCCACCCACAAACGGTTCAATATATGTCATCTCTCTCCTTTGTGACAATTCACACGGCAGAAGATTTTTTATTTCGCCCAATAACTGCTTCTTTCCCCCAGCCCACTTGACAAATGGTTTGGCAGGATATATATCAAATATTTTCATACTAAAATCAAATCATAACAGATTTTGAATAACCAATCCATTTACAAAAATAATGATTACTCTCCACTTACCCAATAATTATAAACAATAAAAACCCGGGCACTCGTTGATTTTTAACTCCTATATGCTTCAAAATGCCTTTTTTACGATTCTCAATACCAAAATATCACATATATTGCTTAACTTTGCACAAAATATTGGCAAACGATGAGTTACAACACTTACAGGCACGAAGACGAATTGAAGGCGACCATTCAAACGCTCACGCACGGCACGGCAGCCAGGCGTATGTGCCACTTGCACCTCGGCAGCGAACCGCTACCCAACTGGGAAATGATTGGTGACATCATCACGCTTTGCCGTTCTCTGATTTTCCCCGGTTTCTTTGGCAACGACGATGTGAATGCCTTCAGTTTGGAGTATCGCATCGGCATAGAATGCGAGCAACTGAAATCCGCTCTCGAAAATCAGATTCTGGCAGGACTATGCATCGAACAGAAAAGCCGCACCGAAGCTGAAACCATCAGCCTGCAAAATCGTGCCGAGGACATTGCGCAGCAGTTCATCAATCGTTTGCCCGACATTCGCCAGGTGATGCACACCGACGTTGAGGCGATGTACGATGGCGACCCTGCCGCCGTAAGCCACGAGGAGGTGATTTACTGCTATCCTGCCATACGAGCCATTTTGAACTATCGCGTGGCGCATGAACTGCTTCTGCTTGGCGTGCCCATCATCCCGCGAATGATTACCGAAGCCGCTCACTGCGAAACCGGCATCGACATTCACCCTGCTGCTACCATCGGCGAGCGCTTTGCCATCGACCACGGCACCGGCGTGGTGATTGGCGCAACTGCCATTATCGGCCGAAACGTGAAAATATACCAGGGCGTGACGCTGGGTGCCAAGAGCTTCGACTGCGACGCCGACGGAAACCCGGTGAAAGGCGTGCCTCGACACCCAATCGTTGGCGACAACGTGATTATCTACAGCAACTCGTCGATTCTGGGACGAATACGCATCGGCGACAATGCCGTGATTGGCGGCAACATGTGGGTGACAAGCGACGTGCCCGACGGCGAGATGATTGTGCAGCACCACTGAACAAGCGCATCTCTACCACAAAACTGATATTAACTGACTTAAAAACATATAATCATCCATCCCACACCAACATTTATTTATGGAATTTGAAATGATTGCCAAGACCTTCCAAGGGCTGGAAGGCGTACTTGCCGAAGAATTGAGGCAGATAGGTGCCACCAACGTTGAGGAAGGCCGACGAATGGTGAGCTTCACCGGCGACAAGGCTGTGCTCTACAAAGCCAACTTCTGCTGTCGCACTGCATTGCGCATACTCAAACCAATCTATAAGTTTCTTGCCAGCGACGCCGACGAGCTCTACGAGGCTGTGAAGCGTTTCAATTGGAACGAGGTGATGAAAGTGAACCAAACTTTCTCAATCGACACCACCGTGTTCAGCGAGGAGTTTCGCCACTCGCGCTTTGTAACCTACCGCGTGAAAGACGCCATTGCCGACTTCTTCAGCGAGCAATGCGGCGAACGCCCCTCAATTCGCCTCAACAACCCCGACGTGCAGTTCAACGTGCACATCGCCGGCAAGGAGGTGACCCTCTCGCTCGACTCCAGCGGCGAACCGCTCTACAAACGCGGCTATCGCGTGGCGCAAACCGAAGCACCTATCAACGAGGTGCTGGCTGCCGGCATTCTCAAGCTTGCCGGCTGGGATGGTCAATGCAATTTCATCGACCCGATGTGCGGCTCGGGCACTTTCCTCATCGAAGCTGCCCTGATGGCTGCAAACATCAATCCCGGTGTGTTCCGCCAAGGCTTTGCATTCGAAAACTGGGAGGATTTTGATGCCGACTTGTTCGACCAGATTTACAACGACGACAGCAACGAACGCGACTTTGCATTCCGCATCTCGGGCAGCGACATCTCACCAAAGGCTGTGGCTATTGCCGAACAAAACATCAAAAGCGCCGGCGTGGGAAAATACATCGACCTCGAATGTCGCTCGCTGCAAAGCATCGAGGAGGTGCAACCCGACGGCATGATGGTGACCAACCCTCCTTATGGCGAACGAATTGCCGTTGAAGACATGGAAGGTCTCTACCACGACATCGGCGAACGCCTCAAACGCGTGTTCCGCGGCTACAAGGCATGGATCATAGGCTACAAAGAAGACCTGTTTGACTGCATCGGGCTAAAGCCTTCGGTGAAGATGCCTCTGCTCAACGGCGACCTCGAATGCGAATTGCGCGAATATGCCATCTTCGAGGGCAAATACGATGAACTGCGCCGACAAGGCGGCAGCATCAAGGACACCGACTTTGCGCGCCGCAAGGGCGAGGACAAGCCCTATCGCAAACGCAAGTTTGAAGAGACATTCAAGAGCGAACGCCGCCCGCGTCACTTCGACGACAACAAGGATGAGCGTCGCCCGCGCCACTTCCGCTTCAACGACGATGATGAGAATCGCAGCGAACGCCGCCGCGACGACAACCGACGCCCTCGCCGCGACGATGACCGTCGCCGCTCGCGCCGTTTCGACGACGACCGCGAAGAACGTCCGCGCCAATTTGTGCACAACGAGGAATTCTCGAAGCGCGTGGTGAAGTTCCGCGAACCGCAGCTGTCGAAGGACACCGAAATTTCGCTCAACCCTCTGCGCCGTCGTGGCTGGAAGAAGAAACTCAAAGGCAACGACGCTGAGGGCAACAACGACAATAACGATTAATAGTTCACACTCTCACAACCGCGATTATTTTTCACACTCTCACTCATAAACTTTTTTCAACACAAAACAATGGAGAAACTCAACATCTTGCTTCTTGGCTCTGGCGGCCGTGAATGTGCATTGGCTTGGAAAATGAGCCAAAGTGCCAAATTAGGCAAACTCTATATTGCCCCGGGCAACGGTGGCACCGGTGCCTACGGCGAAAATGTGGCTATATCGCCGCTTGACTTCGATGCCGTTAAACAGTTCGTTGTCGACAACAGCATCAACATGGTGGTGGTGGGCAACGAAGACCCTCTGGTGGCTGGCATCTACGACTATTTCAAAGCCGACGCCCAAGTGGCTGATGTGATGATTGTGGGACCGAGCAAAGCCGGCGCACAACTCGAAGGCAGCAAGGATTTTGCCAAGGGCTTCATGCAACGCCATGGCATACCCACAGCCGCCTATCTGAGCGTAACTGCCGACAACATCGACGAGGGCTATCGCTTCCTCGAGAGCCTGCAGGCTCCTTACGTGCTCAAAGCCGACGGCCTGGCTGCCGGCAAGGGCGTGCTCATCGTGCCTACGCTCGACGAAGCCAAAAGCGAACTCAAAGCCATGCTCGGCGGCATGTTCGGCTGTGGTGATTGAGCAATTCCTCTCAGGCATTGAGTGCTCGGTGTTTGTGCTCACCGACGGCAGCAACTACCATGTGCTGCCTGTAGCTAAGGACTACAAGCGCATTGGCGAGGGCGACACCGGCTTGAACACCGGCGGCATGGGCGCAATCTCGCCCGTAAGTTTTGCCGATGACGAGTTTATGGCTAAGGTGAACAGCCGAATCATCGTGCCCACCATCGAAGGCCTCAAGGCTGAAGGCATCACCTATCGCGGTTTCATCTTCCTGGGGCTCATCAACGTAGCCGGCGACCCGATGGTGATTGAATATAACGTGCGCATGGGCGACCCCGAAACCGAGGTGGTTATGCTTCGC
>SFEA01000076.1 GCA_004557385.1 Bacteroidales bacterium
TGGGCGGAATCATCATGGGCATTATGGGCGTGCTTCTTTATATGTTCGCACCGCTGATGATGGGCATACTCACGCTTGTGCCTGAAATCATCGCACAGGGTGCCGCAGCATTAAGGATTGAGGCTTTCGCAGAACCGTTCTTCGCCATTGCTATCGTGTCATACGGCGTGTTTGTGGGCGCTGGCGACACACTTATCCCATGCGGCATCAATTTGACAAGCATGTGGGGTGTGAGAATCACCCTCTCGGCAATGCTTGCACCAACTATGGGACTGCAAGGCGTGTGGACAGCCATGTGCATCGAACTCATATTCAGAGGCGTGATGTACTTGATTCGACTGCGTTCGGGAAGGTGGATAAAAATTAAGGAAGCACAACCAGCCACATAAACACTAAAATATTAACATCATTTCAGTCTAACGCCAAGGAATAGTGCAAGCATTGGAGCAGAATGGACAAGGAAATGTGAAATAGTTTTAGTAACTTTGTAAGAAGCAATTATTTATAACACTCAACCATACAAATTAGCATGGCAACTGTTGACGACAAAAAAATTATTTTCTCGATGGTGGGTCTGAACAAGACTATCAAGCAGACCAACAAAACCATCCTCAAAAACATTTATCTATCATTTTTCTATGGTGCGAAAATCGGCATCATCGGTTTGAATGGTGCTGGTAAATCCACATTGCTCAAAATTATTGCCGGCATCGACAACGATTACCAGGGCGACGTGGTTTGGGCACCAGGCTACAGCGTGGGCTATCTGCCACAGGACCCACCACTCGACGACAACAAGACCGTACTTGAGCTCGTGAAAGAGGGCGTTCAAGAGGTGGTCGATGCACTGGAGGAATATGAGGAAATCAACAAGAAGTTTGGACTTCCAGAATATTACGAAAACGAGGACAAGATGAACGAACTTTTCGCCCGTCAGGCTGAGGTGCAGGGCATTCTCGACTCTACCGACGCTTGGAACCTTGAAACTCGCCTCAACCGTGCTATGGCAGCACTCAATCTGCCACCAGCCGACCAAAAGGCTGAGCACCTGTCGGGTGGCGAACGCCGCCGTGTGGCTTTGTGCCGCCTGCTGCTCAAAAAGCCCGATGTGCTGCTGCTCGACGAACCTACCAACCACCTCGACGCTGAGAGCATCGACTGGCTGGAGCAACACCTCAACCAATACGAGGGCACTGTGATTGCCGTAACCCACGACCGCTATTTCTTGGACGACGTGGCTGGCTGGATTCTCGAACTTGACCGTGGCGAGGGTATCCCATGGAAGGGCAATTACTCATCATGGCTCGACCAGAAGTCGAAGCGCATGGCTCAAGAGGAAAAGGCAGCAAGCAAGCGCCGCAAACCGCTTGAGCGAGAGTTGGAGTGGGTGCGCATGGCTCCAAAGGCACGTCAAGCCAAGGGTAAAGCACGTCTGAACTCCTACGACCGACTTCTCAACGAAGACCAAAAGGAGAAGGAGCAACACCTTGAAATCTTCATTCCAAACGGTCCACGCTTGGGCAACAATGTGATTGAAGCGCAAGGCATCTCTAAATCGTTTGGCGAAAAGGTGCTTTACAAGGACCTCAGTTTCACGCTGCCACCTGCTGGCATTATCGGTGTGATTGGCCCTAACGGTGTGGGTAAAACCACCCTGTTCCGCTTGATTATGGGACTTGAAACGCCAGACTCTGGTACTTTCTCTGTGGGCGAGACTGTGAAATTGGCTTACGTTGACCAACAACACAAGGACATCGACCCAACCAAGAGCGTTTACGAAGTGGTGAGCCAAGGCAACGAGCTGATGCGCATGGGTGGCCGTGAAATCAATGCGCGTGCCTACCTCAGCCGCTTCAATTTCACCGGTGCCGACCAAGAGAAGAAGTGCGGCGTGCTTTCAGGTGGTGAGCGCAACCGCTTGCAACTGGCGCTTGCTCTGAAGCAAGAGGGCAACGTGCTGCTGCTCGACGAACCTACCAACGACATCGACGTGAACACGCTCCGTGCGCTTGAGGAAGGTTTGGAAGCGTTTGCTGGCTGTGCTGTGGTCATCAGCCACGACCGCTGGTTCCTCGACCGTATTTGCACCCATATCCTTGCATTTGAAGGCGATGGCAACGTGTTCTTCTTCGATGGCAACTATTCTGATTACGAAGTGAACAAGGCTAAACGCCTCGGTATTGAAGAGCCAAAGCGAATCCGCTACCGCAAATTCGACGACCAGTAATTTCCCGAACAAAAATTTCATCCCTAAAATAAAGGCAGTGCCGCTGATGACTTGAGCGGAACTGCCTTATTTATTTAAAGATGAATGGGTTACTTGATTTTCATACCCAGATTTTTCATCATGAATGCGTAATAATCAGCGGCTTCGTCGATGATTTTTGAGATAGGTTTGCCACTGCCGTGACCTGCCTTGCTGTCAATGCGAATGAGTTTTGGCTGGTCGCCAGTGTTGGCAGCCTGAAGAGTGGCAGCGTACTTAAACGAGTGGGCTGGCACCACACGGTCGTCGTGGTCGCCTGTGGTCACGAGGATTGCAGGATATTTGGTGCCATCGTTCTTGATGTTGTGGAGTGGTGAATATGCACGCAAATATTCAAACATTTCCTTGCTGTCGTCGCTACGACCATAGTCGGGAGCCCAGTTCCAACCCACGGTGAACAGGTGATAGCGTAGCATATCCATCACGCCCACCTGAGCGATAACTGCACGGAAGAGGTCGGGACGCTGGTTGGTGACCGCACCCATCAGCAAACCGCCGTTTGAGCCACCTTGAATAGCGAGTTTTTCGCTTGAGGTGTACTTATTGGCGATGAGATATTCAGCTGCTGCGATAAAGTCGTCGAACACGTTCTGCTTCTTCATCTTGGTGCCGTCGCGGTGCCATTTGTCGCCATATTCTGCACCACCACGAATGTTTGCCACCACATACACGCCTCCATTTTCAAGGAAAGGAATGCGGTTCACGTTGAACGATGGTGTGAGGCTGATGTTGAAACCGCCGTAAGCATAAAGCAATGTAGGGTTCTTGCCATTGAGCTTCATGCCCTTCTTGTGGGTGATGAACATGGGCACACGAGTGCCGTCTTTGCTGGTGTAGAACACCTGTTCGGTGATGTAGCGATCGCTGTCGAACTTCACGTTGGGCTTCCAAAAGAGTTTCGACTTGCTTGTAGCCATATCATAAGAATAGATAGAACCAGGAGTAGTGTAGCTGGTGAAGTTGTAGAACACCTCATCGGTGTCCTCCGATGAGCTAAAACCAGCGGTGCCGATGCCAGGAAGCTGAATTTCGCCCAAATTCTTGCCTTGCATGTCGAGCAGATAAGCGTGGCTTGCGGCATCTTTCTCATAATTCACGATAAAGTGATTTTTGCCTGCCATTTGGAGCGAACTGAGCATTGCATCGCCCTCGGCAATAAACTCACGGCCTTTGCCCACGCCCAGATTGTCGATGTCGAACACAAGCACCTTTGCCATAGGGGCATTCTCGTTGGTGTAAATATAAATGTGCTTATCATCGTTACCCACGGGGCTGAAATTGTAGTCGTAAGAGTTGTTAAGGCGAATGAAGCGAGGGTTTTCGCTCTTAGTGTCTTTCACCAACAGCACATTGCCATCGCCACCGCTCTGATACATATACACAAAGCGCTCATCTTCGCTCACATAAGCCATGTGGAACATCAATGGTTCCTCAAAACTGCGGAACACGAGTTCGTCTTGCGACTGTGGAGTGCCGAGTTTGTGGTAAT
>SFEA01000008.1 GCA_004557385.1 Bacteroidales bacterium
CGCGATGGACACCCTTGCTCTTGGCTATACAATTCCCGCTATTAGGGCTTGCTCGGGACTTTCACCCGTTAGACAATGCTCATGCCGAGCGTACTGCAACGAGCCGCTGTTACCGTAATAACGATAGCAACGGCTCGTGGATGTATTATGAGAATGAAACCTTATTATAAATACAATTTATTACCACTTGATATTCGGCGTCATGAATATTTATTCGGCGCGCCAATGATTTTGCATCAATTGCCGCCTAAGCCACATCTGCAACACCGGATCCTGAATTGTAACCCGACCTTTTTCTACTTCAATTAGTTCTTTCTTTACTAACGCACGCTTAATAATGCTCACGTTAGCCGACGAACCAAGTTCGTATTTCTGCAATATCATTTGCGAAGTGAACTCACTTCGCACTCCATCTATTACAGCACGCAAAAAATTCATTTGATAAGTAGAAAGGTTTTCTGTTTGCTTCTCGAATAACGGCGTGTTTTGGTCGATAATATCTTCGTATGCCATTTCTAAATCTTGTGGTGTAGCCACCTTATCAGTATGAACCCACACCAACCATGCCAAATGCTGCACATACGAAGAATGGTTGTCAACCAATTTGCAAATTCTCTCTGCTAACTCTCTATCAATCACCTTTCCAGTTGCCTCAAAGCGTCCGCAAATATAGTTAACCCAATCAGCAGCGTTAATTTTTTGCAGATACATAACATCACCAAATTTATAAAAAGGCAAACTCTTTTTTTCAAACAACTCGTTCATTAAATGTTTTTTGCTGCCAAATAAGCAATACGATGTATGCTCCTGCAACTGCCAAACAGTGCGTAGTCTTTTTTGGAATGTTTTTGAATCATCAAACTCCGCGATTTGTTGAAACTCATCGATGCAAACCACAATGCTATAACCTTTCTTTTGGGCAATCTTTTCAGGCAACTGCAATATCTCATCAACATCGTCACTTTTAGGATTCATTTCAAGTGAGACAGAGAAATCGGTCATCGGGTCGGGCCCGAAAGAAAACTTTGGGCTAATGCGAGAAAGAAATAGCCTTGCGTTCTCAAGCCATTCATCTAATTTAGAGGATGTTTGTTTAAGCACCGCCGATGCAAAAGTATCATAAAAATCTCTATCACTACGGCATGAAAACACATCGACATAGACCACCTTAATATTATCGGATTGTGCTAAACTACAAACTTTTTTCACCAAAGATGTTTTGCCCCAACGTCGAGGAGAAATCAATATTGTATTCACTCCATAGCGAAAATTCATTAGCAACCTTTCAGTTTCTTTCACACGGTCGGTGAAATTATCGCCCGAAGTTGCAACGCCAAATATAAACGGTTTATTCTCCATATCTATTTATATTCAATTGATTACTGATGCAAATATAAGTAATAAATTTATTAGTAACAAGTTTATTAGTAATAAAGTTATTACATCGATTGCAGGATGGTGTTAGGCAGGGCGAAAACACAAATCGCAAATGGCGAGTTGGCTATATGCAACAAGCCGCTGCTATCGACAAGATAACAGCGGCTTGTGTATGTAATATGAGTGGAATGTATTATTTCACCTTCCATTCAAAGCCATCCTTGGTGTCCTTCACGTCGAAACCGATTTCGTTCATACGGTTGCGAATGAGGTCGCTGGTAGCCCAGTCCTTATTAGCTTTGGCTTGCTTGCGGATGTTCAGCAGCAGGTCTACGGCTTCCTCGTAAGGCTTGAGGTCGACACCGCCCTGAGTTTCGGTTTCGCTCACCACGCCAAGCACGTCGAAGAGGAATGTTTGGAACAATGATTTCAGTTCGTCGATGTCGGCTTGCGAGAGAGTGGCTTTGCCGTCGTTAGCCGAGTTGATGATTCGGCAAGCATCGAAGAGCGTTGCAATCACCGTAGGGGTGTTGAGGTCGTCGTTCATCGCCTCGTAGCAACGAGCTCGCAAGTCGCTGACGTCGACGCTCGAGTTATCTGAAGCCTTGAGAGCCGACAAGCGGCGCCATCCGTCCATCATGCGTTCATAAGCCTTTTCGGCAGCCTGCAGCGCTTCGTTCGAGAAGTCGACGGTGCCGCGATAGTGAGCTTGAAGGATGAAGAAGCGTATGGTCATTGGCTTGTAAGCCTGCTCGAGTTTGTCGTGGTTGCCAGTGAAGAATTGTTCGAGGGTGATGAAGTTGCCCAATGATTTGCCCATCTTCTGACCGTTGATAGTAATCATGTTGTTGTGCATCCAATAGTGCACGGCATCGTGACCGCAGCAAGCCACAGATTGGGCAATTTCGCATTCGTGGTGCGGGAACATCAAGTCCATGCCGCCGCCGTGAATGTCGAATTCCTCGCCAAGATATTTCGTGCCCATGGTTGAACATTCCAAGTGCCAACCCGGGAAACCAACGCTCCACGGCGAAGGCCAGCGCATGATGTGCTCCGGCGAAGCCTTTTTCCAAAGGGCGAAGTCGGCGGGATTGTGCTTTTCGCTTTGTCCATCGAGTTCGCGCGTGGTGCTGAGCAATTCCTCCACGTTTCGGCCCGAGAGCTTGCCGTAGCGGTGGTCGCGGTTATATTTAGGCACGTCGAAGTATACGTTGCCGTCGCTGATGTAGGCGTAACCCGAGTCGAGAATTTTCTTCACATATTCAATCTGCTCGATGATGTGTCCGCTGGCGTGCGGTTCAATGCTTGGCGGCAGCACATTGAGGGCTTCCATAGCCTTGTGGTAGCGCAGCAGATAGAATTGCACCACCTCCATAGGTTCGAGTTCCTCAAGGCGAGCCTTCTTTGCAATCTTGTCCTCGCCATCGTCGGCATCGTGCTCAAGGTGTCCAACATCGGTGATGTTGCGCACGTAGCGCACCTTATAGCCCAGATGAGTGAGATAGCGGAAAAGCACGTCGAAAGTGATGGCAGGACGAGCGTGTCCCAGATGCGGGTCGCCATAGACCGTAGGACCGCAAACATACATGCCCACGCGTCCGGGGTGAATGGGCTTGAACGCCATCTTGGTGCGCGTGAGGGTATTGTAAATCAAGAGTGTATTGTCAGTCATTTTTTATTGATTTTTTTAATGTTAGGGATGTGTGATTAAGGTGAAAGCGGGCAAAATCAAGCCTTTCCGTTCGGACCGAGGAAAGTGATTTTTTCGTCAACCATGTTTATGGGTTTTCGCATAGTGATTTCGCCGAAAGTGCTTTCGTATTTATGCACATTCTCCTGCAAAGCAAACAGCAGTTGCTTGGCATTTTCGGGAGTCATGATGATGCGGCTTTGCACCTTTGCCTGCGGCGTGTTAGGCGCCATGCAAATCATATCGATGAAAAACTCGTTTGCACTGTGAGCAATGATGGCAAGGTTGGCATATTTGCCTTGTGCCACCTCGGGAGTGAGTTCAATCTTAATTTCTTTCTTTTCGTTCATAACCTATCTTGTTAGTCTGTTGTTCAATGTTAGTTTAAGAAAAATCGGCTACTGTTTGCCGAAACAATATGTTTTTGTGTCCGGAAAGACGTTATCGTTGATGTGCACCCTGAGGGCGCAACACGATTGCTTTTTCCATGCTCCGCCCACGTAGAACGAGGCGTAGGTTTGACGCCAGAAATACTTAGTGGCGCCAAAGGTGTTGTGCACGAGGTAGCAGTCGACGGTGTCGCTGTTCCAAGTGGCTTTGTCCATGAGCAGATAGAACCAGCGCGGCGAGCCGGTGTATTCCACCTCGGCGTGCAGGTTGATGTAGTTTCCGGTGCGCCACACGCTTGAGAGGCGAATTGCTTCGCGCGAAATGGTGTCGATGCGCTGCTTGTCGGCATAGCGCAGCGTGTCGGAGAAGATTGCCGACACTCCGTTGATAATCACATCTTGCTTGGCACCCTTAGCCTCGGCAGGCACAAAATAGTTGAGCAGCACGCGTTGCCCGGCTTTGATTTTTGGATTTTCGCTCATGCGTCCCACATAGGTGATTTCGGGCGCATCGAGGCGCGGAATGAACGTGAACTGTGCCACACCGTCGGAAAAACCATCGTAGGTCACCACATCGTAGCGGAAATTGTCCTGCTTCTCGTCGGAGGGCTCGTTGTCGTCGCTGCACGCCACCAGCACAGTGGCAAGCAACGCAACCAGCAGCAATATGTCGAACAATCTCTTCATATACGGGATGTGATAGTTATTAATTATAATTCAAATGACGCTGTTCTTTGTAAAATTTTCAATGGCGCCGTCGCGCATGTGCAGCACGCGGTCGGCTTGCTGAGCCAACTGCTCGTCGTGAGTGACAATCACAAACGTCTGATTCATCTCGCTGCGCAGACGGAAGAACAGGTCGTGCAATTCGCGCTTGTTTTGCGAGTCGAGGCTGCCCGAAGGCTCGTCGGCAAGAATCACGCTCGGATTGTTGATGAGCGCCCGTGCCACCGCCACGCGTTGGCTCTCGCCGCCCGACAACTGCGCCGGCTTGTGATTGATGCGTTCGCTCAAACCCATATACTGCAGCAGCTCGCCGGCACGCTTGTATGCCTCGCTCTGCTTGGTGCCGCCCAGCAATGCCGGCATGGCAACATTTTCGAGCGCCGTGAACTCGGGCAACAGCTGATGGAACTGAAACACAAAGCCGATGTTGCGATTGCGGAAGTGCGCCAACTCGCGGCCCTTTAGCTTGAGCACATCGGTGCCGTTGAAGATGATTGAGCCGCTGTCGGGCCTGTCGAGGGTGCCTATTATCTGCAGCAAGGTGGTCTTGCCGGCTCCACTCGGACCCACTATCGACACCACCTCGCCTTGGTGTATGTCGACGCACACATCGCGCAGCACCTGCAGCGAACCGTAACTCTTGTTTATGTTTTCAATTTCAATCATTATGTTGCTTTATTCACATCTTTTATAATGTTATGCTCACACCTGTGCACCTCCACGCAAACACTTTGCCCGAAAGGATTTATTTAGGCTCAAAGCACAACTGCGAAGTTACAACAAATCTGCAAAATAGGCAATAATTGCCTTTTATATCTGGTTCAAGCCCTTGCGATGCTTCATCAGGTCCTGCGCATGCTTGAAGTCGTTTGGCGAACCAATGTCAATCCATGTGCCTTCGATTGGAAAATGCGTCACCTTGCCGCCTTTCTTAATCATGGCATCCATGAAGTGGGTGGCGTCGAAGTATTCGCCACGCGGAATGATGTCGAGCCATCGGCGCTTAATGAGGTAGATGCCGGCGTTGGCATAGTAGTTATAGGTGGGCTTTTCCTCCACATCGAGAATGCGGTTGCCCTCGAGCACAAAGATGCCGTATGGCACACTCACCATGTATGGCACGCTTGCCACTGTCATGTCGGCATCGTCGTCGACGTGCGCCATATAGAAATCTTCGAAACAGATGCTGGTGAGCAAGTCGCTGTTCATCAGCAGTATTGTGTCGTTGTGAAACTTCTCAATGAGCGTGAGGCTGCCTATGGTGCCCATTCGATAAGGCTCCTTAACGCAATTCACTTTCACTCCAGCCACCGGCTGCGCAAAATGTTCCTCGAGTTTTTCGGCGAGATAGTTGGTGGTGACCGAAATATGGTTTATGCCGTTTCGCGCCAAAGCCTCGATGTTATAGTCGATAATGCAGCGGTCGCCCACCTTTAGCAACGGCTTTGGAGTGTCGAGCGTGAGCGGACGCAGGCGTTCGCCCTTGCCACCAGCCATCAGCACGGCATCGATGGGCAAAAGTGAATGCAACTGATTGAAATCGTAGATGTTAACAATCTTTCCCGAGCCGTCGACGTGCGGCACCAGCGTGATGCGTTTGCTGCGCAGGCGCTTCACGTCAGCCACATTCACCGTGTCGCCACGAAATGCCACACAGGGGCGATGCATAATCGAGTCGACAGGGTCGCTGAGTTGATGTCCGCCAATGAGGCTGCGGCGAATATCACCGTCGGTTAGCGAACCCAGCAATGCCCCCTCGGCATCACACACAAACAGCGTCATGGCTGTACCCGGCAGATTGTTGAGCTGCCGCAGCGCTTCGAGCACCGTGCTGCGATTGTCAATTGTATAGTTTTTTATATTCATATTTATTTGTTAATCTTGTTTATGGGCAGCAAACTTTTCACTGCCAAACACTCACTACAAAATTAATTGTTTTTTGCCGTTGTATGTGCCATTTTGCCTAAAAACAATAAAAATATAGCATTTTAAAGCGAATTAATCGTCGAAATCGGCTTTTCTTCATTATCTTTGCAAACGAAATATAACAGCAGATACATCATAAAAAACATAATAAAAAAACAAACATGAAATTAATTAAAAATCATCTAATTGCGTTATTGGCAATCTTTTCACTTGCCTTTGTAAACACATCTTGCTTCAACGACGACGGCGATGACAAGAATCCTCAGTATTTCGTTGAATTTGTAACAGTAAATGCATCGAGCGACGGCATGGGCTGGTTTGAAAACGCCGGAGCAAAGTATTATCCTGCAGGTCTGCCTGCCTCTATCGAATTGTCGAAATACATAGGTAATCGTGCCTATATCACCTATAGCTTATCCGACAAGACAATGCCCGGATTCGACAAGGTAATCAGTCTGGCAGCACTCAACATTGCCATCACCGAGTTTGGCGTGCAGTACGTTTCGACACAAGAAGAATACGACGCCCTTGGCAAAGAGCCAATCTCGTTGGAAAAGAACAACACTCACCTCGACAGCAACTGGCTCGACTTGATTGTATCGTATTTCTACGACAAGGAAGTTGGCACCACATTCTCGCTGGTGGCTCCTGATGCAAGCCTCCTGCCTGAAGGCTTTGTAATTCCTGATGGATACATCTACATGGAACTTCACATGAAAGCCGAAAAAGAATATTTGAAAGTCAACCGCGTGGAATCGCTGGTTTCGTTCAAGCTTGACGACGCTCACAATCCTGATATTCAAGGATATAAGGGTATCTATCTGAAAATTGACAACGGTTCGCTCAACCCAATTTATCTAACAATCGACAAAGTGACCAACTAAAAAACCCGAACCTGCCAACAATCAGGACACAAAAATATCCCAAACGAGGCGCCCGGCAACTAAAAGCAGCATAACGGGTGCCTCGTTTGTTTTGGCGAGTGGGCGGCCTGCGGCAGCAACATGAGCAGCAACGCAACAATCACGGTGAATTATTACCGCTGAAAGATGAAAAGTTGGTAACTTTGCAGAGAAAAAGATTGTTTTAAGAATTAATTATTGAAAAAAAGCAAACACTATGACAGATACACAAGGAGCAACAGCCTTAGGCACAGCACCGGTGGGCAAATTGCTATGGCAATATGCAGTGCCTGCAATCATAGCCATGACAGCCAGCTCGCTGTACAACATGGTAGATAGTGTGTTCATCGGACAAGGAGTGGGACCACTTGCCATATCGGGCTTGGCAATCACATTTCCGCTGATGAATATTTCCACCGCGTTCGGCACGCTGGTGGGACTTGGCTGCGCCACGTTGGTGTCGGTGCGACTCGGGCAAAAGGACTACGACTCGGCATTCAAGGTGCTTGGCAACTGCGTGACAATGAACGTGTTGCTTGGCACCATCCTCACCATAGTGGCTCTGATATACCTCGACCCCATACTCCGGTTTTTCGGCGGCAGCGACGCCACAATAGGCTACGCTCACGAATATATGGAAGTGATAATTCTCGGCAACATCATCACCCACCTGTATATGGGGCTCAACGCCATGATTCGCTCAGCCGGACACCCCAAGCAGGCAATGTATGCCACAATAGCCACCGTGGTGATTAACACCATTCTCGACCCTGTGTTTATATATGGCTTGGACATGGGCATACGCGGCGCAGCAATAGCAACGGTGCTCTCGCAAACCATCTCGCTGGTGTGGGAACTGATATTCTTGAGCCGCAGTTCGGGCACTGTGCATTTCAAACGCGGCATATTCCGCCCACAACGGCGCATTGTTGTTGACACTTTCTCCATCGGACTGGCGCCGTTTCTCATGAACATGGCGGCGTGCATGGTGGTTACGCTCATCAACCAGGGACTTGTGCACCACGGCGGCGACTTGGCTGTTGGCGCCTATGGCATTGTCAACCGTCTGGTATTTGTGATAGTGATGGTGGTGGTGGGATTCAACCAGGCAATGCAGCCTATTGCCGGATTCAACTACGGCGCCAAACAATATTCGCGCGTGCTCGAAGTGCTGAAGCGAACCATTGTGGCTGCCACAATAGTCACCACCACGGGCTTTGCCGTGTTTACGCTGTTCCCAACGCATGTGGTGCGCATCTTCACCGCCGACAGCGAACTCATTGGTCTGGCAGCGCACGGATTGCGCATCACGGTGCTGATATTTCCGTTAGTTGGCTTCCAGATGGTTACTGGCAACTTCTTTCAGAGTATTGGCAAAGCAAAAAAAGCCATCGTGCTGTCGCTCTCGCGGCAGGTGTTGGTGCTCATTCCCTGCCTGTTCATCTTGCCCAGGTTTTTCGGCGTGGCAGGTGTGTGGTACAGCATGCCGGTGAGCGATGCGCTGTCGAGCATCTGGGCTGCCATACTGCTTGGGATGCAAATCAAGCAATTCAAAAAAGAAGGAATCTGAGAGGCTGTGTCGCAATAGATTTTCTCAAAAACAACACCCTCTTTGTCGCCTTTAGGTATAAATTAGTGCTGAGAATATGACACAACCCTCTTTGATGCTCGGCGTTCTCGTCAGCGGGTTATTCGGGTCATGCCTTGGCGACCGCCCATCTGGCGATTGCCATTGAAGCCGCTGGTGTTGCGGTCGTTGCCTAAGCCCGAAACGCCCCAGTTCTCGCCGTCCTCATCTTCTTCGCCATCGTCCTCGCCCGAGCGCTTCTGGCCGTTCTTAGTTTCGCTCTTTGGCTTGTTCTTCTTGATTTCGCTTGGCTTCTGCTTGTCCACGGCAAACTCATAGATATTCCAATTTTGCTCAACGTCCCAATTCTTTTTCAGATTAAAACGCTTGGGATAATAGAACACATCTTCGGGTTGGCGATGCTGGGCATAGTTGCCGGTGTCCCACTTGCCGTTGCCGTTGGCGTCAATCACCAGTCGAGCGTAGTAGGTGCCCGGCTTGATGTTTTCGAAGGCGGCAGTGCCCTGCACCACAGTGGCGGTGTCAACCACCTTGTCGCTGCCGTTGAGCAGCTCAACAAACGCGCTGTCCTGCACATTCACCTTCAAATACAGGTTGGAATATTCCTCGAGCGATGGTATCGCGAAATCCACCTTCTCCGACTTGTTCATATTGCCAAAGCAGTCGAACACCGTCATCGAATCGATTTCCACACGATATTGCTTGCCTGCCTCAAACGGATAGTTGATTTTGTATGCCATGATGTCCACCGTGTCGACTCGTTCGAGCTTTACGGCGCACTCTACGGCATTCCACAGCGTGTCGTCCTTCTGATAGAGATGCACCCCTGCCTGGTTGATTGAATCGATTGGCGTGCCAAACGTCACCGGCAACGGTTTGCCGTAGTCAACACCCGAAGAAAACGCAACCGATATCGGCGGTATGCTGTCGAAACGCGATTTCGGCTTCGGTTTTTCTTCGCCCTCGCCCTCATCGCCTTCGTTGCTGGGTTTCACCGTCGGTTCGCCGTCGCCTACGCTAACAGCCGGCCCGAGCAATCCGCCTTTTTTCTTCTTCTTTTTGTCTTTTTTCTTGTCGTCCTTTTTGCCGTCATCACCGTCTTTTTTGTTCTTCTTCATCTTTGAGTGACGCATGTTGAACTTGAGCGTATCGGTGGTGAAAGTAAGGTTGTCGAGCGAATCGGTGCGCAAATATCGAGCTTCCACCAGTATGGTATCGCTCTTTATCATATTGCTGTCGGTGAGCCAGTAGAACAGCGAATCGTTTTCAGCCGTGCGCTGCAGGCGATACCAGTCGCTACGGCTCGGCGTGGGCTTGAGCACACGCAGCGACGGCAACGAATCAACCGCCCCCGAGAACAAGATGTGCAATTTTCCCTCGTCAACCCGCTCGTTTTTCTTCATATATATCGAGCGATATTCCTCGTTGAACATGGCAAGGAAGATGTCGTTTGGAGTGAACACGGTGTGCACACCGGGCTGTATGGTGTCGATTTCGCCATTAAACTTAAATATGGTGTCGGTGGTTTCGCGCTGATAGCTCGAGGGCACCACCACATCGCCAAAGAACGCCATGTCCTCGCTGCGCGAATAGGTGTAGTTGCCATCCATATCGTTCAAGCCGAACACGTGATAACGCCCGGGCTTGAGGTTGCGTATTGTGAACTGACCGTACTCGTTGGTGCGGGCAATGCGCGACAGCGGCAGCTTCGAAAAAGCGCTGTCGGCAAGGTTTTCCTGCAAGCCCACAATCACGCTCTGCATCGGCTCGAGGTCGCGTGCACGCAGCATCATGCCCGACACTTGCAGCGAGTCGATTGTGTCGCCCGTTGAAAACGCTATCGAAAAGCCATCGATGGGATTGCCCTCGTTGTTGTCCTGAATGCAATCGGCAAAGTCGATGCAATAGGTGGTGTTTGGCAGCAGCGTGTCGCGCAGCTCCACCGTGACCTTGCGCCCGAGTCCGCGTATGATGGGCATATTTTTTTGCGCCGGCGACACCACCACCTTCTTCATGTGGTCCTTGAGCTGGATGTATTCGTTAAACTCGATTTCCACCTTCTCGCCCTTATAGTTGAGCTGGTTAGGAACAGGGTTGCTATTTACATACACCGGAGGAACAAGGTCGCGAGGACCGCCTTCGGGCCGTCCTATGTTGGCACACGAATATAGCGCCAACGCCGCTACCATCGCCACCACAAAATATGCTGTCTTTTCGAGTTTCACTTTCCTATATTATAATATGTATGCCTTTATGCCTCAGCAAAACAAAATCCTCGGAATGACCAAACAGGCGCCGATTTGCCCGCACGCCACTCCGAGGGTGTAAAGTTACAAAAAAATACTTGTTATACCAAAACAGCGCAATTTATGCCCAAAACCAAGCAATTTATGCCCAAAAACAGGGCAAATTATGGGCAAAAAACCACTGGTTTGGCATTACCCTCGCTTATTTTACCGTCATAACACATTGCATATCAATGCGTTAACCTACGTTTTCCAAATAAGCAGATTTAAATCTGCTTATTTTTCCACAAGGCAATTTCTGCTGAATCAAAGTCCTATATTTGAGCCTGAATTATTTAGAGTGTTGCGTGCAACGGTATATGCGTAGCACGCTACAGGCAAAAACCGCAAAGTGATGTTGCCAAGCGCCACCTCACCGGTTTCTGAGATGCTCGTAACCATGGCAAAGTCAAGATTGTTTTTCTCAGCGAACCACTTCAACGACACCAAATCGCCAGGATGGCTATAAAAACGGTCCGACCATTTAATTTCCACAGCCCATTTTGGTTTCTGCCGAGCCACATCCAACCCCACAATGTCAACCTCACCTTGCTGCTTGCCTATTCGCCAGTTGGCATAATGCACTTCGGCGCCTCGGCGTGGCATCCATTGAGCATATACTGCTGTTTCCACCATGTCGCCTATTTCAGCATCCTGTTCACCAATTGGCTGAAACAATGCACAGCGCAGCGATGGATTGGTGAGATAGATTTTGAATTGCGTTTCTCGCTGATATTGCTTAGCATTGTCGTCGGTTCGCCTAATCACTTTAATCAAAAACGCAGCTTCAAGATAATTGATATATTTTTTCAGCGTGTCTTTTCTCACGCCCGACTCTTTCGATAGCGATTCATAAGAAAACTGAGCTCCCGAATGATAGGCTATCATGGTGAACAACGAGTTTAGCTCTTGAACATCGCTAATGCCATATAGGCTCGGCAAATCGCGCAGAAGCACTTTGTCGATAATGTCATGGCGTATGAATTGCCCCGGACTCTCACGTATTTTCTCAGAAAAAACCACCTCGGGATAGCCACCATAATTAATATAATCAATAAACAATTCGTTGAGTTTCACGATGTCGATGGCGGTGTAATAGTTTAGCTTCACCGCATTGTGCGCCATCGAGTTTTCAATCATCATGCTGCCGTAGCCTTTTAGGTGCACATATTCATAAAAGGTGAGTGGAGGCAGATTGAAATCGGTGAACCGCCCTGCGCCACTCTCATTGCTGCGCTTCTTTAGTTCTGCCGCTGCCGAGCCCGACGCCACAAACTTCACATTATTATAAGTATCAACCAACGACTTTAGGTTTATTTCCCAATTTTTCAGGTACTGAACTTCATCAAAGAAAACATATAGGTTGTCCTTCAATGGATTTTTGCACAGCACTTGGCATGCAAGCGTCATTAGTGTTTCAAGATAGACATTGTTATAAATGGGAGTTTCAACAGAAATGTAAATGATATTCTGTGGCGGCACCCCTGCATCAATGAGCTTCTGTATGCTGTGAAACATCATCACGGTTTTTCCTACGCGACGCGGACCCATTAGTATCACTGCTCGCCGCGGGTTGTCCGACATAACATGTGGCATAAACATATCAATGTAGAGGCGAGGTGTCATTTCCCGAAGAAAATCGGGTATTCCGCCTTCTGTCCACCAAGGATTATCCACTTTCAGTCGACCAATTATTTGCTTCTCCAACAACTCGGTATATTCCATCACTATCAAATAAATGTTTATTACCACTGCAAATATACAAATTATTTCCAAATAAGCACTATTAAATCTGCTTATTTTTCCAATATTTGAAATATTAAGCAAATTTCATCTGCAGAAACCTCTTATTTTTCACATTTACGCTGATGTTACCAAGCATTAAAGCAGGCTCTTAAGCGGAAAAACCGCCCCATTTCGCCACCTTTTCGCTTATTTTACCGTCATAACGCATTGCATATCAATACATTAACCTACGTTTTCCAAATAAGCAGATTTAAATCTGCTTATTTTTCCCAGGGCACAAAGCTATACCGTGGAGCACCGGTTGCATATCCGAGCGCGAGCTGCAATGGCATCGCCACCACTCAGCCATTTAGTGAGATTAAATGGTGTTAGAAACCGAAACAAACAGCCGTTGCATTGCGTTTCAAAAAACATTTTCGTGGCAAATCAGCCTAATTTACACCTTATTTTATTGGAAATGGCGCCGAAATTTTTTCACTTGAATATTTTGATGTATATTTGCATTTTGAAATCTAATGCAAACGAAATTAGTAACAAAAATAAATTAAAATCATTTAAACAAACTCATGCAAAGTAAAGGTTTTATACGAGTCATTACCGCTTTGTTGGTTTTGGTATGTATCTTCTACCTTTCGTTCTCATTTGTGTCGAACCACTACGAGAGCAAGGCTGTAGAGTATGCGCAATCGATGGCTAAGACCACCGACGCATCAAACCAAGCATACAAGACTTACTACAAATCGTATATCGACTCTATTGCAAACGAGAAAGTGTATCTCAACTGGCGCACTTTCCAAGAAGTTCGAGAAATGGAACTTGGACTTGGTCTTGACTTGAAAGGTGGTATGAATGTCACCCTCCAGATTTCGGTGCCCGACATTCTCAAAGCCCTGTCAAACCAAAATCCCGATGCTAACTTCAACAAAGCCATCGCTGCTGCCGATTCGCTCCACCGCGACGAAAAGGACTTTGTGGCTGCATTCGTGGGCGAATACAAGAAGATTGGCAACGGCAGTCTGTATCAGATTTTCCGTAACGTAGAAAAGGTTAAGCCCGGAATGAGCGACGACGAAGTGGAAAGCATCCTCAAAGAAGAGGTTTCTGCCATGGTCGACAACTCTTACAACGTGCTTCGCACCCGTATCGACGGATTCGGCGTGGTTTCTCCTAATATCCAGAAGCTTGAAAACACCGGCCGCATCCTGCTCGAACTCCCGGGCGTGAAAGAACCGGAACGTGTTCGCAAGTTGCTGCAAGGTACTGCCAACCTCGAATTCTACGAAACATACACCCTCGCCGATTTGCAGTTGGCTCTGCAGTCGCTCAGCAACGCCTACACCGGCGACACCAAGGCTGTTGAAGCTGCCGACACCACTGCAGCTCCAGCCGACAGCGCTGCCAAGGCTGCTCCTGCAAAGGCTGAACCGGTGAGCACTCGCTCGTTGGCTCAACTGCTTTGGGCTAACGGTCAGATGGGCGGTCCGGTTATCGGCACCGTTAACGTGCAAGACACTGCACTCGTAAACAAGATTATGAACTCGAAGGAAGCCAAGCAATTGCTTCCTACCAACCTCAAGGTACGCTGGTCGGTTAAGGCTCTCGACGACAAGGGCCGTTACTTCAACCTCGTGGCTTTGAAGACCAACCAAGGCCGTCCGGTTCTTGGCGGCGACGTAGTCACCGATGCATCGAACGACTTCGACAACATGCAAGGCAACGTGGTTTCGATGACCATGAACGACGAAGGTTCGCGTCAATGGGCTCGCGTAACCCAACAGAACCTCAACAAGGCTGTTGCTATCGTGCTCGACGACCAAGTATATTCTTATCCTAACGTAAACTCGGTAATCGAAGGCGGCCGCTCGCAAATCACCGGCCACTTCACCGTTGAAGAAGCAAAGGACTTGGCTAACGTGCTCAAGAGCGGTAAGATGGCTGCTCGCGTCAACATCGCAAGCGAAAGCGTTATTGGTCCGTCGCTCGGTCAAGAATCAATCGAAAAGGGCTTCTGGTCGTTCATCGTTGCCCTCGTGCTGCTTATGGCATTTATGTACATGGGCTACGGCTTCGGTCCTGGCTGCATCGCCAACCTTGGCTTGATTCTCAACCTGTTCTTCACCCTCGGCATCTTGGCATCGTTCCAAGCAGTGCTCACACTGCCTGGTATCGCAGGTATCGTGCTCACACTCGGTACGGCTGTCGACGCCAACGTGCTTATCTTCGAACGCACTAAGGAAGAACTTCGTGCCGGCAAGAACGTGAAAGCTGCTGTTGCCGACGGTTACAAGAACGCCTTCTCGGCAATCTTCGACTCTAACTTGACTTCGGTAATCACCGGTATCATCCTGTTCTTCAATGGTTCAGGTCCAATCAAGGGCTTCGCCACCACCTACATCATTGGTATCGCTTGCTCGTTCTTCACAGCTGTGTTTGCAACCCGCCTCGTGATGGAATGGTTGATTACAAAGAAGAAGTTCCAGAATATGACCTTCTCAACATCTGTTTCGCGCCGCTGGTTCCAAGGCTCTAACTTCGACTTTATGGGCAACCGTCGCAAGAGTGGCATAGTGGCAGGCGCAATCGTGCTTGTTGCCGCAATCCTCTTGGCCGTTCGTGGCCTTAGCCTCGGCATCGACTTCTCGGGTGGTCGCAACTACGTTATCCAATTCCCGAAAGAAGTGAGCACAGTGCAATTGCAAGACCAATTGCAACCACTCTTTGGCGATGCCAACGTGAAGGTTATCACCATCGACAACAACACCAAGGTGCGCGTTTCAACCAACTACAAGATTGAATCGAACGACCCCAACATCGACGACGAAATCGCTGCAATCCTCTATAAGGGCTGCAGGAGCGAACTCGGCGAAATGAGCGAAGCCGACTTCAGCCAAGCCAACGAAGAAGTGGGCATTGTGCAAAGCGAAAAGGTTGGTCCAAGCATCGCAGGCGACATGACCCGCGAAGCCGTTTGGGCTGTAATCTTCTCACTCATTGCCATGGCGCTCTACATCTTGCTGCGCTTCCGCAACATCGCATTCTCGCTCGGTGCTTTGGCTGCCGTTGCCTTCACAGCATTCATCATCATCGGCATCTACGGCTTGTTCGGCGTATTCCCATTCTCTATGGAAATCGACCAGACATTCATCGCCGCTATCTTGACTGTGATTGGTTATCAGGTGAACGACACCGTGGTGGTATTCGACCGCGTGCGTGAAAACCGCACACTCTATCCTAAGCAGGACGGCAAGACCACATTCAACAACTCGTTGAACAGCACTCTTGCCCGTACAATGATGACATCGCTTTCTACATTGCTCGTGCTTGTGGTTATCTTCATCCTCGGTGGTGAATCAATCCGCAGCTTCGTATTCGCAATGTTGCTCGGTGTAATCATCGGTACTTGCGCTTCGTTGTTCATCGCTGCTCCTACAGCATACGCTTTGACAAACCGCGCTGCTAAGAAAAACAAATAATTTAACTTAGCACACACATTATAACGATGAGCGCCGGCCCAATGGGTCGACGCTCATCGCTTTTACTGCCCCTCATCGGCCCAACAACAACAACGCACAAAAAAAGGCTGGCAACCAAAGCGGTCACCAGCCTTAGCATGTACCCCAGAGGGGAATCGAACCCCTATCTAAAGTTTAGGAAACTTCCATTCTATCCGTTGAACTACCGGGGCAGCAGATGCCCTTTGCCGGGCACGAGCAGTGCAAATTTACAAACATTATCGCAGAGTAGCAAGCATTGCCCCACATTTGAACGTGTTTTTCAATTGCCACACTGGCTTTAAAGAGATGCATTGACATACCTTCGCTACACAAAAACAACCACATTACTTCCACATCTACGCCCAAGCAAAGGCTGAAATGGCTAAAAACGCGATTTTTTTGACGTTTTTCAAAAAAAATCGGCAAAATCTATTGTCAATTAAAAAATAATGCGTACCTTTGCATCCGTAATCGCAAAGCGAATACAAAATGACTCCCTAGCTCAGCTGGTAGAGCAACTGACTCTTAATCAGTGGGTCGAGGGTTCGAATCCCTCGGGGGTCACCAAGGACGACGAAAGTCGTCCTTTTTTTGTGCCCCTACGGGCGCCAGGGTGGCGTCTTACTCCGTTGTAGATGGCCCTGAATGCCTGCAATTCTCTCGCAGAAAGCGCAGATGACGCAGAAAGGAATCACAAAACACATCGCTGCGGTCGCTGGGCGTATGCTATACGCACCTAAAACAGATGCATCGCAAATGCCACATCGCACACAACCGCGCGAGCGGTTGCAACTTCAATAACCCCTTGTTGACGGCAAGCGAAGCGAAGTCGGCTACATGGGGAAAGTGATACAACCCAATAACATCAACCGTGGAGCGGTTGCAGACCCATCACCGAGGGCAAATTCACATTCTATACTGACGCCGCAGGTGTCGTTGTCCCCGGGTTGCGCTTCGCTAAATGAGAGAGCGACAACGGGGTATCGCTGCTCCGTTGTCGCTCAATATTATTTAAAGATAGTCATTGCTGTCCCGTTAAAGTGGACTAGTCGGTCTTTGAAATAGTTGAAATACAGTCTTTTAGAAGTCATTTTGCGAGTCAACGGACTTGAATTGGTAACTTTGTGGTCAAAATCTATGACTACATATGTTCCAAGATAAATTCGTTTTCGCACAATTGGCATCTTTTCTCGATAGAAATCACTTCAATTATCTTGTTCGCAAGTATGCTGGTGATCGCTATGTCAAGAACTTCACTTGCTGGAATCAGCTCATGGCACTCATGTTCGGACAACTCTGTAATCGTGAGAGTCTGCGTGATGTTGTCGTAGCATTGGTGGCCCACCAATCCAAATGTTATCACCTTGGCATGGGACGTAATCCAATAGCGAAAACGACATTTGCCACAGCGAATCAGAATCGTGACTACAGGATCTTCGAAGACTTTGCCTTCTTCATGATGGAACAGGCTCGCAAGAAACGAGCAACCGACATCTTCAGGCTGAAGGGGAATGTTTATGCATTTGATTCAACAACGATTCCGCTCTGCTTGTCCGTGTTCTGGTGGGCAAAGTTCCGCAATAAGAAAGGAGGTGTTAAGGCGCATATCCTTTACGACCTGGAGTCCCAGGTCCCAGCTTTCTTCCATATTACGACTGCATCGGTACACGATTCAAAGGCTATGAAGGAGATTCCCTATGAATCAGGTTCTTACTACGTATTTGACCGTGGCTACAATGCATTCAAGGAACTCTACAAGATTTGTCTGAATGAATCATACTTCGTGGTTCGGGCAAAGAAGAACTTGCAGTACAAGTGTACGAAATGGAAACGTAGATTGCCTAAGAATGTGTTTTCTGATACCGTTGTCGAACTCACGGATGTGAACACACAGAAAAAGTATCCTGAGAATCTTCGACTTGTGAGATTCCACGATGACGAGCAAGATAGAGACTTCGCATTTTTGACGAATGCTTTCCATCTTACCGCTCTCGAAATTGCAAATCTCTACAAGAACAGATGGCAGATTGAGTTGTTCTTCAAGTGGCTCAAGCAGCACCTCAAAATTAAGAAATTCTGGGGCACTACAGAGAACGCTGTCAGAATACAAATTTGCTCTGCAATCATAACTTACTGCCTTGTCGCCATCGTTCAACACGATATGCAACTAAAGCGGTCAACCTATGAGGTCCTGCAGATTTTGAGCATCTCACTAACGGATAAGACTCCACTGAGGGATCTCTTCGAAAAGACTAATTTCAACAATGTCAAAGAACTCGATTATCCCCTCTTTGAGGGACTATTTGATTAAATTTAACTTCGTCCCAATTTTTAACGGGACACTAATGAAAGATAGTATTAGTTATCTCGTACGAGATGCCTCTCTAATGGCGGATATGCCAGTTAGTAAACGGATCCGACGCCATAGCCTTTGCTTTCAAGATCTATAATATCATTGTAATTTAAATAAAATTCCTCACCATTTGGAACAAAAGGAAAGTCAAATGTACTTTTACAAATTGTTTGTTCGTGGACTTCACTACCTATTCTAAATGCGTATTTAACTAAGATATCAATTTTTTCTACGCCTAGCGCTTTTGGATTGTCAAGAATTGCCAGTCCTTTTAAGTTGCCCGCACGACTATTCCCAGCATCCCAGCACATTCTTCCACATATAACATCTTTACCGTCAGCGTTTACGCCATAAATATCAACATATATATTTGAGTTCGCGCGTCGATTCATATCATAAGTAGATAAAGCGAAGTCTGCGTCAAATAGTATGCCGATTGGTTCACCGCCGAAATCATAAAGGTCATAAACATGTCGACCTTTTGGATAATTGATTTTCGCACCAGTATTTTTTCCATAAACTGTGTATGGGATATCATACATATATGTCTTGGTCCATCCGAACTGGCTACTTGGGTTTTTGGGATTATACCACTCAAGATATGCAGGAACAAGTTTGATTCCTTCAATATCATATCGTTTGTTAAGTGTAAACTTAAACTCATAATCCTCCTTTGGGTAAATATCTTGGTAAGCCTTTTCCTCCGGAATAATTTTGTTCGCAAATCCGGGTGCCGACCCCGATGGTTCTCCAACAGCAATTACCTTATTGTTCCTATCCAGAACCAACAATTGCAAATTGCTGAAACAACGATTAGCATAAAAATTGCCTGTTTCATGAGTCTCATCAATTACATTTGGCGTAACCGTGACTTCGTAAGTCATATCAGCAATGCCTGTCTTAACATCGAGTGGTTTGTACTTAAATGTTGCATATTTGGATGAATGGGCACTCCAAATCTCTCCGCTTGCCGCTGGTCTGGAAAGAATGCTTCTTAATTTACCCAAACAATCGTATGCTTCTTGTATATCCTTGCTTCCGTATGCTGCTAATGACTCTTCGTACTTATCGGAAATATTTCCCCCAAAACCGGTGAGCTGCAAGAATCGGGCACCTACTCCAAGCGAAAGACTTCTGTCGCGCCAGGAGTTGCCACCGCATTTATATATTCTGCCATTATATTCTATAGTAGAAGGACTTACTTCTGAGTTATCGCTAAAGTTGACGTCTTTATACGTAAAGAGAAGCCGTATCACTAACGGTTTAAATGAGGGCAATTGGAACTGTGAGTCCACACCCATATCAGCCAATGGTTTCTGAGTCAGTTTCAGAGTTTGTGTTCCCATTAGTTTTTTTACATAATCTTGCCCTGGATAACCGAGTGCGAGACCTATTGCTACTTCAAAGGTGTTTCGAGTGCCATATTTAAATTTCACGGTGCCATCATGCTCGGTAGTCTGGTGCTTTACTCCGTCCTTCTTTTTCTTAACCTTCGACTCTTTGTCGCTTGCGCCAAACTTAAAGTTATCATCTTTATATGCTGTTTCGAAATGAAAAGTATCAGAACTTTCCAGTTCAAACTTCATATCAAATATATGACTCAGACCAATAGTCAGTGTCATTGGTATTCCTATTGTAATCGGAAGAGCCAGGACATCCGGGAATTGATTGAGGTATTCAAATTTTTTGAAAGAATTAGCCGGGAAGAACCCGTCGGAATCTACATCCGAAGCATCTGATGCAAATGCACCAACTGAGATAGAACCGCCAAATTTTTTACCGTGCACGCCTAAGGCAGTTTCAACTGAATTTGACATCGAAACATCGATACCAAAAAGTGATAAGTTCACTCTTGCTGTTGAAAACACACGTAGTCCACAATAATATTCACAGCCTTTTCCAGTATCAAAATTTGTTTTAATAAATTTCAATTTATCCGATATATCGGCAGGGTTACTCCATTTTTTATCTTGAAGTGTCTTGAAAATATCTTGTGGTGTTGTCTTTCCGGTGCTCGAAATGCCGAGCGTAGCCATCGGCTTTTTACCGGTTATGAGTTCTTCGTCGGTAGCACGCGACACAATATTACGAAAATACGCGCCTTCTAAATGCGCTCCGCCACCCGACGACTGTCCCGAACGACTGCCTATTGATGCACTGTCGCCATCAGCTACAATATCGAAGATGTATTCACCCTCAAGCACTTTGAAGATTTTGTCAAGGGAAACCACATGAGATGTAACCTTAAAATAATTTCCTTCGGCCTCTACAGCATCAACCTGATCGCACAATGCGAAGTCAATCACAGGCATATTTTGTGTGCTTATAAGCTCGCCGCGCTGCGGTATCATGTCAGCTGGCGTATTTTTTTTAAGAATGATGAATGTCTTTGTGAGAGTGGTGTCTCTAACTTCGTCTTTAAATGCCTTAACCAAATATGGCAGATATGACTCATCAATAATGCGCACACCCTCGTTGTACTGATAGGTCGATTTTCCGAATTCGTTGATTTCGGTGCGTGGCGAGGTTATGCCGTCGCCGCTTTCTCCCGGTTCGGTAGCGTCGGGAGCAGGCGGTTCTTCAAGCATGAGTGTGCATGAGCATACTATTAGAGGCAATATTGTTGCAACGAAATATTTTGCTAAGAATTTTTTCATAATTTGCTATAAGTTTAGAAATTGACGGGATAGAGTTCTGACAGAGTGCCAAGCGTTGGGTCAACGCTGAAATCAACGCCGAGGGTGGAATACAGGCGGTAGCGAGTGCGGTCGTAGCATCGCAAAGTGACATATCCTGCATATTCGTCGGCATACGACCAAATGCGTATGCGGGCATACCTGATGCCATGGTCTTCGCGAGCCTCGGCAACACCAGCCACGCGTTCGTTAACAAAAGCTGCCACAGTTTGCGTTTCAGGATTCCATTCCTTACCGCCAACGGTGATGTTTGCATAAATCACCTTATCATACGCGTTGGAGAACTCAAGCCTGTCGGTATCCCAATGTTCGAATACGGTGACCCGAGCAGTATCCTGCAGACGCCCGTTGTTCGACACCGCCACAAGCTTCAATTCGCCTGCAGTCTTGGCAAACAGGGTGTTATGCCTGATTTTTGCGATAACGGTGTCGGGGATAAACCAATACACTGCTCCGCTATCTGGATTTACGGGTGAGAAATCAACAAGGAGTGGCATAGAGTCGCCTTCCATCACATAGTTGGAGTCGCAGAGCACACGCATTGTAACGCCATCCCACGAGTCCGGTTCGTTCTCGAATACGTAGAAATCGCCGCATGCCGCGAAGAACAGCAGCATTATCAAAGCAATGGTATGTATTAAATACTTCATTTGTAATTGTATTCGACTTGAAGAATTAAAAAAACTAATTATTATCGGTATCTTTAGGCTTTGGCGCGGTGACTTTCACCTTGTTCGACGGTGTGGTGCCGCGGCCGTCCTTAAGACGGATAGTTACATAGTATTCGTTGGTTTCGCCGGCAAACAGGCGGTCGGTGAACAATCGCTCGGAGCTGTCGACATTGATAACATAGCGGAAATCGGCGCCGTCGCCTTCTTTGCGATAGATGCAGTAGTAATAAGGTGCGCCATCGGGCACCGCAGCGTGTTCCCAAGTCAGGCGAACTTGTTTGTTGCGAGAGTCGTAAGTGGCGAAAGCCTTTAGCCCAAGCCCCTCGATATAGTTGTCGCCACGCACACGCGCCAGCAGCGACGCCGAAGGCCCTGAACTTATATCCCAAAAACTAACGGTCTCCACCATGTATTCATATCGGTCGTTGCGGTTAATCGCCGGGCGGTCGGTATAGGTCAGATAGTACCCGGCAGCAGCCACGCTGTCGCCGTCGAACACCGCCAAAGTGGTCCATCGGTCATTCGGCTCACTTTCCATCTTGCGCTTGAGGTAGTGACGGCTGATGTATTCCTCGCCGCCGACAGCCCAACGCATATACACCTCGTGGCGTGAAGTGTACGTCGAGTCGAGGTGCGCCGCAGTGGGTGGATTGGGGTTGGGGCGAAGCACTCTGATAGTGTCGGAGAATGGTCCGATGTTACGGGCAAAGTCGCGTGCGCGAACGGTATAGTAAATGTAGCGCTGGTTGGCATTAGTGGATATTGTATCCTGCCAAGCACGGCTGGTAATCATCTCATTTTCGGAGGCTGACACAAAATGGTGGTTCAAATCGTTGGCGTAGAACACCTCGTAGTGCTGCACGTCCACGCTGTCGGGCATATCCCACAACAGCAGAATTTCTCCGGTGATTTTTGGGATTGCCGTAAGATTGACCGGAGCTTTTGGCGGATTGAGGTCAGCCACACGCAGCAGAGTAGGCATTGCGTAGCCCATGTTGCCGGCTGTGTCGACGGCAGTAATTGTCATCATGCCCGTAGAAACGTGTGTGACGTCGATGCGCATCATAGTGTCTTCAGGAGCGACGTATTTATCGCTGAGCAGGCGCCACGACTTGAGGCTGTCGCGCTCGTTGTAGTACATGGGCACATAACGCACGAAATCGTTCTCCATGGTGTCCTTGCGGAAATAGATGTTTGCCCACACCTCGGCAGAAGGGTCCTGACGGTTAGGACGCTCAATGACTATTTGGGTGATTCGCGGTGGCATAGGTGCCTGCAAGTCGCGGAAGGTGACGGCATGCGGGGCTGACATCTCGGTGAGGTCGCCAAAAGCATCGTGTGCCTGCACGGCGTACTCGTAGGTGCCGAGTTCCGGCACCGAGTTTGAGAAGATGGCATCTTCGTTCTGAGACTCGAATTTATAAGGCGGCAAATAGGGGCGCTCGTTGATGTGCGTCCACACCTTCTCGCCTTTGCGACGACGGTAAATCTCGAACGAACCGTTCTTTTGGTCGTTCCAGCGCAAAACCACCTGGCCGTGGCCTACTATTGAATCGCTGAGGGTTACGTCGTAAGGCTCAGGACGATATTTTTCGTTTTTAAGGTTCATTATGCGGTCGCTTTCGATGAGGAAAAAGCCGGTTGTATCCTCAACTGCCGGACGAATAATGTAGGTGTAGGTATGCCCTTTCTTTGCCGTACGGTCGACAATGCGCAAGCCAAGAGCATCAGCCAAATCGGAGCGCCACTCCGAGGCGAGGAAAGCCGTAGCAAGACGCATTTTCTGGTCCTGTTCGATGTCGACAAATGCGCCCATCGAGCCCGGTGTCCAAGGCGTCATCTCGGCGGTGAGGCTGCCGGTGCCGTAAAGCGATGCCATGGCAAGCAAAGCCACAGAGTCGGTCTGCGGATAGCGTTGGCGCATCTGCTCCCGGCTCATGGGTTTGAGTTGAAATGCTATGGTGTCGATTTTGAGGCCTGCCGATGGCTCATAGCGGAACACGTTGACGCCGGTTTGGGTCAGGTATCGCCATACCGGGAAACCGTCGATTGCCCAGCGCAGAACCACACTGTCGCCGTAGGAGCGCCCCAGCAGGCGCATGCGCACTGGTGTTGGGCGCAGCTGCGGGTCGAGAGTGTCGGCGGAGGCTGATTTCACCTCCTTGGAAGCCAAGTTTTGAGGCTGCACCTTCGCGCCAGTGCTCAGCGCCGCCATGGTTTGAAGTGCAGCCACCGTAAGAACTGCCACGACCAGATTTTTCATATTATTGTAATGCTTCATATTGCTTACGAATTGTTATCGGTTTTATGTTTATTCCTTGAATGGGTCTTCAATAACTTTGGTGTCGCATAGAGCGGCATTAAACTTGCCGGCGGGCACCGCAGCGTCGTTGAACGCCGTCCAAGTGTTGCGGTTAAAGTTCCAGGCATTGCAGCGGTAGCGCTTGAAAGTCATCGACTTGATGTTTTTAAGCGCTCTTGTAGAGTCGTACCACAAATCGCCGTCGTATTTGCAGAGCTCATAGAGATATGGGGCATATTCACCCTTCGAGATACGTTTGTGGCGGTATGCTTCGTTGTTTACCTTTACAGCCCGGTGTATGTCCCTTTTCCCGTTAGGTCTGCTGCAGCAAAGTATGCCATATTGATAGTTCGGGAAATAAACCTGGAAACTGTCAAATTGCTTATTATATGAGTAGCGGTTATAACCGGCGTTGGCGTTAAGCCATGTTTTGATTTCATCTTCAGAATCATTAGATAAGAATAAAAGCATTTCACTCATATACGCCCACAAATTACTGCAAGTTTCGTTGACAAGGCGCAACCGTTCCTTGTAGCCTTTGGGTGAAGTGCAGAAGAATTCCTGAACTCCGCTATTCATAAAGTTGGGTTGCTGTTCGGCGTAGAGATACACTGCCATCGAGTCGGTGCTCTGATAGTGAAGCGGATAGTAAACCTCTCGTTCTACAAAGTAGTCGTATTTAGGATAGAACAGTCGCTCTATTTCCGCCTCTCTTACAGTAATCTGATTATTCAGTAACTGGTTGGAGAGATATTTATTTGCATCAAACAATCTGCCCTGGAATGTACCCATCGACGAATCTATAAACAACGACTCGGAGGTGGTGATATTCAAATCGTAGCGACTGTAATTCACCGGATATCCGCCCACAAAGAAGTAGTTGCTGATGAAACTCAAATAAGTCTGAGGCTTCGATGTCAGATAAGGTTGGTTCACTCCGTTCACAGTAACATAGGCAGGTTTAGCGTTGGCGCCATCAATCGATGCGTCGCCGGTGAGAGTCCAATCAGACAATTTTGATTTTTCGGCACCGGGTATGTTGATACCTGTCATAACTTCACCTGCAAACCAGTCGCCGTAGTAACCGTAGCCGTAGCCATTAGCTCCGTAGCCTTTGCTGTTATCTACATAAATACTGTTCGGACCAATTTCGCTTATAGTGTTAACAGTAGCCCATTGGTTGTAAAGCACGTTTTCAGCCTGCCGCACCACATCGCCTTTCTCATAATGGAGCACACGCACAATATATGGACTTCCGGAGCTTTTTGTTGTGCTTGCGCTACGCAAGCCGCCGAGTGACGATGCTGTTTTTCCAATTTGATTCAAAGCCGGCTTCACCTCAATCTGAATGGAAGCACCTTTAACGAGTGCCGCCAAACCGTATTTCTGCTCTGCCCAACTATTGGCATATTTTTCAGCAGCAGCTTTGTCGGCAAAGTTGCGTTGCACGTTGAGCACCTCGAACCAACCGGTAGTGGTCTCTAAACGGTTGTAGATATGCTTCAGCACTATGTTATATTGCCCATTGCGAGTGATGTTGAACTCACGTTCGGGAGTAAGGATTGACACCGAATCGTTCTCAATCCACGTGTTAGCCACCGAATCAACACGTTCGCCACTGCGATATATCACCCACTGCAGGCTGCCATTCTTGAACATGCGGTCTTTGTATTTGCCGTCGAGCGAGATGACAGGAGCTTTGGCATCCTGAACAGGGCATTTGGGTATAAACGGTTTGCCTTTCGCCGGCTTACCGGTGATGAGTTGCGGGCCATCGGTGGTGTAGTAGCATGGGAATGCCAACTTAGCAATAGGCTGCAATTCCTCAAGATTCTCGTAATACGAGTCGGGCAGCGGGTCGCTGGTCTTGAAGAAGAAACCGCGAGTTTGTTGCCATAATTTATTCACATATTTATGTTGTGTTTCATCCCACGTTTCCGGGTCGACGTATGCGCCACCGCGGAATTCCTTGGACGAACCAATGAACTCAATATAGTAGTATTTGCCGGGCTCGGGCTTAAATCCATCGAGAATGACTTTTTGACCCGTATAAGTGAGAGGATACTCTTCGCGAGTATTGTAGTTTTTCGCTTTGAATACCTTGGTTGTGTCATTGGCAACCGTTTCCCAAGTTCCCATGTTTTCATACGAGTCATACGTATAAACCGTAGCCTTCTGTTTTACGCAGATGAACCTGAACTTGCGGTTAGCACGGCTGTTCTTCTCCTCGTCGTTTTCAATATTCGAAGTGTTCTCCACCATGTCGAGCGCCGTAGGGTCGACAATGCTTATGTCGCGGTTGACTTCGGCATTGGTGATGAAATATGGCGAGGCGATTTTTTTGGCGTCGTACTCATAGGGGTTAGCTGACGATTCGTCAACGCCGGCATTGGCTTTTCCCTCGGCTTGATTTCGGCAAGCGTCGGCAAATTCTTCGTTGTCCTTGGTACCAATCGACGGTGTCTCGAACAATTCGTAATTGTCGAGGGCATTACCCATGAACAGCTGGCAGTAGTCGCCACACTCAAATGTGAATTTTTTGTTAAGATTTACCAAGCCACCCAACAGACGAATCTTGATGCGAGCCTTACCCTCGAAGTAGTTAGGCGAAGGAAGTGCGCACTTGAGCACGCCACCGATTCCGCAGTCCACAAGGTCGATGTCGCCGTTCCAGAATCCGAGATAGATATGGAATCCGAATTTTGCGTAGAGGTAAGCATAGAGCTGACCGCGGGCATACCAGCGCGAGCCACCAGCACCGGTGAAACCAGGTGCTCTGCCAAGGTTTGTGCATGCTGCATTGCTTGCCAGTTTTGCCACAACAACATCAACGCCGGCTTCGGCACCGAGTTTTCCGTAGATGAGGCCCAAATCGAATTTAATCTTGCCCCAAACCGAGGCACCCAGCATTACGCCGCCACCCAAATCAATCGACATTGCATCGAATTTCTTCTTGATGTTGGCTTGTGCTTTGAGGGCAGCGCCTATGTCGTCGCTCTGCGCCGCGCCGTGCTGTCCACCGTCAAGGAATTCTGCAACATCCTCGGGGAGAGGTGGCAGCTGACCGTTGTTTGGCAATTCCGAGCCGAAGCAAACATAAGCGTCGGCACCGATGTCAACAGTGACGATTTTCGACTTAAAGTCGACAAACTTAAAGTAGCAACGCTTATCTTTATCGGGGTGACCTATCCAAACATACCAGTCGGGGCGCTTCAAGTCGCGTCCATCTTTGCGGAAAGTAACCTTCAGCGAAAGTTCAATGTGCACCTTGCCAAAAGCGCAACTGGTCTTGTCGCCGCCTTTCACACCTTCCAGGCCTCCCGACCCAGAGGCATTGTTCTTATTAGTATCGCCCATAACATTACCCACGGCATCGGCACTGAATTCGTTGATATATCCCTGGAACTGATTGTTTAGCTTCTGCAACTCGCCAGTGACGTTTTGCAAGCCCTCCAATGCCATACCTGCACCGCAATCGGCAGAGAAGTCGACAGTCACGTCAAATTTGAAGTATTTGTCAACCGGTGTGTTCTCGTAGACGAATGTCACACCAGCGTCGATGATACCGGCACATTTCACGTCGCCGGTAAACTTAAATGTGGCAAGCTTGCCATTGTAGATGAGCACCGTAGACCCGAAGTAGCCGTCGAAAGTAGAGCCGTCGCCCATCTTCACGCCCAAGCCAAGCACCACGCCGTTGCATCCCTCAAGGGGCTCAGCCGAGTAGTCGTCTTTGCTTTCGGTGTTCTTGCGGCGGGCATTCAGATAGAAACCTCCCACCACATCATATAGTGTAACCGGCGTGAATTCCATCTTTTTGCTGGAGAGCAGGAAATATCCCCATGAGAACGAGCCATCTTCGCCGCTGCGCTTCTCCTCGTAGAAACCGCCTTCGCCGTCGAGATGGAGCAGGTCAACAAGGTCGATTTTGAGCTTACCACCGTATCCGCTGCGCGTTTCGGTATCAACGATGTCGAGCATACCGCTGATTTCAAGCTGGTTGGTCTTGACTCCAAGGCGAATTTGATTGAATTTAACGTCCTTGAAAGCGATTGATGCATTGCTGATGTCGTCAAGTCCGGAGATTTCCGATTGTATTTCAATAGTGGTTCCACCCTTGATTTCCAAACCGGCATCGAGGGTGATGTCGCCACCGAATACAGCCGAAACAAGTGCGCTTGTGCCGCTGCCTTTTTCAACCTTCAGCCCATAGTCGGTGAGGGTGAAGGTGAACGGGCCGATTTTTTTCTCGGGAGAAGCATAACCCCAACGGCCCCAGCTTAGATAAATCTTGTTCTTGTCGCCAAAGACATAGGTTGTATCGGTATTCCACCAGTGGGCAGTCATTTCGTTTTCCTTCTCGCGGCGCTTTTCCTGAAGCTTCTGGTCGTCATATTTTGTATTCCAATTCTCGTTGTTTGCCAGACGCATGCGGCAGAACTTGATGCCGGGCATGTGCAGGTCGAATGGGAGTTTTTTGAGGACGCTGTTTATCTTATCTGCGCCTACGATGTCAACCGTGCCGCCAACACACAGCTCTACGTTGGTGACGGTTTCTTCCTTGATGTCGCCATTATATTTGTCGTAGGCTTCCACGAGGAAGTAGGTAAGTGCATTTTCGAGCGTGAGTTCGCCGAGCATAAAGTCGAAATTGAGGTCCTCATCCTCAATCTGACGGGAGCGGAATACGTAAGCAAAACCTTTCTTTTTCTTGTCGTTGTCCAGAACGCTGAGCGGGGCTATATTACAGTCGTAAAGTATTTCGCCCTTGAACAGCGGAATCTCAAGCTTGCCATCGAAGGCAAACTTGCGGAAGTCGTTCTGCTGTACTTTCACATATATGTGGTCCATCGAGAAGGCAAACCCGCCAATGGTGCCGTTGTCACCAGCCCTGTAGTTTACCAAATCCTCAAACCCGGCATTCATGGTTATACCGGATTTGTCGACAATCATATCAGTAATCGACATCTTGATGCGGTCCTTGCCGTTGATTGACATTGATTCGGGAAGCGACATTTCAATGCTTGGGATATACATACCCATCCAAGCGTTGATAGTGTTTCCTTCCAAACCGATTTCAGTCCATTTGTAGTCTTCAGGGAATACCGACGAGCCGCATTGCGGATGATTTTCGGTTTTCGAATAGTCGATTATTACGTCAGTGTCGCCAAACGTGAAGCCTGGAGCACCTTCAGCCTCAAACGTGTCGAGGTGGCCTTTTGCTGTCCAGTCGTCCCAGTTCTTTATTTTGGCTTGCAGTCGCAGTTTCGGGTTCTCTTCCGATACCTTGCCTTCCACTACCTTCTTGAGGTTTGGCAATGTCATCTCAAAGTCGGCGCTGAGGGCGGCAAACTCGCCACCGCTCCAAATCACGAAGCAACCATCCTGCGGCTCTACGATGTCGGACGGAGCCTTGAATGTGAAGTCGAAATCGCTCTTGGGGTCCTTCACGGTGAAGTCTTTGAGCAACGCCACGGTGCCGCCTTCGGGAATCAGGCTTTCGGGGCTGATGCAAAGGCGTGGGGCACCGAACACCAAAATCTCGTTTTCGGTTACTTTGGTATCACCAATAACGAATGTGCCAATGAGGTCCATTGTGGCATATTCCGGGGTGAACTTCATCTTGGTGATTTGCATATTCACCGGCGAAGGATTGTATTTCTCGGGAATTTGCAACGGGAAGCCGATAGGACCACCGGTCAAGAAGTTTTCAGCCTTTGCCAAACTTTGGGTTACCTCGGAGTAATATTCGCCAATGTGAAGGCTTTCAGCCAGACCCTTGACGCGTTTGTCAGCCTCGCCCTGAAGTTGTTCGGCGTATGGGATGTTGGCATCGCCGATAAGGTTGTCGATACCCCAATCGGAGAATAGCTTGTCGACAACCTCAGTTGATGTCATCTTGTTGTTCGGTCCGCCCCAAGTCTCCACGAGGCCGGCAATCACTCGATTGTCGGTGTTTACAACGAGCGAATCGAACTGAACTTCAAGTTTCCAGTCGATGCCAATAGGCGACCATGGCACATGGCCTTTGCCTTTGAACACACCAGGCGCTTTGTCCTCGAGCTCGCCGTCGAGAACAAGGTCGTATTCGCCGATTTTAACGGTTGTACCTTTCAAGTCGGCAGCCTTTCTTGTGGTGAGCTGCTTGTTAGTGAACTTCACTCGGCTCTGGCAGTTGTAGTAATCGCGACTGATGAGGTCGGCAAGTGCAAAGGTGACTACATTTATAGAGTCGTTTTTGAATACGGTGGTTGTATCATTCGTTGCGTGTGGCACAACGCGAATCATACAATAGGAGTTGGTAACCACCTTATCCTTTATGTCATCCCAATGAATGGTGTCGTTCAGCTCGGTTATGTTGCCGAGCTTGTGCACCGGCTCTTTTTCGAGCATTTCACTGCGCGAGCAGTAGCCATCGGCAGCGTAGAATTCCACATCGTAGGCAAATTTCACCGAATCGGCATCGATGGCGCCGAAGCCACCGAAATAAGCCGGGCGGCGCCAGCTCACTGCGATGTCGGAATTGATGAACTTCTTGCGGCAGCCTTCCTCGTCGAGGAACGCGGGTTCCACCAGACGCGGATTCTCGAAATTGTTGAGAGTGTCGGAATATTCAATGCGGCCCATCGAGCCGGAGTTGGTGAAAGCAACCACCGACGGCACCGAACGTCCGTTGTTGTCGTAGACGTAGTGCTTGCCAACAACCGTAGTGTCGGGGCGGGCATACACGCGCATCACATAGATGCGTGTGGTGTCGATTTCGTCGGCAACTTCATGAGGCAGCACAAATCGGGTGCCGGCGATGCCTTTGCGCTCGTAAACGGCAGGAAGTTCCTCCACGGCTCGTTGCACGTCCTCAATGGTATTCTCGTAGTCCTCGTTTGGTTGCACTATCTTGAGGTCGTAGGAGAAGTCGACAGCCTTGTCAGTCTCGCCGCTCATCGACGGGGCTTCCCAACGAATCATTGGATACTGCAACTCCACCAGTTCGGCTCGGCTCTTCACCAGCTGTGTTTGAGGCTTAGGCTCGAGGAAGGCAGGAGCGGAATAGGTGGTTGGGCGGCCGCCTGTCGACAGGCGCACAAGGGCGGGTTTCGATTTGCCGCCGTTGCTGAGCAGCACCTTTTCCAGCTCGTCCTGCGGACCTACAAGCTTCATTTCAACCTGCATGAGATACACCTGGTTGTAGTCGCCTTCTTTAAACAGCCTGCTTGGAACATTGCAACTCGTCTCCGACATATTGCCCCAGTAATGCTCAGGCTCAAGTTCGTCGAGAGCATCCTGCATACCTTTCAGCGTATGAGGATATTCGGCAGTAGGTGCAACTATCTTCACGTTGTAGGTTACGCGTACGCCTTCGGGCAACCTGCCCTCGTCAACGGCGTATGGCGACCACGAGATAGTAGGCGACTCCATATAGAGAGTCTCAACTTTGTCGCCAATCTCACCGTCGATTTCGGTAACGGGTTTTGGAGTGGTGAATTGAGGTGGACGGACAATCGACTTCGATACAGTGAATAATATAGGTTTCGAATGTCCTTCGTCTTCGAATTCAAAACGCTTCCAAGCGTAGGCTGCCGTGTCGGGGCATCCCACAACTTCAAGCAGATAAGCCTTTCCGGTCTCGAACTTTTTGAGGTCTTCATCAGGAATACGGAACTCCGAACCCGTCAACGCATACGCGCCCACAATCGCCTCGCCTTCGGCAAGGGCTGCACGCATTCCTTCCTCGGTCATGTCGTAGTTGCTAAGGAAGTCTACGATGCGCACGTTGTACTTGAAGCTTACGCTTTTCGACACGTCGCCCGAGCGCACAGGCGCTTTCCAGCGCACAGTGGGGTCGAGAGGCGAAATCATCGACAATTTGTTGAGAGCATCTGTAGGCTCAGGCTTCACAATTGTCGGTGCTGTATAGTGTGTTTTTATGACGGCACCTTCATAGAAGTCGGTCATTTTGAAAAGGCGAATCTCGCTTTTGCCGCCGTTTTCGAGCTTTATGAAATCGAGACTGCCCTCCTGAGTGGCGTTGGAATGAACCGTAACCTGTGCTGCGTAGGTTGTTCCCTCGCAGAAGTATTTTGTCACGTTAATTGGCAAGATGCACTGAGGCGAAGTCAAGCCCTTTACCTCATAAAATGTAGGACCATACTCCATCAAGTAATTGGGGTCCATACCCACGGGGGCTTCAATTACCTTGAAGTCGTAGGTATAGCTGCGCGCCTGTGGATTGCAGTTGACAACAGGCGCCATCCACTGGAACATGGGCGATTGAGCCGAAACCGTATATACCAATGCGCCATAGTTGGCGTCCATGCCACTGTGAGTGAACGGATTCACCCACATTGGCGCTGAAGCATTGTAGCACACTTGAAAAGTGCACTTGCTCAGCGTAGGGTTATTGATGATTTGCGGAGACTGATTCGAAGGGTCCCAGCGATAGACGTGCAGGGTGAGTTCATACATTCCCTCCGGAAGCAAGCCGAATGAGCTACTCAAAGCGTTGTCAAACAGCGACTGCGGCATCGAAATGGTGTTGAAAGGCACATGGTTGAACAGCGTGCGCATCTCCACCGCATTCAGCGCCTTCATCTGACCCGGATTGAGAACCATCGGAGCCTTGGGGATATACGGCGTGCCGGGAACATATATTTCAAAGTTGTCGGAACCTGACAACTGTGTGAGTCGCACACCGAAATAAATGTTCTGTTGCTCTTGAGTGTTGTTTTGAACAGAGATACTGAAATATTGCCCTGGATTACTCAAATAATACGCTACATGAGGCGGCAATATCTGCCTCATGGGGTTGACATTGACCGATACCTCTTGTGCCCTTGTCGACAACACTGTCAAAAAGGCTGCTATAACGATTGAAATATATTTGATAGACTTCATCATAATGTTGTCTTTTTTATCTGGAATAGTTTTTCAGTGAATCTCAGTTTATTTATTTCTTGGCTTTCTTCTTGAGATGAAGAAGCTGGAACGTGTATACATAGTTTAACGACAGGCGTATGTCGGTTGCGTCGAGGCTTGAGCGTGTTTGCGTGGGATTGACATCGCCATATTTGCTGAACGATGCCGAGGCGCTGAATGAATGGGCTTGCTTAATCGAATATGATGCACTCATATCAAACGCCAACGACAGATTCTTTGATGTGTATTGCACATGGTTGTAGCACAACGACACGCTTGCCGATACGTTAAGGTTCTTGTCCTTCAGGAAACCTCGTCCGGTAGACAACGACGTTACTACCGATGTGTATTTTGAATTGAATCCTTTTGACTGTTGCAAGCTCGACGACAAACCGAAATCCATTTCCCATGGCTTAACGCCCAGATTATACGATGCTCCGAGAGCCATAGTCTGCACATCGCTCATTCCGATGTTAAACCGGTTGTGGTCGATGTTTTCGGTATAGTTGGCTGACAACGAAACCGAATGGTCGAAGTTCTCGCCCGAGCGTGAGTATGATGGCATGATTGTGAAAGAGCGCAGTTCGCGATTTACGCGAGTTGTATCGTTCACCACCGACGCCCCATCGTCCTGACGTTGCAGATAGCCATTAAACATTCCGGAGATGCCAAACCCGCAGGTGTGGTTATACGATGCCATTGCCGAGTAGACGTATCCGTTGTTTGTGTAAAGTTGTTTTTTCGACAAATTGTCGTTCTGCATCGAGAAATTGCCTGACAGACTTATTCGCCTAAAAAGCAAGGTACTTAGCGACGCGCCCAGGCTCTGATAGTTGTTTGATGTGTAATAAGTGCCCAGCGAGACGTAATCGGGCTGGATAATCTTATAGAATATCGAACCGTTGATGCCAGGGAACGAGAATCCCAACGACGCATCGCCTGCGAACCGTATGCGGGAGGTGTAGCGCGCCTCAAATATTTTGTCGAAGCGAGTGGCTTCTCCAACCTCCACTTTAGGCGACTCGCGGTCGGCAGTGAAGGCTGATGTAGCACCGTTGACCGTCAGCGACAAAAATTTCTTTAGACTTACTCGTCCTTTGATGCCCACAAGCAGGTTTTCTTGCGGACGATTGTCGCGCTGCCAAAATTCGTCGATGGTGTTCGGACGGTCGTATGCACGCAACAGGTAGATGTCAATGGTATTTCCGCCCTTACCGTAACCGGCGCTGAAGCCCCAGCCTACGCGTTCATATTGCGGATTGCGCGGATTAGGGTCCTCGGGATTGTCGTTGATTGCCTTGCGCAATATGCCGTAGAAGGCTGACGTGCGGAACTTGGGACCATTATACTCCAATCCCACACCGTTGAACGACATATTAAGGATGTAGGAATTGAATGGCATTGTCGACCTGCCCAAATGCGCCTTGAAATATTTATAGCTCGGCGATATGTTGAATGAAATTTGAGGATAGCTGAAACTCGTGTTGTTGTTTGAGTAATAAACAGCAAACGGAAACGAAAATCCGTAGATATTAATGTTCATATTGGCAAAAAAGCTATTGCTCAGAGGCGAAGCATAGCCCGACCCCATCGAGGAATGATAATAGGTGTTGTTGGTTCCTATCGAACCCGAAATAATCAGTGGGTCACTCTTGCCTATTTGTGAAATGTCCTGTGCATAGATGGTAGCCGTTCCGCATAATGCCACAATAAAGACTGTGGCGACGATGCGCTTCAGATACGAGGTGACACTATGTGGATTGCTTTTTCGCATTGTGATGTTTGGATATATATGTTGTTTTGCCAAAGGCGAATTTTCTAATTTAGGGGCTTTAAAAAAGCGGTAGTTGCTGAACCAATTGTTCAGTGTGTCGATGGAGAGGTTTTTAAGGAGTATATATTGTTTTGTATTCAGTCTTTTGTTCTGATGAAAGAAACACCATAGCGCCGCGCCTCGATTGAGCGGGCGCCATGGTGTGATATAGATGATTATAGAATTACTTCACAAATACCTTCTCGCCATTGATAATCAACAGACCACGAGCATCTTTGCTCATGCGGCGTCCTTGCATATCGTATATTACAGGGTCGCTGCCGTCTTGATTGTTTTGGTCGATGGTGATGGTATCGATAGCGGTAGTAGATGTGCCCAATACTACCGGAGCCTTAATAGAACCTTCCATCATGCTGAATGGCATCTCAACGAGCGATGTCTCATATTCGCCAGTCTGGTTGTCGAACAAGCGGAACGAAACCTGCTCGCCTTTCTGTCCGTGCACGGTGATGAAGAAACGGCCGTTGTCAAGCTTGCTTTCACCACGACATTCGTCGCCTACGAATGGAACCACTGTGTAGCGTTCCGAATCAACGCCCTCAGGCAGACTTGCGATAATCGACATGTTATCGGCAAAGCGACGTGGATTATAGGTGAGCACAGTTCTATCGACTCTTGTATTTGCCATCAGCGTGCGTGCCGTTGTTGTGCCAGCTTCACCGGAAGCTACATACTCCGACATCATTCTATCAGGCTGTATTACAAACGAAATGTTTTCAGTGCCAGGATTATAAATCAGATAACCCTCGCCGGCATTAATCGATTCTAACGAACCGCTCCATTGACCATTTGCGTATGCCATGAAACCAGTGAGTGCAACTACGCTACTGTTTTCGGGAAGTTCTGCTTTACTGAAGATTTCATCAAACGAATGGTTCTTTGCACATGGGTTGTTCACCCAGTTCCATCCTGGCTGCAAGGTAACGGTGGTTGCGTCATTGGTGTACAACGAAGCATTGTCAGCTGTATAATCGAATGTTACACCCGTTTTCACATTCACTTTGTAAGCCGAAGTGCCATCCAAAGTGTTGAGGTCGCCGAAGAAGCCATATAAGGGGTCGTTGTAAGTAAGGGCTGTTTGCGAACGGGCTTCCAATATATTACCGGCATTATCAGCGCCGAGTGAAATCGCACCTGCATAGGTTGAAATCCACGACCAGCCTTCTGCAAGAGTCAGGTGTTGCGAAACAGTAACAGTTGCTTCGTCGTTGAAATCGCCATAGGTGACAGTCAAAGCGCCCGAACCTGGATAATCAGGAGTAACCTTCCATGTGTTAGTGCCCTCAACTCGCTCAAGGCTTAAGATTGGGGTCTGGTCGGAAAGCGAAGGAATGCCAAACGAAATCTCGGCATCTTCGAGAAGAATACCAGCCGGGTCGGTTGTTACAGTGAGTATTTGGTCCTTGTCCTCGCAACCGATTGTGAAGCCTTCGATGCTAATGCCTGAAAGGCCTTGCACGATTGTTACATCAATCATAAGGTTGCCGGTTTGTTCCAGCTCGGCTACGAAGGTGCCTTCATCGTTGAATCCGCAAGCGGTAACCGTCTTTGAACCTGAGAGTGTAGTGGTGCCATAACCGGCAGCAATAAATCCGGCAGTTGTAACAGCTGGCTTAACCACTGTAGTAACCGACGATTCCCATGTGAACTCGCTCCAGTCCCATTGTTGTTTTGAATAAGTAGCTACGTGCGACTTAAGGTCGTTAGTAATATCCAAAACATTCAACTGTTCTTTAGGAACACTGATTGACAAAGGCTCAAGCACGCCTTCCTTTTCCCCGGGAACGCCCTTAATTACATTCACAGGAATTGACAACGGTAATTCAATATCAGGGTGCTTAACAGTAATTGTACCTGAACCTATATTGACTGCGGTTGTTACCTTGCCAAGACCTGTATAATCAAGCGTGCTAAAAATTTCGCTGCCATCGTTAGTAGTACCGCTAAAGGTATATGTAACAGTTGATTTGCCGTGGGTTGCATCGGCTGGGTCAATGTTATAGAGATGCTCAAGGTATTCATTCATTTGAGAACCCTGAACCACGGTAATACCGTTAGGATATATAGCAACCAAACGGTTAGCAAGTTGGATTACGGTCAAAGTAATATCAACGCCAGTGAGATTGCCATCTTCGTTATTGGCGGTTAACACGTATTCACCTACTTTAGTGGGTGTTACTTGTGTGCTACCTTCAACAATTTCTATTCCGGTTGCATCGCCAGTCTTCAGAGTCCAAATCACCTGACCGGTATATTCGGCTTCGGCATATTTACCTGCCACATTGATAAGAGCAGCAAGTTTCGAAGTGGTTTCGCTATCGTTCACAGGCACTGTCAAAGTGTTGGCGCTGCCATCTTTAAGCGTAATAGAAGCAATAGGGTTGTTAATTGCAACCGGTATCTCTGCCAAAACCGAACTTATAGCGGTGTTCGATTTGAACGAAACAGAAATGTTCTGGTTGAACTCGGCGGGTTGATTGGGTTTCAATGCTGTCAGCACACCTTTCTCCACCTTCATGTAAACCCCATAGTTGCCTACACTAACATTATAGTTGTCAGGGACATTAGCGCCTTCCGGCTCGAATACGAGTACATCCGAAAGAGTGACAGTGTCGTACACATCCATCGTGATTATACCATCGCCTGTGGCTTTCACATTTGTTGGAGCAGTAAAGAGCAACTTGTGGCTGCCCGAAGGATATCCTACAGTCTGGTCGCCACCGGTGAGTGTAATGGCGCTGCTTCCGCTAACTTCGCTGAGCGTGTACTCAGTATCGCCGTCAATTCTGAGAGCAAAGCTGACAGCCTTGCCGGCATCAGCTGAAGTTACTGGGATACGGAAAACAAAGACACTCTCGGATACGGTGGTTTCTGTTGAGGACGAGGTTGTTCCCAAACCACGGCATACTCCGTCGACAAATGCGCCGAGTTCAAAGCCATCGGCTAAAGGTGCAACATTATTTCCGTCCTTGTCCTGCAAGGTCACATAAAAAACCGCCTCGGTAGAGGAGCTTCCCGACGGAACCGTCCAATCTCTTGCTGAGAGGGTTTGTCCGATTACCATAAATGTAATGGCAAAAAGTAGAAGTAATCTTTTCATTATTGTTCGTTATTAAAGATTATTGAGAAATTTATTATAGTTTCTTGTGATTTGCTGTTTCAGATTGTAGTTGTTCAGCATCGTTTGCCTTTGGAACAACATTTCCTTTCACAAACACATGGCTGATGCGTGAGCGTGAGGTTGTAATTACCGCCACGCGCTGAACGAAAGTTCCTGAGCGGTTGCGCGGATAGAATGTCACGAGCACCGACGTGGTGTCGCCCGGTTCGATGATTTTTGGCGTAAACTTTGCCTCGGTGCATCGGCAGCGAGGCGATGCGCTAACTATCGAGAACGGCTCATTGCCACCGTTGCGCATCACAAACCTGTGGCTTACCATGCTGTCTGTTTCCAAAACATTTCCGAAATTGTGCTCGCGCCCTTTCAGCCACTGGATTTCCGACTGGGCTATTGCGGTACTAATTCCTGCGGATATCAACATATCAGCAAGCACCATCAGAATAGGCAGACGGTTCTTGATTAAGCAGAAAAGCTTATTGTATTTTAAGGCTATTTTAACTGACATCCGTGAAATATTGTTAACATTACAAAGTTACTATTAAGATGTGTGGGGCAACTTGAAATTAGGAACATGGGGTGGGCAAAATAGTTGAAAATAGGAACATGCTCACTAATCTCCAGTATTTTAAACCATTTTGTTCGCATATTCAAATTATAATTTGTAACTTTAAACCACATACTAAAAAACCGAGCAAAATAAATACCTGAACATTACAATTGTTAAATAAACCAAACATGAATATAGCCTCGTTTTATCGCAAATCCCTTCTGCTTTTATCATTCATTCTATGTTTGGGCTGTGCACTTTCGTTAGCAGCTTCAATCGAGAAAATGACAATCCCCGAACTTCTAAATGAATTTGATAAAGCCGACAACAAAGCGCAAAGATTGTTGGCAAATCGCCTATTCGACATACTCAATGAAGAAGAATTTTTCGATGAGCCATTCTCGATGCCTTCCAATTGGCACACCGACTCCGTGCGGGCTGAAGTATGGTTGACAGCCACTATTTATTATTACGAGAAACAACAGTTCCGCGAAGCGGTGAAATATGGCAATCGTGCGCTTCCGCTAATCACAAAAGGCGACAATACCCTCAAGATAACCGACTGCCTCAGTTATCTATCGGCATCCTATGCCCGAATATCCGACTATGTCAATGCAATTAAGCTCGGCAAGCGATTGCTTGAAATCGACCGTGCCTCGGGCGACAAAAGCGCCATTAGCAGCGATTTGAGCAACTTGGCTTTCATGTACACTCAATCCAAAAGGCCCGAAGATGCCCGAAAATACATTATCGAAGCAATCGACAACAGCACCGCCGCCGGCGATTCGCTGAGAATGGCTATACAGATGGGCATCGCTTCTGAGATATTTCAGACTATTGGCAATAACGAGAAAGCACTTGAATACGCCACCAAAGCCTACGAGATTGATTCCCGTGCAGGACGCGAGGGCAAGGCGGCAATCCGACTGTGTCAGATGGCTGCCGTGCAACTGGCTATGGGAAAGACGTCGAACGCTCGTGCCAACCTTCTCAAAGCCTTGCCTATTCTGCAAAAAACAGGCAACATTCAGTCATACAGCATCGCTTGCAACCAGCTTGGCTCAATTGCCTTGGCTGACAACAATCAGGCTTTGGCTGCCGTATATTTAAAAAAAGCCCTCGATTTCTTTAGCCAAAGCGGCGACATGTTCAACGAATCGAAGAGTCGCATGGGGCTGTATGAAGCGCTCAAGCAATCCAATCCGCGTGAAGCATTAACCCAGCTTGAAAGAGCTGGTGTGCTCAAGGATTCGTTGTATCGCCGCGAGATTCAAAAGGCCACAAGCGAATATGCTGCGAAATATGAAAACGAGAAACTGAACGAGCAGCAACAGGCACTTCAGCGCACGCTGCAATATGAAAAGCGCCAGAACCGTACTGTAATCGTTAGCGCAGTGATAATTCTTTTGCTTGCCGCGTGTGCCATTGCCATGCTCGTTCGCCTCAACAAAGTGCGCCGTCAGCGCAACGAAATACTGCGCCGCGAAGAAAATAATCGCACAGCGTTTTTCACCAATATTACGCACGAATTCCGCACTCCACTCACCGTGATTCGCGGAGCCACAAGCCATGCGCTAAAACACATCGAGGACACCGATGTAATAACCGACGACCTGCACACTATTGCACGGCACGAAAACCGATTGCTGAATCTGATAAACCAGCTGCTTGACATTGCAAAATTGTCGAACGGAGGAACGCAGAAATTGCCATGGCGCCATGGCGATGTAACCGGCTACATCACTATGCTGTGCGAAAGCTGTCGTCTGTATGGCGCCGACCGAAATATCACGGTCGACTACTCGTCACAACCTAATTCCATTCAGATGGATTTTGTGCCCGAATACATTGAACGGATTGTGCAAAACTTGCTGTCGAATGCCCTGAAGTTCTCTCACCCTGATGGCGTTGTGAGCATACACACATCGGTGAACAGCAACAATTTGAGGCTCACCGTGCACGACAACGGCGTGGGCATCCCTGCCGGTGAAATCGAACATATCTTCAAGCCATACCACCAGATTGCCGGCGGAAACACCCAAAATGGCTCAGGACTTGGACTTCCGTTAGCTGCGCTTTCAGCAAAAGCCATGAACGGAACCATCACTGTGGAATCGGAGCCAAATGCCGGCACTACATTCACCGTAATTCTTCCTATCCATTCCGCCGAATCAGTGAAGGAAGCCTTCGACATTAAATCATATCATCCCACTCTGCCCGATTACGGCAATTATAGCTCGCCTGTCAACGCTGCCAACGCCGACGACGACAGCGAATCATACGTCACACGCGTGCTGATTGTTGAGGACACTCCCGATGTGGCAAAATACATTGCCGGTCAAATGAATCCTGCATTCAGCTATTACTTTGCATCTAATGGCGTAGAAGGTTTTGCAAAAGCTGAGGAATTGGTTCCCGACATCATCATAGCCGACATCATGATGCCTGAGATGGACGGCTTTGAAATGACTAAGAAGATTCGCTCGTCGCAGTTGCTCGACCATATTCCCGTGATTATGGTTACGGCACGCGCCACTCACGACGACCGCATAAAAGGACTTGAAGCTGGTGCCGATGCTTATTTGGAGAAACCGTTCCACGCCGATGAGCTCAACATCCGCGCCGAAAAACTCATGGAACAACGCCGCCTGCTCCAGCAGAAATTTGCTGCCACCTTGGAGAACCTTCCTGCTAACGACAGCATTGAAACTGCTGAAACAGAGGGCGAACCCGTAATTATTGAAGACTCTCTCACCGAGCGCGAGAAGCTCGACAAAGCTTTCGTTGACAAGTTTGTCGCCACCGTTCATAATGCAATGACTCTTGGCAAACTCGACTACGACGCAATAGCTGCCGAAATGTGCATCGGACGTGCGCAGCTCAACCGTAAACTCAAGGCTATCACCGGAATAACCACTAAAGAGTATATATTGAAGTTGCGTCTGCTAAAAGCGAAAAACCTTCTGATAACAACCGACCTCACTGTTGCCGAGATTACCTTTCAATGCGGCATGGAGGACCCGGGATATTTCAGCACCGTATTCCGTAAAACAGTGGGTGTGACGCCAATGGCATATCGCTCCGATTCCCGTAAAACCAATAATAACTGAAAACCATTATGCGAAATCTAAAATCCATTCTATGCCTGCTCGCAATCGTCGGCTTATCGTGCATTTCACATGCTCAGGATATGAACATTCAGGCGCCTGCTTGGGTTAACCCTAATACACCCACTTCCAGCATCAGCGATGGCGGATGCGACGTATACACCATCTCAACGCAAAACCCTGTATTTCAGTGGACTCCGCCTGTAGTAAGCGCTGCCCCTGCTGCCACTTTCATTTATGATTTGCGCATAGTGGAACTCATTGACGGGCAAGCTATTGACTATCTTATGGCGAAAGCGCCTGTTTTCTTCAAAAAGAATGGGCTGATTGTTCCGCAGATTATTATTCCGGCAAATGTTATAAAGAATTTTTGCCCCAGCCATCTTTATGCTGTTCAAGTCACAGCAAAACAAAGAACCACTGCCGCCCCGTTTGGCACAAAACCTGTGGCTATTCCTCCCATACCGGGTGCAATAATGGTATTTCAAGTGCAGACTCCCTAATCACTCAATCTGCACGCGCCCGGTGCATGCAATACGCCACTGCATGCCAATCATCCTTTCTGCGGAATCCGCACTTTTTTGCCAGAGATGCCCTCTCCCACCGATATCAACCGCGGCTCATTTGCCTGCACAGCTGCGGTGGGGAGGCTTGCACGCTCTGCCTAAGGTGCGGATGCTATCTAATTGCCCTATTTCCAACATATTCAACACTCAAATTTTTACACCCATATTTCCCTCAAAAATTTTGAAATATTTGTAAAATTATGTTACTTTGCAAGCGTAATCCCACATATGACTATTCTAAATTAATTATTTATATCACAAATCTATTTTTTTCTTAAAAATCCTCGGATATGAAAAAGTTTTTAGTTTTCTTTTTGGCAATTTTGTTTGCCATGCCGGTAATGGTACAAGCTCAAAACAAGGAACTTGAAAAGCAACTCAAAAAGGAGTACAAGCAAAAGCTCAAACAGCTCAAGAAAGAAGGATGGCAAATCTACGGCACATCGCGTAGCCTTGAAGTGTCGCTGCTTCTCCACTATCAGAAGCTCAACAACGATGGTGCACACGAGCTCCTCGGCACTGCTTCAAACTGCGTGTCGATGAACGTATGCCGCCAGATGGCTTTGCAGAACGCGTGTGTCTACTACGCATCGCTGGCAGGCTCGAAGCTGAAGGGCCGCATCGTGTCGGACCTCGCTGCCAATGCTTCAGGCGACCTCTCTGCCGAGTTCGACAAGTTCTATGCTGCCTATGAGCGCCTTGTTGAGAAAGAAATCAAGGGCGAAATTCAGGCAAGCTTCTCGCTGCTGAAGAAGAACGCCAACGGCTCTAACGAACTGCAAACATTCTTCGTGATTAACGAAGATGCAGCCACCAAGGCTCGCATCCGCGCTTGGGAAAACGCCGCACGCGAATCGGAAGTGGCTCAGAAGTATGCCAAGGAAGTGTCTGACTTCATCAAAGAAGGCTTCGACACCGCCGGCGAATAATTTCACAGTCAAAGCAATCGAAGCGGAGGGGCTGTGTCGTAATATTAAAAATAATTTGAGCATTTGGTTATAGGCGCCTGAGGCGCGACCCCGGAGGCTTTAGCCGACGGGACTTAGCCGAGGGTGAGCGAAGCGTAACCCACGGAAAGCGGTGCCCCTGAAAAATGCGTCTAAAAGACGCGAATTACCACTAAACCAGCTTATTGTCAACACATTAACCATTAATTCGCGTCCTATTCGGACGCCACAGATTTGGATGTCGTTGACCCGGGGTTGCGCTTCGCTTACCCCGGGCTAAGTGCCTCGCCAAGGCTCGGCTTCTCGCCTTTCAGGCGACAAAGCGTATGATATTTTTTAAGATTATATAATTACGACATAGTTCCACTGCTTTGGTTTTTTAATCGCGTGCGCGCGTATATATGCACGCATATACACGTAGGCGACGCGGCTATCCGCATGCTTTAATAGAGGATTTTTAGAGTTTGTTGCGATATAATGAAAAATGCTTAAACTGGTTATGTACAAACAATTTCTTTTTGCTTTGATTGCTGCACTTGCCGCCTGCATGGGCACTTGGGCACAGGGTATTTCGGTGACGTCGTTCAAGCCATTGCCCGACGACCTTACGGCTAACATTGCCGGCTCGATGGAGAAAGACCAGAACGGCGAGGTGGCTGCGCTCATCAAGGTGGTGACCACGCAAACCGGCTTCACCTTCGAGGGTGGTATGGCTGGCATCGTCAAGACCAAGCAAGAAGCCGGCGAGATATGGGTGTATGTGCCCCACGGAATACAAAAAATCACCATCAAGCACCCGCAGCTCGGCGTGCTGCGCAACTATTATTTCCCTTGCGCCATCGATGCGGCGCGCACCTACGAGATGGTGCTTGCCTCGGGCGAGGTGCGCACGGTGGTCACGCAGGATGCCGGCGGCTCGTATTTGGTGATTTCGCTGCAGCCTAAAACGGCGGTGGTGTATATCGACGACCAACTGCAGGAAAACGACGGAAGCGGCGAGATGATGAAAGCGTTGACCTACGGCGAGCATCAATATCGCGTCGAGGCAAACGGCTATATACCCGAAGCCGGCATCGTAACCATCGGCAAGGAGAAAAAAGTGCTCAACATCAAGCTGCAGTCGGCACTCGCAACGCTCACAGTGAACAGCACCACGCCGGGCACCCAGATAGTTGTGAACGAGCAAGTGAAAGGCTCGGGAAACTGGAGCGGCAACCTCACACCGGGCATGTATATCATAGAGGGGCGTCTCGACAGCCACCGCAGCCAAAAGATGTCGGTTACGCTCGGCAAACAGGAGCAGAAAGCAATCACCATACCGGCGCTTGAGCCGATGTACGGCATGCTTGATGTAAGCTATAAGCCCATCGGCGCCGAGATTTGGCTCGACGGCAAGCAACTTGGCGCATCGCCCGACATCTACAAGAACGTGTTCACCGGCACACATAAACTCACCATCAAAAAAGCCGGCTACACCGACCACACCGAGACCATCACCCTCGCCGAAGGCGAAAGAAAAACCATCACCGGCGCCCTGACAGCAAAAAATGCTGTCACGCAAGTGATCGGTAGAGGACATTCGGGCAATAAAAGCACCGTTAGCGGCGAAGTGTATCAGAGGGCTGATAATATGCCCGAATTCCCTGGAGGACAAGGCGCTATGTTCAGATGGCTTGGCGAAAACCTAAAATATCCGCCTATTGCGCTGGAAGAGGGCATACAGGGACGCGTACTAATTCACTTTGTTGTCACAAAAACAGGCGAGATTGCCGACGCTAAAGTTGCAAAGTCAGTTAACCCGGCGCTCGACAAAGAAGCTTTGCGCTTAGTGCGGTCGATGCCACGCTTCACCCCTGCAAAGATGCAAGGCAAACCCGTGAACTGCTACTACACTCTTCCTGTCACCTTTAGAATTACAACTAACTGATTATGAAGACAAGAATTATCATATTGACAGCAATGCTCGCCACCTGGATGGGAGCTTGGGCACAAAGTGCCAGCGAGATTAAGAACAGTAAGGAATATCTTAGCGGCGAGGGCACTGGCGAAACACTCAAAGCAGCCGACAATGCAGCCCTGAACGACCTGCTGAGCAAAATTTCGGTGAACGTGCAAGGTTCGTTCTCAACGGTGGAGAACGAGGTTGTGTCGAATGGCAAGGTCGACGCCTCGGCAGCAACAAAGATGGTGGTGAACACCTATTCGCAAGCCACCCTCACCAACACCAGCCGCATCGTGGTGTCGAACGAGCCCGATGCACATGTGGTGCGCTATGTGAAGCGTAGCGAGATTGAGCGCATCTTTGCCGGACGCAAAAACAAGGTGCTCGACCTTGTTGGCTTGGCTTATAAGGCTGAGAAAGTGGCAAAAATCGACGATGCCCTGCGCAACTACTATTGGGCGCTGTGCATGCTCAAGAGTCTGCAATATGAAAACGAAGTGAAATGGACCGATGGCGACGGCGCCGAACACATCCTCAGCTCGTGGATTCCGCAGCAAATCAATTCGATTCTCGGCGGTATGGCGGTGGAAAAAGCAGGCATTGACGGCACCGACCTGCTTCTCTACTTCACCTATAACGGCAAACCGGTGCAAAGTCTCGACTTCACCTACTTCGACGGCGTTGACTGGAGCTCGATATGCAGCGTGCGCGACGGTCGCGGCATGGCTGAGATGCGTCCCGGTCAGATTCCCGACAAGCTCAATATCAAGTGCGAATATGCCTACGAGGGACAATCGCACATCGACAAAGAAATTGAAACCGTGATGGGCGTGATGAAAGGCACCAGTTTCCGCAAGTCGTATCTGACGCTGAATGCCGGTGGCGGCGCTGCGGCTTCGGCAAACACCTCGACGGCGGGCGCAACGGCTTCGAAAACAGCTGGCTCGGCTGCGGGCGGCTCGCAAAGCGCATTTGCAGCGGCGGTTGCCAGCGTGGGCGCTTCAACCTCGGCGTTGAGCAACCCGACGGCGTTCAAGGCCTCGGGCTTGAAGGCTGTGGACAACGTGAGCGATTACGACAAGGTTATGAACAAAATCACCGAAGCCATCCGCACCCGCAACTATGCTTCGGTGCAGAGCCTGTTCACCCCAGCCGGTTGGGACACCTTCAAAAAGCTTATCGACTACGGCACAGCACGCCTCTACGGCACGCCGAAATACACCTACGTTGGCTACGGCAACAAGGTGATTTGCCGCGGTCTGCCTATGAATTTCTCGTTCAAAGCCAACCGACGCCGATTCATGGAGGAGGTGACATTCATGTTCGACGCCAACCGCAAGATTGACAACGTGTCATTTGGTCTCGGCGAGCAAGCCGAAAAGGACATCCTCATGAAAGGCGACTGGTCGGAGCTGGCTCGCGTGGCGCTGATGAACTTCCTCGAGGACTACAAGACCGCATTTGCGCTGAAAGACATTCAATACCTTGAGAGCGTGTTCGACGACAACGCCGTGATTGTGATTGGTAAGGAGATTCGTCGCCTCAACAACAAGGACAACGGCGTGCAGCTCAACGAAAAAACCTATAAATACGCCACCTATACCAAGGAGCAGTATCTCAAGAACCTTCGCTATAGCTTCCGCAGTCAGGAGTTTATCAACATCCGATTTGCCAACAACGACGTGATTAAGCTGGGCAACGGCGGCGAAATCTACGGCATACAAATCAAGCAAGACTACTACTCGTCGAGCTACGGCGACACTGGCTACCTCTTCCTGATGGTTGACCTCAACGACCCCGAAAAGCCCATCATCAAGGTGCGCACCTGGCAACCCGAACGTGACCCTAACTTTGGCTTAATTGGTCCTTACAACTTCTGATAATTTTCACGATTATGAAAAAACGATTCTCCATAGTTTTGTTTGCCGCCATGGCAACAATGGCTGCGAATGCCCAGGACATGAACAGCGATTTCGACAGCTTCCGCAAGTCGATTCTAAACAACTACGAAGGTTTCCGCCAGTCGGTGCTTTCGAGCTACGCCAGCTTTCTCGACGGGGTTTGGCAAGAATACAACGTGTTTCGTGGCGCCAAGGCTGACCCTATTCCAAAGCCTAAGGACATACCTGACATAAAGCGTCAGCCGCCCAAGCCGCAACCACAGCCCAACATCACCGAGCCAAAGCCGCAACCTAAGCCCGAACCGACTCCGCAACCCAAACCCGAGCCCAAGCCGCAGCCAAAGCCAGAACCCAAGCCGCAACCGCAGCCAACACCCACTCCTACCCCAACACCTACTCCGCAGCCGGTGCAACCTGCTGTGCCTATGGTGAACATCGAGCTTTACGGTTTGAACCTGAGGCTGCCAAAGGTGGAAGTGAGCACGCTCAGCGGCACCAACGGCAACACCTTGTCGCGCGCATGGAACGACCTGTGCGACACCGACCTGCCCGAAGGCGTTCTGCAAACCATCAAAAACGACATCAGCAAATATCGCATGGGCGACTGGCAGACCTACAACTACCTCAAGCGCTATGCTGCCAAGCTCACCGGCGACCCTAACACGCAAACGCTCATCACCGACCTCCTGCTGGTGGCGTTGGGCTACGATGCCCGCCTCGGTGCTGCCAACGGCAACGAGCTGGTGATTCTCTTGCCGTTCGACCACATGGTGTATGCCCGCCCCTACCTCGAACAAAACGGCAGAAAATATTACATCTTCAACCACGAGCGATATGGCGAGGCAAAGACCATCTACACCTACGATGCCGACAACAGCGAGATGAACCTGCACGCCATGGACCTCGTGCTCAAGCAAGAACCGTTGCTGCCCAACAAGCCGAAAGCTTACTCTTTCCAGTCGTCGAAAATCAAGATTTCAGGCTCCGTCAACAGCAATCTGGTGGCCCTGATGGACGGCTATCCGCAAATGCCGGTACCAGGCTACGCCAAATCGAAGTTCTCAAACTCCGCCCGCAGCAGTGTGGTGGCGCAAGTGAAGAGCCAAGTGGCAGGCATGCCTACGCTCACCGCCATCAACACCATACTCGACTTTGTGCAAAAGGCATTTGAATATGCCACCGACGACCAGCAGTTCGGCTACGAAAAGCCGTTCTTCTTCGACGAGATGCTCTACTACCCCTATTGCGACTGCGAGGACCGCTCGGTGTTCTACACCTACCTGCTGCGCAACGTGCTCGGCATCGATTGCCAGTTGGTGCACTTCCCGGGCCACGAAGCTGCCGTGGTGGTGCTGCCGAGCCAAATCAACGGCACCGCCTATCGCTACAAAGGCAAGGTGTATTACATCTCCGACCCGACCTACATCGGCGCATCCACCGGCATGTGTATGCCCGACTTCCAAAACACCGCGCCCGAAATCGAAGAATTTTAATTACCCATCAGATAAACGTATTAACCACCCAAAAATAATAGTCATGAAACGGTTTTATATAATAATGTGTCTCACCCTGCTCGCCACCTTCGGCGCCTGGGCACAAGTTCCACAAAGAAATACCAAAGCTTATAGTTACTACGAGAAAGCCATTACTGGCGATGCCGCTGCGCAAACCAGATTAGGAAATGAATTCTATCACTCAAAAGATTTTGAAAATGCGGTTTATTGGTATCGAAAAGCTGCAGAACAAGGCAACGCCACAGCACAAAATAACCTTGGTATTTGCTATGAAGATGGAGAAGGTGTAACAAAAGACATCTCTGAAGCTGTTAAATGGTATCGCAAAGCTGCTGCGCAAGGCAACATCGCATCAAAAAGCATGCTCAAGCGATTAGGTTACAGCGAAAGTTCGGGTAGTTCCAATGCTTTGCAAGCAAGCAGTAGTAGCCAACCGAGGAATAAATACAGTGATTTCACAGGTAAAATCCCTGCAAAAGGCACTAAAGCTTATAGTTACTACGAGAAAGCCATTACTGGCGATGCCGAAGCGCAAAATTCATTGGGTGATAAGTACTATAACTCAAAAGAGTACTCCAGCGCCGTTTATTGGTATCGCAAAGCTGCCGAGCAAGGAATTACCAATGCTCAATGCAATCTTGGCTATTGCTATGAATATGGGCAAGGCGTTACAAAGAGCATAACTGAGGCAATTAAGCTGTATCGCAATGCCGCCGAGCAAGGCAATGCCGCTGCGCAACACAATCTTGGAGAGTGTTATGAAAAAGGGCGAGGCGTAACTCAAAATTACTATGAGGCTGTGAAATGGTATCGCAAAGCTGCCGACCAAGGAATTGCTGAAGCGGAATATAATCTTGGCGTTTGCCATGAAAAAGGGCAAGGCGTAACCAAGAGCATCTCCGAAGCTGAGAAATGGTATCGCAAAGCGGCAGCTCAAGGCAATGCAAATGCAAAAGATAATCTGAAGCGCTTAAGTTCCAGCGGTTCTACTGGTTTGCAAGCAAGCAGTAGTGGCAAAAACAGTAGTTCCAATGACAAAATTCCACCGAAAGGCACCGAAGCCTATAACTACTACAAACAAGCAATTCTGGGCAAAGCCAAAGCACAAAATAAGCTTGGTGTTTGCTATGAAGAAGGAGAAGGAGGAGTAACTAAAGATTCTTCCGAGGCAGTAAAATGGTATCGTAAAGCCGCCGAACAAGGATATGCTGAAGCGGAATATAATCTTGGCCGCAATTTTAGAGGAACGGAGAGAGTAAAATGGTATCGCAAAGCAGCTGAGCAAGGACATGCTGAAGCACAAGATAGACTTGGCTCATGTTACGAAAGTGGCGAGGGTGTAACTAAGAGCCTGACAGAAGCATTTAAATGGCATCGCAAAGCGGCAGAGCAAGGTGATGCCTGGGCACAATACGAACTTGGAAGATGTTATGAAAAAGGGAAAGGTGTAAATAAAAACATCAACGAAGCAGTTAAATGGTATCGCAAGTCTGCCGAGAATGGCAATACATTTGCTCTTGAAATTTTAGCAAACCTCGGTTACAGCAAATAATCACTTGATAAAAGAAAATACTTGATTATGAAAACGAAAATAGTAATATTGATGATGATGCTGATGGGCTGGATGGGCTTGTCGGCACAAGGAATTTCGGTAACGTCGTTCAAGCCATTGCCCAACGACCTCACGGCAAACTTGGCAGGAACGCAAGTAAAGGACCAAAACGGCGAAGTGGCTGCGCTCATCAAGGTGGTGACCACGCAAACCGGCTTCACATTCGAGGGCGGTATGGCAGGCATTGTCAAGACCAAGCAGGAAGTGGGCGAAATATGGGTGTATGTGCCTCACGGCATACAGAAAATCACCATCAAGCACCCGCAACTTGGCGTGCTGCGCGACTATTTCTTCCCGTGCGCCATCGATGCGGCGCGCACCTATGAGATGGTGCTTGCCTCGGGCGAGGTGCGCACAGTGGTCACTCAGGATGCCGGCGGCTCGTTCTTGGCGCTGACGGTTGAACCAAAAAACGCCAGCGTGTATATCAACGGCGAATTGCAAGTGAGCGACGGCAGCGGCGACTACATCAAAGCATTGCCCTACGGCGAGCATCAGTATCGCATCGAAGCCGGCAGCTATATGACGGAAGCCGGCGTGATGACCATAGGCAAGGAAAAGCAAACGCTCAACATCAAACTGCAATCGGCGCTTGCCGCACTCACGGTGAACAGCACCACCCCGGGTACTAAAATATATGTAAACGAGCAACTGCGCGGCACCGACCGCTGGAGCGGCAGCGTGCCGGCGGGAATGTATATCATTGAGGGACGCCTCGATGGCCACCGCAGCCAAAAGGTGTCGGTTACGCTCGGCAAGCAGGAGCAGAAAGCAGCTACTCTGCCGGCATTAGAGCCAATATTGGGCAGTCTGGAGGTGAACTATAAGCCCATCGGTGCCGAGGTGTGGCTCGACGGCAAGCAGCTCGGCTCGTCGCCCGACTTGTTCCGCAACATCCTTGTGGGCAGCCACAGCCTGCTCATTAAGAAAGCTGGTTGCGCCGAGCACCGCGAAACCATCACCATTGCCGAAGGCGAAAAGAAAGTGGTTACAGGCGCGCTCAGCACCAACTTATACTCTGATTTCTCCAGCAAACTCCCGACAAAAGGCACCGATGCCTACGGCTACTATGAGAAAGCCATCACCGGCGACGCTGAAGCTCAAGCGTCATTAGGTCATGAGTATTATAAACAAAACGACTACGCAAGCGCTGTTTACTGGTATCGAAAAGCCGCTGAGCAAGGTAATGCCCGTGCGCAATTCAATCTTGGCGTTTGTTATTATAATGGAAACGGTGTAACCCAAGATTATGCCGAAGCAATGAAATGGCTTCGTAAAGCAGCTGAGCAAGGAGATGTCGATGCGCAATGCAGTCTTGGCCTTTGTTATGTACAGGGCGACGGCGTAACTCAAGATTATGCTGAGGCTGTGAAATGGTGGCGAAAAGCCGCTGAGCAAGGAGATGCCGTTGCGCAATTCAATCTTGGCCTTTGTTATGATAAGGGCAACGGCGTAACTAAGAGCATCACCGAAGCTGTGAAATGGTATCGCAAAGCCGCTGAGCAAGGTAATGCCGGTGCGCAATGCAATCTTGGCGTTTGTTATGAAAACGGTCAAGGCGTAACTAAAAGCATCACCGAAGCAGCGAAATGGTATCGCAAAGCCGCTGAACAAGGCAATGCCCTTGCGCAATGCAATCTTGGCCTTTGTTATGAAGAAGGCGACGGCGTAACTAAGAGCATCACCGAAGCTGTGAAATGGTATCGTAAAGCCGCCGAGCAAGGAAATGCCTCGGCGCAATGCAATCTTGGATATTGTTATGATGAGGGCAACGGCGTAACTAAAAGCATCACCGAGGCAGTGAAATGGTATCGAAAAGCGGCTGAGCAAGGTTATGCCAATGCGCAATTCAGTCTTGGCCTTTATTATTATAATGGCAACGGCGTAACTAAAGATTTTGCCAAAGCAGTGAAATGGTGGCGCAAAGCCGCTGAGCAAGGCCATGCCAATGCGCAATGCAGTCTTGGCCTTTGTTATGAATTCGGCAAAGGCGTAACTAAAGATTTTGCCAAAGCCGTGAAATGGTATCGAAAAGCGGCTGCACAAGGTTATGACCTTGCGCAATTCAATCTTGGCTATTGTTATTATTTAGGCAACGGCGTAACCCGAGACTTTGCCGAGGCTGTGAAATGGTTGCGCAAAGCCGCTGAGCAAGGTAATGCCCTTGCGCAAGGCAAGCTTGGCAGTTGTTATGATAATGGCGACGGCGTAACCGAAGATGATGCCGAGGCTGTGAAATGGTATCGAAAAGCCGCTGAACAAGGATATGCCCCTGCGCAAGGCAATCTTGGCCTTTGTTATGAATACGGTCAAGGCGTAACTAAGAGCATCACAGAGGCAGTGAAATGGTATCGAAAAGCAGCTGCACAAGGCTATGACTTTGCAAAAGACCGACTTAAAAAGCTGGGGTACAGCGAATAATCACTCGACAAAAGAAACAACTTAATTATGAAAACGAAAATAATAATACTAATGATGATGCTGATGGGCTGGATGGGCTTGTCGGCACAAGGAATTTCAGTAACGTCGTTCAAGCCACTGCCCAACGACCTCACGGCAAACTTGGCAGGAACGCAAGTTAAGGACCAGAACGGCGAAGTGGCTGCGCTCATCAAGGTGGTGACCACCCAAACCGGCTTCACCTTCGAGGGCGGTATGGCAGGCATTGTCAAGACCAAGCAGGAAGTGGGCGAAATTTGGGTGTATGTGCCCCACGGCATACAGAAAATCACCATCAAGCACCCGCAATTAGGCGTGTTGCGCGACTATTATTTCCCTTGCGCCATCGACGAGGCGCGCACCTACGAGATGGTGCTGGCAGCGGGCGAGGTGCGCACAGTGGTCACCCAGGATGCCGGCGGCTCGTTCCTCGCACTCACGGTTGAGCCAAAAAGCGCCAGCGTGTATATCGACGGCGAACTGCAGCCGGTGGACGACAACGGCGAACTGATGGTGATGCTGCCCTACGGCGAGCACCAGTATCGCATCGAAGCCAACGGCTATATGAACGAAGCCGGCATAATTGCCGTAGGCAAGGAAACGGTGACCAAGGCAATACGCCTGAAGTCGGCGCTTGCCACGCTCAAGATTAACAGCACCACCCCCGGCACCGAAATCATTGTGAACAACCAGAAGCGCGGCACCGGCAGCTGGAGCGGTTCGCTCACCGCGGGCATGTATCTGATTGAATGTCAAAAACCGGGCTATCATAGCTATCAGACCTCAATAACCCTTGCCAAGCAAGAGGAGAAAGTCCTCACCATTCCCGAACTGACGGCAAAATACGGCTCAATGGTGGTGAGCGTGAAGCCAATCGGCTCCGAGGTGTGGATGGACGGCTCCAAGTTGGGCACGTCGCCGGGCGTATTCAACAATGTGCTTGCCACCAAGCACAACATAGAGGTGAAAAAGGCCGGCTATCAGACCCTTCGCAAGACAATCGAGCTTACCGAGGGCGACAAGTTCACCCTCGACGGAGCACTGGAGAAAGAGCAGGCTGCGGCACCCAAGCCGGCGCCGAGCGGCAGTGGTTCGGGCGGCTCGTCGCGCGGCTCAGGCAGTGGTTCGTCGAGCGGTTCAAGCTCACCACGCAGCAGCGGTTCTTTGCAGCTGTTCCCGGTTTGGGGCATCACCCTTGGCAACACCACCGTGAGCGACATGAAGCGATTAGGATTCACCGTTGAACCGCAAAGCAGCGGGGCAAACTATTCACGCGTGCACAGCATACAGTTCTGGGACCACAGCAAAGACGGCGTTTACGAAACCATCTATTTCCCGGTATCGACCACAGCACCCGACCTGTGGACATCGCAAGGACTGAATGGAAGCCTGAGCTACAACGAATATATTCGCTTCTTCACCTCGCGCGGATTCACTTACAAAGTGACTAAAGAACCTCAAGTGAAAAAGTGGCAGAACCGAAACACCCTTTCGGCGAACCTGATGTTCTATTCAAACGACGGCAACTACTCGTTTGAAATTGATTTCGACTATGGCAACGACAACGGCGAAGGCTACTCAGTCGACTCGAAGAACACGGCATACAGCTTCAGAGTGAAAGCCCTGAAAAGCGTAGCCGCAGCAAGCGGTTCGGGCGGCGGTTCAAGCTCGCCACGCAGCAGCAGCGGCTCGTCGGGCACAGTGAACGTGAACGGCGTGAACCTCGACATGGTGTATGTGCAAGGCGGCACGTTTATTATGGGTAAAGACGCTTCGGTTGACGACGAAAAGCCCGAGCACAACGTGACCGTAAGCAGCTATTATATTGGTAAATACGAAGTCACTCAGGCTCTTTGGAAAGCCGTTATGGGCGGCTCGATACCAAGCCAGAGCTATGCCGGCGAGGGCGATAACAAGCCTGTGGCAAATATCAACTATGCTCAGATTCAGGAATTTATCCGCCGCCTCAACAGCGCCACCGGCAAGCACTTCCGCCTGCCCACCGAGGCTGAATGGGAATTTGCAGCCCGAGGCGGTAACCAAAGCCGCGGCTATAAGTTCAGCGGCAGCAACGATGCGTCGGAAGTGGCTTGGTATAACGTCAGCGACCACCACAGCCGCCCCGTAGGCACCAAGAAGCCTAACGAACTGGGCATCTACGACATGAGCGGAAACCTCGAAGAATGGACAGCCGACTACTGGAGCAAGTACTCCAGCAGCTCGCAAACCAACCCGAAGGGCGGACGCAGCGGCAAGCGCGTGGTGCGCGGCGGTGGCTACTGGCACTCGCTCGACTGGGCTCAACGCGTGGCACGACGCTCGGCACAAGAGGAAAGCTCATGCATCTTCGGCTTCCGTCTGGCTCACGACGCCGACGGCTCGTCGTTCAGCCAAAGCTCTGGCTCGTCGAGTGGCGGCAGCAGCTACGGCAGTTCGTCGCGCAGCGGCTCGCTGAAGCTGTACCCCGTTTGGGGCGTCGATTTGGGCAAATCAACTGCCAGCGACCTGAAAGCACAAGGCTATAAGGTGGAAAACCGCAGCGACGGCGACAAATATGCCAGTATTCGCGGCATTCAGTGCTGGGATTTCAGCCACGACGGCCGCTTCGAAACCATGTACTTCACCGATTACGACAAAATTCCGTCGGAATGGGAATCGCAGGGCTTCAACACAAAGTTGAGCTACAACGAGTTTATCCGCTTCTTTACCTCGCACGGCTACACCTACGAAATTGTGAAATCGCCTCAAGTGAAGACTTGGCAGAACCGAAGCACCTTGTCGGCAGAACTGAGATTCACGTCAGGCGACGGCAGATATGTGATTACAATTGATTTCGACTACGGCAACGACAACGGCGAAGGCTACACCGTCGACTCAAAAAGCTCGGCTTACAGTTTCAACATCAAAGCAAAATAACGCAATATTATGAAAAAAACAACCATCACATTGCTCTTGGCTATCGTGGCAACCGTGTGCGGCTATGCGCAGCAATCGGCGCCAGTGAAGCCTCTCAAGGAGCTGCAGCAGGCGTTTGTCGACCTGCGTTTCGGCATGTTCATCCACTTTAATATGCCAACATTCTGTCCCGAGGATTGGCCCGACCCCGATGCCTCGCCGGCATTGTTCAACCCCGTGAAGCTCGACTGCTCGCAATGGGCTAAGGCAGCCAAAAGCGCCGGCATGACCTACGGCTGCCTCACCACCAAGCACCACAGCGGCTTCTGCATCTGGAACACAGCCACCACCCCATACAGCGTGATGAGCTCGCCGCTTAAGCGCGACGTGGTGCGCGAGTTTGCCGACGCATTCCGCCGCGAGGGCTTGCGCGTGATGCTCTACTACTCGATTCTCGACACGCATCACCGTCTGCGCCCGCACCGCATCACTCCCGAACATGTGACTATGATTAAGGCTCAGCTCGCCGAACTGCTCACCGGCTACGGCGACATCGACGCACTAATCATCGACGGCTGGGATGCCCCTTGGAGCCGTATTTCTTACACCGAGATTCCGTTTGCCGAGATTTACAGCTTCATCAAGAGCCTGCAACCCAATTGCTTGGTTATGGACCTCAACTCGGCTAAATATCCGGCTGACGGTCTGTTCTACTCCGACATCAAGGCTTACGAACAAGGCGCCGGACAAAAGATTTCGAAGGACGCAAACAACTTGCCTGCCATGTCGTGCCTGCCGCTGCAGCCCAAATGGTGGTTCTGGAAGGACTACTTTCCCACTACGCCCGAGCTGAAATCGGCTGAGACCATCGTGCACGAAAACGTCGACCCGATGGGCAAGGTGTTCTGCAACTTCATGCTCAACGTGGCACCTAACCGCGACGGTTTGATGGACGACAACGCCTTGAAACGCCTCAAAGAGATAGGCAAACTATACACCAAACGCGGACCGGTGGCTAAACTGGGTCACTACGACGACGCTATATTGGTGCCGAACCTGGCGCTCGGCAAGCCTGCCGAAGGCACTTGGTGCTACGACTGCCAGCTGTTCGACTTCATCAACGACGACAATTTCAAGACCGAATGGTATGCCCATCCGTCGGTGAAAGAACCTCAAGTGACCATTTCGCTTGGCTCGGAGCAGCAATTCAATGCCATCGTCATCACCGAAGCCGAGGACGATTGCCTCGACGAATATACACTTGAATGCCGTGTGAACAACGAGTGGAAAACGGTGTTCGCAGGTAAAGCCACCACCGCCAAGCGCGTGAAGATGCACCGCTTCGGCAGCGTTTGGGCTGACGCCGTGCGCATCACCATAAAGAGCTATAAGACTGAATATTGCGGCATTGCCGAACTTGGCGTTTACAACGAACGACGCTAAATCACACTGCCCCTATACGGTCCGACCTGTCCGACTTGTCAGACAGGTCGGACTTTTTTGTGGATATTCAGAACAGCGATAGCTCGGTGGGCTTTGATGGTTGTGCAGCATCGGCTGCCGGCTGCGACGCTGCCGGTTTGGCTGTTTTAGCCGACTTCTTCTTTACCGTTTTCGACGACTTGAAAATCTGACCACGCAGCGAAGTGATTCTACGGTTGATGTCAGCCACATCGAAGATGTCGGCAGCAATCACGTCGAGATAGAGGCGCAGCAGGCGGGCGCATTTGTTCTTCGGGTCGACCGCCAAATTCGCTTCCACCTTAGTCACAATCTCCTTAACCTGCGGCGTGAGCTGCTCAACCTCAGCAGCGGCGGCATTCAGCTTGTCAATGCGCGAAGCAGCCATTCGCTTGAAGCCGCGCTCGGTGTCGAGCTGATAGTGGCGGCTGCGAATCTTGTAGGAATTACGCACCTTGGCATAGTGCATTAGCAGGTTGCTGTATGTTTCGGTGTCGCTGAGCGACAGCAGTTCGACGGGTTGCATAGTTAGCTGTTATTTTGAGGTGGACAGATAATAAAACTTTCACATTAAAACTATAGTTCAGAACAGGCTCAGCTGTCGGTCGAGCAACTGAAACGACATTCTGTGGTAGGGCGACGGTCCAAATCTGGCAATGGCATCGCGGTGAGCGCGAGTGGGATAGCCTTTGTTTTCGAGCCAATGATACTGCGGAAATTCCTCAGCAATGCGGCACATATATTCGTCGCGGTGAGTTTTGGCAAGCACCGACGCAGCTGCAATGCTCATCATCGTAGCGTCGCCCTTTACGATGGTGGTGTGCGGAATGTCGCGATACGCCGTGAAGCGGTTGCCGTCGATGAGCAGATGCTCGGGGCGAACGCTCAGCTGGTCGATGGCGCGATGCATGGCAGCGATTGACGCACGCAAAATGTTGATATGGTCGATTTCTTCGGGCGAGACAAACGCCACAGCCCACGCCAGAGCCTCACGCTCAATGATGGGACGCAACAGGTTGCGCTGACGCTCGGTGAGCTGCTTTGAGTCGTTAAGCAACTCGTTGCTGAAGCCCGGCGGCAAAATCACAGCAGCCGCAGTGACCGGACCGGCAAGGCATCCTCGCCCGGCTTCGTCGCATCCGGCTTCAATGCGGCCTTCTTTGAGAAACGGTTGCAGCATAGTTTGTGTTTCACCTCCTATCTATCCTTGTTTCTGGGAAAAATCACTTACATTTTGCGCTCAATGACAAACGAGAACAGCGACTTGAACGCCTGCACCTCGGGGCATTGTGGCAGCTCGTCGAGAATGGCAAACGCCTCGTCGCGCAGCTTGAGCATCTGCTGCTCGGCATATTCAATGCCACCATTGTTTCGGGCGTATGCAATAAGCGTGTCAATCTCCTCGGCAGTGAGCTGATGCTTCTCGCTCAGCGCCACCATGGCATCGTGGTCGGGCAAATCGGTGCGCGACAGCACATGAATGAGCGGCAACGTACGCTTGCCTTCGCGAAGGTCGTTGCCCGTAGGCTTTCCAATCGCCGAGTCGTTGAAATAATCGAAAATATCGTCTTTTATCTGGAAGCACATTCCAAAGAGTTCGGCATACTTAACCACCAGCGCCAACTGATGAGCAGGAGCACCGGCAGCATATCCGCCCACCTCCACGCAACTGCAAAACAAGGCAGCCGTTTTGCGACGTATGGTGTCGTAATATTGTTCCTCGCTGATTGACGGTTTGCGAGTGGCTTCAATCTGGTTGATTTCGCCCAACGAAAGTTCACGGCCGCGGTTGGCAAGCACTTTCACCACATTGGGCTCACCCGACGCCACACCGCAGCTCAAAGCCGAGCTCACGAAGAAGTCGCCAACAAGCACCGCAATATGATTGTCCCACACGCGGTTGATGGTAGGACGACCGCGACGCACCGCCGACTCGTCGATAACGTCGTCGTGAATGAGCGATGCATTATGCAGCAGCTCGACCGATGCCGCAGCCATGAGTATGGTGCGCAATTCTCCGCCAAACAGCTTGCCAGTGAGTATCGATAGCATTGGGCGTATCTGTTTACCTTTTGCCTTGAGAAATTCCACAACAATGTGCTGCATAAGTGCGTTGTCGCTATGCAACGACTCGGCAATTATTGCATTTAATTGCTCAAGTTCGCAAGACAGGTCAGCCCGTATTTGTTCAAATTCAGTCATCATTATATTTTGTAATGCAAAAGTAGCAATAAATCTTCTTTGTTTTGAAACTTTTATGCGTAATATTTCAAAATACCGACAAAAAGGAGTAATTTTAACTGAATTTTTAGAATAAACGAATATTTAGGCGGTGAATGTTTTGATTATTCCCGCCAAAAACAGCTCACCAATATGGAAGAAAAAAAACTGGTTTTACTCGACGCCTACGCACTCATATTCCGTGCCTATTATGCACTCATACGCAACCCACGATACACATCGCAGGGGCTGAACACTTCTGCCATTTTCGGCTTCGTGAACACGCTGCAGGACTTGCTGAAGCGCGAGAACCCAAGCCACATCGCCATCTGCTTCGACCCCAAGGGCGGCACGTTCCGCCACGAGATGTACGCCGAATACAAGGCTGGACGCGAAGAGACGCCCGAAGACATACGCAAGGCGGTGCCATACATCAAGCGCATTGCCCAAGCTTATAACATTGCCGTGCTTGAGGTGCCCGGCTACGAAGCCGACGATGTGATTGGCACCCTGTCGCTGCTTGCCGAAAAGAAGGGGTTCACCACATACATGGTGACCGGCGACAAGGACTTCGGGCAATTGGTGAGCCAATCGGTGAAAATATATCGTCCAAACTCGGGTGGCGGCTACGAGATAATGGGCGAGAAAGAGGTGTGTGACAAATTCGGCATCGAACGCGCCGACCAAGTGATTGACATGCTGGCGCTTATGGGCGACAAGGTGGACAACATACCCGGCTGCCCCGGCGTGGGCGAAGTAACCGCCGCAAAACTCATTCGCCAGTTTGGCAGCGTTGAAAACCTCATCAACAACACCTCGCAGCTGAAAGGCGCTCTCAAGAAAAAGGTGGAGGACAACATCGAAAAGATTCGCTTCTCAAAAGTGCTTGCCACCATCTGCCGCGAGGTGCCTATCGAACTCAACGAGCAGCAGCTAAAGCGCCAACCCATCAACGCCGAGGCACTGCGCCAACTGTTCAAGGAACTGGAATTCCGCAATTTTGCAACCCGCATAATCGACCAGAACGAAGGCAACATCGGACTTGAAGGCGCTCCAATGCCTGCCGCCAAGGCTTCGGCTGACGCCGTCGCCACCCCTGCCCCGGCAAAAGCCGCCACGCCAAAGAAGAAACAATCGGCTCAAATGTCGCTGTTCGGCGACGACGACGAGGAAGAAGAAAACACCGAGAATAGCCCGACAGAAACACCCGTAATAGAGCAACCTGTCGAGATTGTCTACACCCACATAACCGATGCCGACGAACTGAAGCGCCGCGTTGCCGATGCCATGAAGCTTGACGCTGTCGGCTGCGAACTCGTTGCCGACGGCGACGATGCCATGACTGCCTCGCTGGTGGGTATCGCTGTGGCTGTGAAGCGCGGTTCGGCATTCTACGCCGATGCTTCGCTCGTTGAACTGCTGAAGCCGTTGCTCGAAAGCGCCTCCGTGACACTGGTGTCGGGCGACGTAAAACGCGCCATGGTGGTTCTGCGCCGTCGAGGCATCAACCTCGCTGCGCCTTACTTCGACACTGCCGTGGCTCACTATCTGCTGCAACCCGAACGTCCACACGCCACTGCACGCCTCGCCGAGGAGATTCTGGGCGTGGCATGCACCACCGACGATGCCCTGCTCGGCGCAAAAGGTCGCAACCGCAAGCGCTTTGTCGAGGTGTCGGGCGACGCCATCACTGCCTATGCCTGCCAACTCGCCGATATGGCGCTCGCGCTGCGAAAACCGCTTATCGCCAGCATCGATGCCGACAGTTTGACATCGCTGCTCACCGACATCGAACTGCCGCTCATTGAGGTGCTTGCCGATATGGAGCACACCGGCGCACGCGTCGACGTGCGAGCGCTCACCGACTATTCGGTGGTGCTCACCGAGCGTATGAACAGCCTCGAGCAAGAGTGCTTTGAACTCGCCGGCGAACAGTTCAACACCGCATCGCCCATGAAGGTGGGCGAGATTCTTTTCGACAAACTCAAAATCGACGATAAAGCCAAGAAAACCAAAAGCGGACAATACTCCACCACCGAAGAGGTGCTGATGCACCTTCGCGACCGACATCCGCTTGTCGACAAAATTCTTGAGCTGCGCGGAATACGCAAACTGCTGTCGACCTACGTGAACGCTCTGCCCGAGCTAATCAACCCCGAAACGGGCAGAATACACACCACCTACAACCAAACCGTCACTGCCACCGGGCGTTTGTCGTCGACCAACCCCAACCTGCAAAACATTCCGGTGCGCACCGACGACGGTCGTGAAATTCGCCGAGCATTCATCCCTGCCGACGGCAACCTGTTCTTCTCAGCCGACTATTCGCAAATCGAGCTGCGCCTGGTGGCTGACCTTAGCGGCGACCCTACTATGGTGGACGCTTTCCGAAACAACCTCGACATACACGCCATCACAGCAGCAAAAATCTATCACGAGCCGCTGGAAAAAGTCACCCCCGACCAACGTCGCAAAGCCAAGACTGCCAACTTTGGCATCCTTTACGGAATCTCGGCTTTCGGGCTGTCGGAGCGGCTGCAAATTCCGCGTGCCGAGAGCAAAATGCTCATCGACGGCTATTTCGCCACCTTCCCGGGTGTGCGCGACTACATCGAACGCAGCGTGACGCAAGCCAAGGAGAAAGGCTACGTCACCACCCTATTCGGACGCCGACGTATGCTGCCCGACATTAATTCGCGCAACGCTGTGGTGCGCAGCTTCTCGGAACGAAACGCAGTGAACGCCCCTATTCAAGGCACCGCTGCCGACATCATAAAGATTGCCATGGTGAGCATCTTCAACAAGATGAAGCAAGAAGGCTTGCGCTCGAAAATGATTCTGCAAGTGCACGACGAATTGAACTTCGACGTGGTGCCCGCCGAGGCTGAGCGCGTGCAACAAATTGCAGTGGAATGTATGCAGAACGCCTATCACGGCAACGTGCCGCTCACGGCATCGCACGCCATCGCCACCAACTGGCTCGATGCTCATTAACCCGATTACACGACTGCCTTTTTTCAGAACACAATGCTCAACGAGGCTTGCACCTTGATGCCGGGTGCCATGCCCGGCATCAAGGCAAAACTCGTGCTGATGCGGCGCGCATCGTTGCCGTAAATCAACCCCATCACCTCGTTCACCGGGTCGATGAGATAAGCCACAATATTGCCCAGGACCTTGCTGCCAAACAGCCTGTAGCCACCGGCAACAATGCTGCGCTTGAGCACATAAAACGCCTCGCCTATCACGGCACCCGCCAACGGTGTGATTATGAGGTCTTGAATCGACGGAATCTCGTTGAACGCCTCGATGCCATACTCCCAAAACAGCGTCGACACCCCAAAGCCATACAACATTGCATACGGCGCGCTAAAGCCCTGCGAACGGGCGCTCATATAGTAAGCCGCTCCGCCATAGGGGTGAAGCAGATAATTGAAATACCACTTGTCGTGGTCCCACACCGGACCCTTTTTCACATGGTTCCACCACCGCTCGAAAAACGGCGTTGAACGAATCTCCTCCTTATTCCACGCAGTGGCATCTTCGGGCAACATCTCAAGAATGCCAAGCATTGCCACACCGGCTGCATAAAGCGCCACGCTGTTATACACTACCTTTCGATAGTTGGGCCGATGCGTCCACAGCGAGTACGGCAACTCGTAAATCGACGGTTTCAGCTCACTGTTTTTCGGGAATTTTGGCAACAAATCGGAGCCTTCAGGCATCACCTTCAGCCATCTGCCGGAATACGACGAATCAACCGCCAGCGAATCGGCAACGATGCCGTTGCCCACGCCATTAATGTCAAATTCCGCCACCATCGTGCTATCCATGGCCGACGAAAAACAATCACTGCACTTCGCCCCACATTCAACCCCGCCAAAAACGATAATTGCTAATATTATAATTACTCGTGATGCTCTCATTGTTTTTGAAATAACACAATGGTGATTTATACTGTCTTCTATTCTTATAACAAAAATGCAAGCAAATTTATCGTCATTTTCGAAATCAAAAGTGTTCAATTTTTCTTTGAAAATACATCAAAATCGCAGTTGCTAACATCTTGAACACTTTTGAGGCGAAATGGAATAATCTCACCGCAGCATAGATGCAGCCCCGGCAGCAACAGGCTGCGTAATCCCTCGCAGATGCCGCAGAAAGGGTTTTAACTCACTCAGATTACGCAGATTAATAGGATATTCCACGGTGATAATGCTGTCGGAGATGGAGATGCCGAACAATGTTGTGCCTCATTTATCACAATATTTATTTGCCCGGAAGCATAAAGCCGGCAAAAGTTTTTGCGAAGTGCGCAATTTTATTTTACTTTGCACTACGCATTTGCAACGATGCCCATAACACCTACATAAAAAAAACATAAAACTATAACCAAACATCTCATTTTTTCCTCGACATGCGTAAGACATTCATTTGCATAGCTATCAGCTTGTTGCTCACATCGTTCTGCGCCCAGGCGCGCACCTATAACCTTGCCGACTATGGCGTCACCCCAACTGCCGACAGCCTTGCCATGCGCATTGCTCGCGCACTCGACATCATCAAGCGCGACGCCGCAGGCTCTCCCGCAAAAGTGCGTCTGCCTCGTGGCACCTACAACGTGCGCTCAACCCAAGCGCCGGTGCACGAATACTACATCACCAACCACGACCAGGTGGTGAACCACCCCGTGGGAATAGCCCTTGAAGATTGGCAAAACCTCACCTTCGACGGCTGCGGAAGCACATTGCTGTGCTCGGGCCGCATGCTGCCATTGAGCATTTTGCGATGCACCAACGTGAGCGTGCAACGCTTGAACATCGACTTCGACAACCCACAAATTGCACAGGTGAAAGTGGTGAGCAACACTGCCGATGGCATCACCTTCGAACCTTCCAACGAGGTGCGATGGGATATTGACGAAAAAGGCACATTCTACGGATTCGGACTGAAATGGGATGCCAAGTACTACGGAGGCATAGCATTCGATGGCAACACCCGCCACATAGTGCCGCAAACCAGCGACATGAACATCGACCTGCGCAACTGCAAGAAATCGGGCAACCAAGTGATTGCGCCAAACTGGAAGGACCAACGAATGGTGCCCGGCACCCGCGTGGCTTTGCGAAGCTACCATCGCCCGCACCCGGGCATCTTCCTTGAAGCCAACACCCGCACCTCGCTCAAAAACATAAAGGTTCACTACGCCGAAGGCATGGGCGTGGTGGCACAACGCTGCACCGACATCCACCTCAACCACGTCGACGTCTGCCTGCCCAAAGGCAAGGGTCGCTATTTCACCACGCAAGCCGACGCCACCCACTTTGTGCAATGCCGCGGACGCATCGTCGAGGAAAACAGCCTCTACGAAGGCATGATGGACGATGCAATAAATGTTCATGGCGTGTATCTTCGCGTGCGTGAGCGCATCGACAGCCGTACCGTGAAGGCTTGCTTCGAACACAACCAGTCGTGGGGATATTCGTGGGGCGACGAGGGCGACACCGTGATTGCGGTGCGCTCTGCCACCATGGACCAACTGCCCTGGACGGGCATCATCCGCTCAATCAGCCCATCGGCTGGCAAAATTGCCGGCACAAAGGACTATGTGATTTCGTTCGACCGCGACCTGCCGGCTGAGGTCACCGAAAAAGAAGGCTACGGATTGGAGAACCTCACATGGACACCCCAAGTGGTGTTCCGCGGCTGCACCGTGCGCAACAACCGCGCCCGCGGAGCCTTGTTCTCATCGCCACGATACACCGTGTGCGAAAAGAATTTGTTCGACCACACTTCGGGAACCGCCATTCTGTTATGCGGCGACTGCAACGGATGGTATGAGAGCGGCGCTGTGCGTAATCTGGTGATTCGCCGTAATCGCTTTGTGAACTCGCTCACCAATATGTTTCAGTTCACCAACGCTGTGATTTCAATCTACCCCGAGATACCGCAGCTAAAAGCCGCCAAGACCTATTTCCATGGCGGTACGCCCGACGCTATTCGCATTGAGAACAACGTGTTCGAGACCTTCGACCATCCTCTCATCTATGCCAAGAGCGTCGACGGATTGGTGGTGAAAGGCAACAAGGTGAAGTATAACACCGACTTCGAGCCATTCCACTGGAACAAGCAAAGCGTGCTTATGGAGCACTGCACACGCACCTCGGTGCAACAGTTCCCTGCCCTTCCAGCCGGCAAATAACACTGCGCATACAGCCGAGAGGTTATAAAAAGGCACGCTACCACCGTTTCGGCAACAAGACAACAAGGGGCACGTCGTCGCGACGCGCCCCTTGTCAGAATACAAAGCATCCAATAACTGTAAAAAATCATCTGCATTTTATCATTTATTATAAAACCCTTGCACAAATCAAATAAAAACCGTAGATTTGCAGTAACAGTTCCTGCCACGCCTCTTCAATGAAAGCGTACCACGGCAGGACTTCGTGTTTTTATACATTAGAACATCAATTATGAGCAGTATGCAATATACCAAACAGGCTATTGACTTCTCAGAGCAACTTGAACAGTTAAAACAACGAGGGCTGATTATTGATGATGAAGACACGGCCATACTCTATCTTCATTCAATAAGTTATTTCAGACTTACGAATTATCTTGTTCCAATGGAGACAAACTCCTTCACCCACACGTTCAGACCACAAAGCCATCTGCATACGGCAATTGCCTTATACAACTTTGACCGAAAGTTGCGTTCACTGATTTTCGCATCAATCCAAGATATTGAGGTGGCTCTTCGCACTCGCATTATTCATTATTTCTCACTGGTCCACGGACCGTTTTGGTTTATGAAAAACAACCTATTCCGTGACCAAAGCATTCAACAGACTTGCATCAACAACATTGCTGCTGAGGTGAACCGTTCAAAGGAAGACTTCATTACTGAATATTACAGTCGCTATTCATCACCAGAGTTTCCTCCTGCTTGGAAAACTTTGGAGGTTGTATCGTTCGGAACGTTGTCAAAACTCTTCTGCAATTTCAAGGATGTTGAAGTGAAGAAGCGAGTGGCAAGAGACTTCAATTTGCCACAATATGTTTATTTGGAAAGCTGGATAAAATGCGCTGTTGTCCTGCGAAATGCGTGCGCACACCACGCGAGAATATGGAACAAACGTTATCCGACCATGCCGACTATGCCCCAAAGACTGCCGAAATCGTGGATTACAACAAATAGTTTTCGCCCAAACAAACTATATCATCAATTGTGTTATCTCGCATATATGGAGCAGAGCATCATACCTAATTCCAATTTTAAAAGCATATTGGTTGAACTGCTGAGAGATAACCCAAATGTGTCAACTCGTTCGATGGGTTTCCCGAATGATTGGGATACCCAACCTCTGTGGACGAAGTAATACTCCCCACACATTTTTTGCGAAGCAACACCAGCGTTTAGGTAATAAGGCAACAAGACAACAAGGGGCACGTCGTCGCGACGCGCCCCTTTCAGAATGGTTTTCTTAGCTAACATCTGTGTGCAAGCATCGCTTGTGAGAGCAATAGGCACATCAGTGTATTCGTTTTTTTGTTAAACCCAAAACTGTCAATTACAGTTAGGATTAAAGCACGTGCAGACGACGCTTGTATTCGTCGATGGCAGCATCGAGTCGCTGCTGTGCTGTGGTGTCGCCCGGCACGTTGTGCGACGGGTTGATGTAGAGTTTCACGCCACGGCTTTCGAGAATCTCAACAACGGTGCAAACCGTGGCCCACACCAAAGTGATAAATCCGAGAGTTGACAACGGGCCGATTTTGTCGAACTGATGTTCGGTGGTTACCGAAGCATCTTGCAAAGGCACGCACGAGTCAACCACCACGTCAGCCAACTGGAACAGGTTCTTGCCGCTTGAATGGCGTCCGGCTTTGTCGCCGGTGTTACCTGCCGAGCCGAAAGCAATCACCTTCATGCCGCGCTTCTTGGCTTCGAGCGCCATGTCGATGTTCACGGCATTGATGCCGGTGTGAGAGAATATCCACAAGCAGTCGTCTGACGAGAACTCGTAGTTCTTCATAATCTGCTGAGCGTAGCCTTCAAGGCGCTCCAAATAGAGGAACTGATGAATACCCATCTGACCTATAATCTGAGTGAAGAAAGTGAGCGGCAATTCGCACAGCGGGTGGAAGCCCACGATGCCGCCAATGCGCGGATACATCTCCTCACACGGGATGGTGGCGTGACCACAGCCCCAGGTGTGCACCCAGCGTCCTTTTTCAATCGAGTCAGCCATGATAGTGGCAGCCTTGCGGATGTTTTCCATTTGAGTTTCCTCAATAGTGTTCATAATGCCATGGGCATTTTTCAACCAATCTTTTGCGTACATAACATTAAAAATTTTTTTATCGGTTAATAGTTATAGTTATCACTCATTTTTTCTTTGAGCCAATCGAATAAAGCACACCCATCATCACCACTGCGGCAATCATCACATAGGGGTAGAAGTCGAGCAGCAAGCCGCCCACAAAGGCATTAATCACCGAGCTGCCGGCAAGCGCTATGGAAATGGCAATGCCAAATGCTGTGCCCGACAGCTTGTTGAAGCGCGCACCCAGCTGCCCAAGCACCACCGGATAGGTTGCCGACAAGCCAAAGCCGGCAAGCACCATTGCTGCCATTGCTTCGCCCAGATTGCGCACAAACGGCATCATGGCAAATCCGCACAGCATGATTGCAAAAAAGGTGTAGAGGATGCGAGTTTGCGTCATCTTCTTCGACAGCCAAATGAGCACGAACCGTGCCGTTATCAGCGCCACCATCATCACCGTGAGCAGCAACACCGCCTTGGGAATATGCGAGAAATATGTAGTGGCAAGGTTGTTGGTCACGCTCTCGATGCTGCTTTGGAACAAAAGCACTATGCTCAACGTCACCAGTACGGGGTTGCGCAGCAGCTTCACCGCCTCGCCCAGCGGAAAACTCTGCGCCAACTTTGGAGCCGGGAACTTTACGCCGAAGCACAATGCCGTGCCAATGGCAAGTACCGCCGATATGCCCAACAAAGTGTGAGTGTAGTCAATATGGTCGCCAAGCAAGCCCACCAGCAGCGTGATGGTCATTGCGCCAAGCCCGTAGAATGCGCCCAGCAGGCTCAGTCGCGCGCCGCGCACTTGCTCGTCGGCATATAGGTCGGACACTATGGTGTTGGTCTGCCCATTGAGCACACCGCCGCCCACGCCTATCAACACATACGACAGCATCAGCACCGGCATCGACGCTGCTACGGCTATGAGCGCAATGCCCAACAGCACCGAGCAACAACTGCTCATAAATAGCCAGCGGTGGCCATAGCGGTCGCAAATCGGTCCAAACAGCATCGAGCCCACAAGAATGCTTGCTGTAAGGGTAAACGCCAACGTGGCTTTATTGGCAACAGTGAGCATCAACCGCTCGCTCAGCGAGGGCAACACCGAGCCCAGAGCCACCATGGTGATGCCGAAAAACATCATGCCGAAGCATGCTGCCATAAACGATTTTCTTATTGATTTATCATCCATCATTTTCACTTATCTTTTAATAAGGTTTTGATAATCGGCAAAACTCTTTAGTCACAAAAAAGCTCCTTATTCTGCAAGTCGACAGTTCCGCCCTGCAATGCCAAGAAAGCAGCACCCAGCAGCACCTCGGTGCCATCGAGCAATGTGGCTTCGAACTTTGTGCGGCGTATCGAGAGCGGTTGTGCCCAGCGCTTTGCTTCGGCATAGATGGCAGGCACCAGATGGCTCGCCGAGCAAAACACGCCACCGCCCCAAATCACCTTCTCGGGATTCAGCAGGCTCACCATGTTGGCAGATGCCATTCCCCACATCTCCACCGCCTTGTCAATCACCTGGCGGGCTATCACGTCGCCTGTGGCATAAGCCTTGAAAATATGCTTTGTGGTGAGACGCGAAATTGGCATTTGGCGCAACTCGCCGCGATAGCTCTTATTGGCACGAATCAGTTCCTTGGCACGATTGCAGATGCCGGTGCCCGAAGCGTAATATTCCAAGCATCCCTGCGGCTCATATTCCTTGACATACGGCGGTTGCAAAGCCATCCAGCCCGTTGCACCAACAATGTCGTGAGCGCCGTGCAGCACCCGCCCGTCAATCACTATGCCCGCTCCAACGCCCGTGCCTACAACCATAAACACACAGTTCTTGCAGCCTCGGCCTGCACCCTGCCATAGCTCGCCGTAGATGGCGCAGCTGCGGTCGTTATCTACAAAAACCTCAATGCCACGGCCCTCGACATGACGCTTCAACTCTTGAGCAAGCGGATAACTCTCCCACTGCGGAATATTAGGCGCCCACACCATCCCCGTGTCGGGGTCGACGCTGCCAGGCACACACACGCCAATGGCATCGATTTTTATCTTGCAATAATCGGCTTTCTGCAGCTGACGGTCGATCGATTCTATTATCAGCCGCCCAACTTCTGCACCGCCACGCCCAGCAAGCAGATTTTTATGCAGATACTTCACATTGCCGTCTCTGTCGATTATCGCACTTGCTATTTTTGTTCCGCCCAAGTCGAGTGCTATCACTGCCATAGTATTTCGTTGATTTTAGGTTTATGATATATTTTTCACAAATATAGGCATTCGACTTTGGTTTTTGCAATATTATTAGCGAATTTTTATCGTTAATACTTGTTAATTACATTAAATAAGGTTAACATGATTTTTTGCAATTATTCAAATTATCCTTAATTTCAGCAAAGTGCAATAACGGGAGTAAAAGGCGCCTTTACTATTTAATGTTTATTAACATTCACTACTTATGCTCGCCAATCAGGCGCTCCATCCACACCATGTCGTACCATCGCCCGAATTTCAACCCGCATTTGTGGAAATGCGCCACCAAGGCAAATCCCATACGCTCGTGAAAGCGCACGCTCTGCAGGGTCAAATAAGGGTCGCACTCAGCCACAGGATATGATATGCAAGCATTCATGTTCAAAATGCCCTGCTGCCTGAGCCGCTGCTCCAACGCCTCGTAGAGTTGCGCGCCAATGCCCCGGCGCTGCACATCGCCGCGCAGGTAAATGGACGTCTCAACCGCCCACTGATAGGCAGCCCGGTTCTTGAACTCTGCAGCGTAGGCATACCCCACAATCTCGCCGCCAAGCACAGCCACCAGATAGGGATAGCGAGCGCTGATGCTGCTCACGCGGCGCTCAAACTCCTCCTGCGTGGGCACATCGTATTCAAACGTCACCGCCGTGTCGGTAACATACGGGGCATAAATACCCAGCAGCGCCTCGGCATCGGCAGGCACAGCATCGCGAATCGTCACATCATCTTGCATAAGCATAATATTTTGGCAAACACACAATAATCTAAAAAAAGCACCATCCTTCGTAGGTGAAAGACGGTGCTTGCTTCGAGCCTCTTGTCGGATTCGAACCAACGACCCCGAGATTACAAATCACGTGCTCTGGCCAACTGAGCTAAAGAGGCAATAAAAAGGGTAAGCTATCTACATCGCGCCGCTACAACCTGCTACCCTTGCTTCGGTCAAGACCTGGGGGAGTTGACAAGGAGCTGGCCGTATAGGACTTACCCGACTGCAAAGGTACTTCACACCCACCCATCATTTTTTATTCATCCCCCTTTGAATAAGACGCGAATTGCCTTAGTTTGCTGAATCTGCAACCGCTCCACGGTTGACGGCTATAGGTTTCATCAGCTTTCCCCATGTAGCCGGCATCGCTTCGCTCGCCGTCAACATGAGGTTATTGACGATGTAACCGCTCGCGCGGTTAATATTACTGATAATCAAATAGTTATACATGGAATTTCGTCTTGTCCCGTAGGGGCGTATAGCAATACGCCCTAAAACAAACGCGGTGGTCGTGACGCCCCTCTCGCAAATTGCGCAGAACGGCGAATTTGGGGGCTCACTCAGATTGATTTGATTAAACAGATTTATTATTTGCTTCTGCGGGTTCTGCGATTTCTGCGAGAAACCACCAATCCTCTCGCAGATTGTGCAGACGGCGCAGAAAAGGGGAAGTACAACAAGCGCCGAAGGTGCTTGACCATGCTTAACCGCGGGCAAGCCCATAGGGCGCAGCCTGCGGAGAGTGTGCCACCGGAATATGTGCCTCGAAGTGGCACAACATTGTTCGACATCTTCGACGCCGAAGAAGTGACGTGTCCGCTCCTCCGCAGGTTCCGCTAACGCTCCACCAGCGGTTAAGCATAGTTTGCCATCTTCGACGGCAATATTCTCAGTTTTTCGGTAAAAAGGGGCAAGTTATGGCGGGATAGTGACGGGTAATTGCGCAAAAATTAGTAATTTTGCACGATTAAACGTAAACAAACCGACATGACATTTGTTGATACAATAACAGTGCTGCTTTTTGTGGCAAGCGTAGTGATAGGCTACATGCGCGGATTGGTGAGGCAAGCCACTTCGCTGCTGGGTTATATTCTTGGCATTATAGCCTGCAACATGTTTGGCGACACTGCCACCGACATTCTGCTCACGGTGATGCCGAGCGCTGCCGAGTGGCCGCTGGCAAGCGTAACCACTCATGCTGTGGCTGTGATAGTGTTGTTTCTGCTCATCTCGCTTAGCGTGCGTGTGGCTGGCATGTTTTTGCGCAGCGTCATCGGCATGCTGCATCTGGGCATCGTGGACAACATCGGCGGTTCGGCGCTGTGCCTGTTTAAGTACTTTTTCATCTTCAGCATCTTGCTCAACTTGTGGCTGATGGTGAACCCCACGAGCGACACTTTCACCACCGAGCACATCCTCGGCAACCGCCCGTTTGTTGAGACCATCAACCTGGCGCCGCGCGTGCTTGGTGCTGAGACGCTGCCGGGCGATTCGCTGAAGACAATCACTCGCGAGGCTGAACAGATTGAAGCAGCCGACAAGGCTGAGAGCGACGAGAGCAGCCTGATTTAACGGCACGAGGCTTGGTTGCAATCGGCTTTTCATATACGCAAAGAAAGGACAACATGAATATGAACAACAACGACATAATAAACGAGGCGGCAAACAGCGAATACAAATACGGATTCGTGACCGACGTTGAGACCCACGTGATTCCAAAGGGGCTTAACGAAGATGTGGTGCGCTACATCTCGGCATACCGCAACGAGCCCGAATGGCTGCTGGAGTTCCGCCTGAAGGCTTATCGCCACTGGCTGACAATGAAAATGCCCAAATGGGCTCACCTCAACATTCCGGAAATCGACTATCAGGCAATCAGCTATTTTGCTGCGCCAAAAACCAAGACCGACGACAAGAAGGAAATCGACCCGGAAATCAAAAAGACTTTCGACAAGCTGGGCATACCGCTTGAGGAGCAGATGCGCCTGAGCGGCATGGCTGTTGATGCCGTGATGGACGCCGTGGGCGTGAAGACGATGTATCGCGAACGCCTTGCCGAACTGGGAATCATCTTCTGCTCGTTCAGCGAAGCGGTGAAGGACTATCCCGACTTGGTGCGCCGATATCTGGGCAAAGTGGTGCCTTACACCGACAACTTTTTTGCAGCGCTCAACTCGGCGGTGTTTTCCGACGGTTCGTTTGTCTACATTCCCAAAGGAGTGCGTTGCCCCATGGAGCTATCCACCTACTTCCGCATCAACGCCAGCGGCACCGGTCAGTTTGAGCGCACGCTCATCGTTGCCGACGACGATGCCTACGTGTCGTATCTCGAAGGCTGCACAGCGCCGATGCGCGACGAAAACCAGCTGCACGCCGCCATTGTGGAAATCATCGTTGAGGACCGCGCCGAGGTGAAATATTCAACCGTGCAAAACTGGTATCCGGGCGACAAGGACGGTCGCGGCGGCATTTACAACTTCGTCACCAAACGCGGTTTGTGTCGTGGCGACTTCTCGAAACTGTCGTGGACGCAGGTCGAAACGGGCAGCGCCATCACCTGGAAATATCCAAGCTGCGTGCTCAAGGGCGACAACTCGGTGGGCGAGTTCTACTCGGTTGCCCTCACGCGCAACTATCAGCAAGCCGACACCGGCACCAAGATGATTCACTTGGGCAAGAACACTCGCAGCACAATAGTGTCGAAAGGCATCTCTGCCGGACACAGCCAAAACAGCTACCGCGGCGAGGTGAAGATTGTGCCTAACGCAAGCAACTGCCGCAACTACACCCAATGCGACAGCCTGCTGCTGGGCTCGACGTGCGGCGCCCACACATTCCCCTACATCGACTGTCAGAACCAAACATCGATGGTGGAGCACGAAGCCACAACCTCGAAAATCAACGAGGAGCAGATTTTCTACTGCAACCAGCGAGGCATCTCCACCGAGGACGCCGTAGGACTGATTGTGAACGGCTACGCCAAGGAAGTGATGGCAAAGCTGCCGATGGAATTTGCCGTAGAGGCTCAGAAACTGCTTTCGGTGTCGCTTGAAGGCAGCATAGGCTGATGAGGCAACACCACGCTAAAGAATATCTTCAAAAAAAAATTTTTTTACAGAAACCCACAAGACAAAAAAACCGACAACAATATGTTAGTAATCAATAATCTACACGCCAACATCGAAGGCAAGGAAATCCTCAAAGGCATCAACCTGACAGTGCGCCCCGGCGAAGTGCACGCCATCATGGGTCCTAACGGCTCCGGCAAAAGCACCCTGTCGAGTGTGCTTGCCGGCAACCCGGCATTCACCGTCACCGGCGGCAGCGTGGAATTTTATGGCAAAGACCTCTTGGCACTCTCGCCCGAGGACCGCTCGCACGAGGGCTTATTCCTCAGTTTCCAATATCCGGTTGAAATTCCCGGCGTGTCGATGGTGAACTTCATGCACGCCGCCATCAACGCCAAGCGCAAATATCAAGGACTCGAACCAATCTCGGCAAGCGAATTCCTCAAGCTCAAGCGTGAAAAAAGCGCCTTGGTGGAGCTCGATAACAAGTTGGCTTCGCGCTCGGTGAACGAAGGCTTTTCGGGCGGCGAGAAAAAGCGCAACGAAATCTATCAGATGGCAATGCTTGAGCCTCGCCTCTCGATTCTCGACGAAACCGACAGCGGTCTCGACATCGACGCCCTGCGCATCGTGGCAGGCGGCGTGAACAAGCTCAAGAGCGAAAACAACGCCACAATAGTAATCACCCACTATCAGCGTCTGCTCGACTACATCAAGCCCGACTTTGTGCATGTGCTCTACAAGGGCCGCATAGTGATGTCGGCTGGTCCGGAGCTTGCCCTCGAACTCGAAGAAAAAGGCTACGACTGGATTAAGCAGCAAGTCGACGGCAAAGAATAATGCCCCGCTGCATGCTTCAGCAGCCCGAGCCCCAAGAAATTTCAACCGAACATTTCAAATTTTGTTTATGAATTCATTACAACAATATATCGACCTCTACAACTCCAACCGCGACGCCATTGAGCGCAACGCGCCCCACGCCATGAACGTGCTGCGCCCCGAGGCACTGAGCGTGCTGCAAAACGGCATGCTGCCCCGCCGCGGCGACGAGAACTACGAGGTGACCGACATCAACCGGCTGTTTGCTCCCGACTACGGCGTGAACATCAACCGCGTGAACCTCTCTGCCGACCCTGCCGAGGCTTTCCGCTGCGATGTGCCTAACATGAGCACTTGGATGTTCTTTTTCTACAACGACATCTTCCATGCTTCGCGCAAATCACCGTCGCTGCCCGACAGCGTGATTGTTGAGCCGTTCAGCGTGGCGGCAAAGAATCACCCCGAACTGCTGGCAAAATATCTTGGCACAGTGGCTCCGAAGCAAAACGTGCAAGTGGCGCTGAACACGCTGCTCGGTCAGGAAGGGTTGCTGGTATATGTGCCAAACGGAACGGTGCTCGAACGCCCGCTGCAGTTGGTGAACATCATGAATGCCGGCGGCAACATCATGGCGGTGCGCCGTCTGCTCATCGTGGTGGGCGAACAGGCTCAAGCCACCATGCTGGTGTGCGACCACACCCAAAACCAGCAGCACTCGTTCCTGAGTTCGCAAGTGGTGGAGATTGTGGCTGAAAAAGGTGCGCAATTCGACTATTACGACATCGAGGAATCAACCGTCAACACCACTCGCTGCAATCAGCACTTCGTTCGTCAAGCCCAAGACTCAAACGTGCTGCTCAACGCCATCACCCTCACCAACGGCGTCACTCGCAACGATTTTGTGGTGAGCGTCGACGGCGAAGGCGCCGAAACGCACCTCTACGGCATGGCTATTGAGGACGGCACCCAGCAAATCGACAACTTCACCCACATAGCACACAACGCCCCGCACTGCTCAAGCAACGAGCTGTTTAAATATGTGCTCGACGGCAACGCCGTGGGCGCATTCACCGGACGCATCATGGTTGCCGAAGGCTCGAGCAAGGTGGAGGCTTATCAAGCCAACCGCAACATCGTAGCCACCGACACCGCAAAAATATACACCAAACCGCAGCTCGAAATCTATTGCGACGACGTGAAGTGTAGCCACGGCACCGCCATCGGTCAGCTCGACCAAGACGCCATCTTCTACATGCAGCAACGCGGCATCCCCGTCGACCAAGCCCGCACCCTGCTCATGCAAGCATTCATGAGCGACGTGATTGACAAGGTGCGCATGCCGTCGCTCAAGAACCGACTGCAACACCTGGTTGAGAAACGCTTCTGCGGACAACTGAGTCAATGCTCCGACTGCATGAATTCGTGCCGCGGATAAAAAAACCACTTTAACCCACTCACCAACAACGCAACAAATGGCTGAAATATTCGATATAGAAAAGATTCGCGAGCAATACCCCATACTGCAACGCACAGTGTCGGGCAAGCCGCTTATCTACCTCGACAACGCCGCCACATCGCAGGTGCCGCGATGCGTGGTTGAAGGCATCGAGCAGATGTACTACACCACCAAAGCCAACGTGCACCGCGGCGTGCACACCCTCTCGCAAGAAGCCACCGACATGGTGGAACTCACCCGCGAGAAGGTGCGTGCCTTTCTCAACGCTGCATCCACCCGCGAAATCATTTTCACCCGGGGCACCACCGAAGCCATCAATCTGGTGGCGCACAGCTACGGCGACCGCTTTGTTGACGGCGACGAAATAATACTCACCGTGATGGAGCATCACGCCAACATTGTGCCTTGGCAACTGCTGCAGCGCAACAAACGCCTGAAAATTGTCGTTGTGCCTATCAATCAAGCCGGCGAACTCGACATTGCCGCCTACGAAGCGCTGTTCAGCAGCCGCACGCGTTTTGTGAGTGTTGCCCACGCCAGCAATGTGCTTGGCACGGTGAATCCGGTGAAACAAATCATCGACATTGCCCACAGCCACGGCGTGCCTGTGCTCGTCGACGGCGCCCAAGCCACAGCCCACATGGCAGTTGACGTCCAGGCACTCGATGCCGACTTCTATGCCTTCTCAGCCCACAAGATGTACGGGCCATCGGGCGTGGGCGTGCTCTACGGCAAAGAAGCACTGCTTGCCGACATGCCGCCCTATCAAGGCGGTGGCGAGATGATTGGCAACGTGTCGTTTGAAGGCACCACTTTTGCCGAACTTCCGTTTAAGTTTGAAGCCGGGACACCCGATTTTGTAGACATTGCTGCATTCAGCCGCACCCTCGACTATCTGCAGATGCTTGGCATCGAAAACATTGCCGCCCACGAGCAGACGCTGCTCGAAGCAGCCACTGCCGGACTGCAGCAAATACCCGGACTCACCATCTACGGCACCGCAGCACACAAGCACTCGGTGCTGTCGTTCCTGGTTGACGGCGCCAGCAGCTACGACATAGGCATCTTGCTCGACAAACTGGGCGTGGCAGTGCGCACCGGGCATCACTGCGCCCAACCACTCATGCGCCGACTGGGCATCGAAGGCACCGTGAGAGCCTCGTTTGCCGTATACAACACCATGCACGAGGTGGAGCAATTTATTGCTGCCACCGCTCGCGTGGCAAAAATGTTTGCCCGCAAATAATATCGCTGGCAATCAGGTGTTTTTACAGCCCGGCAGCAACACCATATCATCTCGCAGAAATCGCAAGTATTATTATAATATGTAAAAAACATCGAGTGAGTCGAGGAAACTTTCGCTTCCCCACCCACTCGATAGTATCTTCAAAAAAAATGATTCTTTACTTCTCGTAGCCGAGCCTTAGCCGCGCACTTTGTCGACAGCATCCTTGATGCGGTTGAAGATGGCATCAATCGAGCCACTTCCCTCGATAGCAGCATATTTGCCCTCATCGAGATAGTATTGCTTCAGCGGCGAAGTCTGGTTGTGATAAACCACCAATCGTTTCTTAATCGTTTCGAGGTTGTCGTCGCTGCGACCGCTCTCCAAGCCGCGCTTAATCAAGCGGTCAATCAGCTCTGCCTCATCAACCTCAAGGCCAAGCACGATGTTCACCTTGGCACCACGCTTTTCAAGCATAGCCTTCAGCGACTTGGCTTGCGGAATGGTGCGAGGGAAACCGTCGAAAATCACGCCTTCCTTGACGGCTTCAGCGTTATCGTCGAGCACGCTGTCAAGGATGCTAATCATCAAGTCGTCGGGAATGAGTTTTCCGTCGCTAATGTAGGCATTAGCAGTTTTACCTAATTCGGTGCCACGCATGATGTGGTCGCGCAGCACGTCGCCTGTTGAGATATGGAACAGATTGTAATGTGCAATCAGTTTGTCGCTTTGGGTTCCTTTGCCCGAACCCGGAGCGCCGAAAATTACGATATTGAACATATCTGAAAAAATTTTTAGTTTTTTTATTTTGGTATAAATCGCGTTTGTGTGTTTTTCAACGCTGTATTTTTTCTTACATACTCAGGTTCAAATCGTCGGCATCTTTATCCTTGCTTAGGATGTATATGTCGCTCAAGTTACGCGCCTCGCCGTCGAGGTCAAGGCCATAACCGATAATGAATTTCGATGGGATGTTGAAGCCCACATAGTCGGGCATCACCTGATTGATGATGCTGTTGGGCTTGAACAGCAACGTGGCAAGCTTGATGCTCTTTGGATTATGCTCGGCAAGCAGATTAATCAGCTCGGCAGCCGTAGTGCCCGTATCGACAATATCCTCAATGACAATCACATTCTTGCCCTCGATGTCTTCCTGCAAGCCCATCAGCTGACGCATCTCGCCGGTGGAGCACATGCCATCGTAGCTCTTAAAGCGGACAAACGTGATTTGCGAATGTGGCAAATTCACTTCGCGATACAAGTCGGCTGCAAAGATGAATGCACCGTTAAGCACACAAATGAACAGCGGAGCATCGTCGCCGTCGAGGTCCTCATTGATTTCTGCTGCCACGCGCTTCACTTGCGTCGCAATCTGCTGTTTGGTGATGTAAGGCTCGAATTCAAGCCCCTGTAATGTGATTGTTTTCATCGGCTAACTTTCCTTTGTTTTGTACAAAATTATAAAAGATTGCTCGCTGTTGCAAATATTTCTTGACTTTCGTTCACCGAAAATTCGCATTTCAGCTCAATTTTGCCTACTAATCGACCAACTGGCAACACACGCTAAGTTTGTCACTGGCAACCACATCGCGTGCCCTGCGAGAGGATGGCGCCGGCTCGGCTGTTTTGCGGCATCACAAAACCTATTTTTTCGCTGCAAGCATAATAATTTCAACATTTTTCGCTATATTTGTCAAAAGCGACGAACGAGCGCACATTTGTCTAACCCTTTGCAAATTATTATGAACCTGTCAAAACCAACCAAACGCCCATTGCGAACCATTTTTGCCATCGCTTTAATTTGCTGCATGGCTCAAGCTTATGCCAACCAAAGCAAACTTCATACCTCGAATGCCAACGATAAAGTGGCTGTGGTGGTGGCTGAGGACCACAGCACCGATTTCGATTTCAACAACGTGACAATAATCGGCAGCATAGCATTCCTGATTTCGCTGGGGTCGCTATTCTACACCTATCGCTCCTACCGCTCGCAACGAAGCACCGAGGTAAACACTATGAACGTGCCAATCGAGCATCAGCGCAACAAGTTCAAGGACCTGTCGCGCCACACCTATCGCAACTTGGTGTGCACATTTGCTGCAGCCATCAAATATTTCGACCCCGAGAACGGCGAAGAACAGCACCGCCTCGCCTACCCATCGGAAAGCAATCTGCTGAAACTGAAGGTGCAGCCCGAGGATGTTGTGATGGAAATCAACCCGGCAATGGCGGCTTCGGTGTCGGAACTGAGGTTGCTGCTGCGCAACTATAACATCGAAATAGAGGTGGCTTCGCAACACCTGTCGAGGCAAAACATCAGCGACAGCGCCATATATCAGGATTTCGACAACCTGCTGTTCAAGCCACTCTATTTAGTGATGCGTGCATATAGCTTGGAAAACGACTTGGTGAGCCTGTCGCAGAAGAAAAAGACTAACGACGACAACAACAAAGAGTTGCTGCACCGCACAATGAGCACTATTGTAGAGGAACATTTCAAGAAGATTAAATCCGGGTTAAGCCACCTCATTAATAAGCCCGAACTGCACCGCCACATCGGCAAGCTCGACGCTTCAGGCGAATCACACTTTCTTGGCGTGGACCACACCGGTGCCAAGAACCGCTCAATGAACGCTCTGTTTGGCAAAATCTACCCACTCGACGCCGCTTCAATCCCCGATTTGCAGTTTATAATGAAATCGAAAAAAGCAGCCAAGCCCACCGAAGACGTCATCACCTGCGAGTTGAGCAAAAATGAATACAACAAGCTTTGCGAAAACATTAAGGACATTGTGGACTACATCGACAGCATCAGAGCCAGCCATCCCGAGGTTTACAACGAATTGGAAGCCTACGCAGCCATGGCGGAAGCATTCGGCTCGTCGTTGAAAATCAATTTCTTGAGGTTTTTCAACATCGCGCTGCGCTTAGATGCCATTGTTGAACTTCGAAACATTGGCATGGTCAACTACGATTGACCGACGGCTGCGGCACTTTTGCCGGGGCTTTAGATAAATTTGCAGTCGTAACGTGAGCCTGTCATGTTGTAAATCAAACAAAAAACTCGTATTTTTGCATTTTGAAACCCGGCAATGCCGCCGATGGCGCAATTCGATGCGTCGGGCTGCAATGCACAATGAGGCAAAAGCGAAACAAGATAAGCAGCATTATGAAAATATTTACTACAAAAGAGATACGAGAGATTGACCAATTCACAGTGGAGCACGACGGAGTGCCAAGCCTGACACTCATGGAGCGAGCAGCAACGGCAGTGGCAGGCGAAATCATGTCGCGGTTCCGCCCCAACAAGCGCATTGTGGTGTTTGCCGGGTCGGGCAACAACGGCGGCGATGCCCTCATCGTGGCTCGCAAGCTCTACGAACAAGGCTACAACCCCGAGGTGATTTTGTTCAACGTGCGTTCGTCGCACCTCTCAAGCTCGTGCGAGCAATGCCGCAACGACCTTCAGCAGCTGCCCGACCTCAACTTCACCGAGGTGGTGGGCACATTCATTCCGCCCGAGCTGGGGCCGAACGATGTGGTTGTCGACGGACTGTTCGGCACCGGGCTGCGCACGCCCATCAACTCGGGTTTTGTTTCGCTCATACGCTACATCAACGAGAGCGGTGCCTACACCATAGCCATTGATGTGCCATCGGGACTCTGCGGCGAATGGAACAGCGGCACGCCGCGCAACAACATCATTCGTGCAAGCCTCACACTGGCATTCCAGTTCAACCGTCTGGCATTCTTCTTTGCCGAGAATGCCGAGTATATTGGCGAAGTGAAGGTGCTCGACATCGAGCTAAGCCCCGAAGCCATAAGCAAGACGCGCAGCGATTTCTATCTGATTGAGGACGACGACATACGCGGCATGATTAAGCCCCGCAACCTGTTCATCAACAAATACGATGCCGGCACAGTGCTGCTGGTGTCGGGCAGCTACGGCATGGTGGGAGCCGCCATTATGGCTTCGCGCGCCGTGATGCGCGCCGGCGCCGGACTGGTGACGGTGCACGCACCGCAATGCGCCTTCCATCCGCTGCAAACTGCCGTGCCTGAAGCGCTGTTTGAAGTCGACCGTGGCGAATACTTCACCACCCGCATCGAGTTGAACCACAACTACGGCGCCATTGCGCTGGGTCCGGGCATGGGCACAAGCGAAAAAACCATCGAGGCTCTCGACCTGTTCCTGAAGAACTGCCATCAGCCTGTTGTGCTCGATGCCGATGCGCTCAACTGCATCGCCAAGCGCCCGATTATGCTTCGCAACATACCCATGGGGTCGGTGCTGACGCCTCACGCCGGCGAGTTCGACCGCCTGTTTGGCGCCCACGGCACCCAAGAGGAACGCCTGCTTAAAGCCATCGAGGTGTCGAAGCTCTACGGATTCACCATCGTGCTCAAAGGTCATCACACCATGACCGTGCGCAGCGACGGCAAAGTGTACATCAACCGCTCGGGCAACCCCGGCATGGCAACCGCCGGCAGCGGCGACGTGCTCACCGGCATCATAGCCTCGTTCATTGCACAAGGCTACGCCATCGACTGGGCTGTGGTGATGGGTGTGTATGTCCATGGGTTGGCTGGCGACCTCGCCGCCGAACAGCACGGCGAAATAAGCCTTATGGCAAGCGACATCATCAACCACATCGGCAAAGCCATCAAGAGCATCACCGCTCCGCGTGGCTGAACCGAGCGCTGCATCGGCCAGCCAACACTAAATGATTTTTTACAATCTAAGCAACACTAAATAAGTCATCGAAATATGAAAATTCAAGGATTAATTCTCGCTTCACTTGCCGTGGCAGTATGCTCAACGGCGGCAAGTGCACAGTCAACTCAGAAATTCACGGCTGCAAAGCACAACGAATATGGTTTGACCTACAGCCTGCCCACCACCCACCTGCGCGTGACAGTGGAGGCTGAAAAAACAGTGAAGAAAGCCGGTCCATTCTATAAATACGCAAAAAAATATCTGGGCACCGACGACGTTGTCACAAAAGACAGCCAAGAGTGGGACCTCAAGAACGTTGATGTAGCCTCGTATGGCGTGCCAAACACCCAGAAACAATATCTTATGCAGTTTAAGCCCGGTTCGAACGTATATGTGACAAAATCGGCTGACGGACTGCTGCTGTCGGTGAACACCGAGAATGTGCAGGCACCCGAGCAACCGCGCAAGCCTCAAGCCGAGAACCCATCGGTGCTCGACGACAACGCCTACACCTTTGCCCTGCCTGGCGAAATGCTGGTGAGCGCATCCACAGCCAAGCGCGCCGAGATTGCCGCTCAGCAAATCTATAAAATTCGCGAAAGCCGCACAAACTACGCCACCGGCGAAGCCGACCAAATGCCGCCCGACGGCGCTGCCATGAAATTGGTGCTTGACCAACTCGACGCTCAGGAAAAAGCCTTGTGCGCACTGTTTGTGGGCACTGTGCAACGCAGCACCGAAATCAAGCAATTCGACTTCGTGCCCGACACCATCGACACTCAAAACCAAGTGCTGCTGCGCATCAGCAACTTCAACGGCATCACCGACGCCGACGACCTCACCGGCGAACCGCTATATGTGACAATGAACGTGGTTGAACGCGGCGAACTACCTGTCGACGAAAAAGGCATAACAAAAAAGCTGCCTAAGGGCGCCGTGGTATACACCATGCCGGGCAAAGCTCGCTTCACCTTCACCTACGAGGGCAAAAAGGTGGCACAACACACCTTCGACGTGGCGCAACTGGGCGTTGAGTTCGGTCTCGACCCTAACCTGTTCAGCAACAAAAAGGCTCCGTCGTTCGTGAAATTCTATCCCGAGACCGGTGCCGTGAAAGAAATCGGCGCAGCCGAAGTGCCCGAACCCGAAGGCAAATAAACCTCATTCACACAATAATATCTCACAGGCACCGCAAGATGTTGCGGTGCTTGTTTCTATCACACCTGTCCGACGAGTCTGACAAATCCGACGGGGCAGACAAGAGCAGACAAAATACATGCCGATTCGCACATTTTTCTATTTTGTTGGTCTATTTTTCTTATTATTTCAGATAAATGTATTACCTTTGCACCCGAAAACAATTTTAAAGGTATATTTGATAATGAGTAAGAAATTATTTTTAGGGTTAGCAATCGCTGCCATAAACACGTTGAGTGCAACTGCAGGCGGATTGCTGACAAACACGAATCAAAACGCATCATTCCTGCGTCAACTTAGTCAAGAAGCCATCATCGACATCACAGGCGCCTATATGAACCCTGCCGGTGTGGCATTCCTTAACAACGGTTTCCACCTGAGCCTCAACGTGCAAAGCGCCAATCAGGACCGCGACATCACCACCACCTTCCCACTCTTTGCCTACAACGTGAGCAACCCTTCGGCAACCCACAAGTTTGAAGGCGAAGCCAAGGCACCGGCAATTCCAAGCTTCCAATTGGCATACGTTCACGACCGTTGGAGCATCGTATCGTCGTTTGCGCTGATTGGCGGCGGCGGCAAGTGTGAGTTCGACAACGGCCTCGGCACCTTCGAAGCGCTCTATGCAAGCCAAATCTATTCGTCGGTAACCACCTCACTCAGTCAAGTGAACCAGATGGCAGGTCAAATGTATGGCGTGCCGGGCACACTCTCGTTTGGCGGCTACGACCTCAATGCTTATATGAAGGGACGCCAATACTTCTTCGGCCTCAACGTGGGCGGCACCTACAAAATCACCGACAACATCGCAGCTTATGTGGGCGTGCGCGGCGTGCTTGCCAACTGCAACTACAACGGCTGGGTTGAAGATGCTTCGGCTCGCATCGTTGCCGGCACTTCGCCGGTTGATGCTCAACTGCTTCCAACAGTTCAAGCCCAAGTAGATGAGCAGCTTGCCAAGACCGACATCTCGCTCAACACCGACCAAACAGGCTTCGGGTTGGCTCCAATTATCGGCATCGACTGGAAAATCAACGACCAATGGAACGTGGCAGCAAAATATGAGTTCAAAACGCGCATGCGCCTCAAAAACAAGAGCGAGATGAACGACTACGCAACCGCTTTGTCGCAAACCAATGCCGTGCTCGGTCAGTTTGCCGATGGCAGCAAGGTGGCAAGCGATATGCCTGCATTCTTCTCGATTGGTGCTCAATACTCGCCAATCGGCAGCCTGCGCCTTAACGCCGGTTATCACTTCTACGACGACCGTCACGCCACCCAATACGGCGACAAGCAGAATCTGGTGAACAGCGGCACATTCGAAGTGCTTGCCGGCGTGGAATACGACATCTGCAAACTCGTCACCATCTCGGCTAGCTGGCAAACCACCAACTACGACCTCAGCGACGAGCACATGAACGACCTCAGCTTCACCACCTCGAGCAACAGCATTGGCGGCGGCGTACGCATCCACGCCACACAACGCACAAGCATCGACCTCGGCTATATGCAAACCCTCTATAAGGGTCGCGACGTAGCCACCCAAACTGCTGCCGGCGTGAAAAACGACCACTACTATCGCACCAACCGCGTGATTGGCGTGGGCGTGAACATCGCATTCTAAACCGCCTTGTTCTTTATAATGGCAACAGCCATTCGGGAAAAAGGCAATCACAAAAAGAAGCTTAAATAAAATTCAGTTACGGGAAAATACTTACTGAATTACATTTATTGAATAGTGATTCTATCATGGGAGAGCATTTTTGCAAACAAAACAACGATTTTTAGGCCCATTTTGACCTATACGCCTCATTTCCACCCTCTCCGCTCTAATAAAAGGCGAGTTGACAAGGTTAAGCCCCAACATCAAGGCTCTCCGCGTCAACCCGCCTTTGATTTTCCCATCTATCGGGGCGAAATTAACATGTAATGAGGTGTGATGTAGGGGGCGTATGGCAATACGCCCACCGGGCAATGGAAACACGTCGCGGTGATTAGAACGTATTCGATACACCCCTAC
>SFEA01000039.1 GCA_004557385.1 Bacteroidales bacterium
CTTGCCGTCATAGACAATGCCGGTCGCCTCTGCCTCATCACACAGATTATACGATCCATTGCGGCGGTTCAGCTTAATAAATGCCAGATTTTCAGCATATGCGACATGGGCGTTATTGATGATAATATCGTACATTATGTCAACTCCTTTATTTGTTGAATTGATGATTATACCTTAAAGGCGGGCACCGAGCCAAGGGAGGAGTGCGCGTAGTAGTAGTCGGCATACTCGCCCAAGTTGACAATGCAAAAGGATTCGCTGTCTTCATAAGGGACAGAGCGAAGCCACCAGTAAGCAGCTGTACTTGTATTGTCGCTTTTATACTTTTTCTTGCTATTTCCTGCCTTATAATAATCGTACTGTGCCTGCTGAGCTGGCTCGTTAGTGTTAGCATATGTATTGGAACCAAATACCTCATACTCTGCGAGGTAATAGACTTCGTTACTATTAGATGTCACTGCGCTTGCCGATGTACTACCATTACCAGTATTATCCGTGTACAGTGTAGTGGTGCGAATGACTGCTTGTAGGTCAGATGGGAAACAGGACTTCCACTGCGGCATAATTGTCTTATATGCAACACTACCAACCCAGCCGCCAGAATTTGTGCCGGTGGCATTCATGACCATACCACTGGACGATGAATTATAATTAGTGGCAGTTACAGCAATATCAACCCCACCTGTTTGTGAAGTCTTAAATCCTTGGAATGCAATGCCAATACCCTCTTTGGCGCTATTATGGTCAAATCCAATGATATAGACCCAATATTCTTGGTTACTGAATGTCCGCGCAGAACTGCCATAACCAACACTGCCATTAAGAACAACGGACTTGCGGTCGCCAACAGACCAATAATTTGGACCTTGACTTGCATCGGCAACCTGCTTTATTACTTTCCATTTATTATCATTTAACACTGGCTTTGGCTCAAGTTTAATATATGCGGAAGTAAGCGACTTACCATAAATTGCCATTGTTTAATTTCCTCCTTCCATGTCGAACCAAATTAGACCGTCATAAGCGCTTGTCGGCTCGTCCTCTTGTGCGAAAATTCTTGCTTGCACCAAGTCGAACAATACGCCCCATATACTCGGATATTCATCTGGTGCATTGGCTATATTGGCAGTTTTAGCAAAATACATGACGCCCTTATATACAACAGCGTCATTGGCGGCATATTGCGTTGCGCTCGACCACGCATACCGCATCTTCAGGCTGATGCCATCTCTGCCATCATCGCCACGCAGGCCAAGATACAGCCAATACATCGTGTCTGTTGGCACATGACCACTTGCCGCCGTATTATTGATATACACATATACGGCGTTATTATATGTGACGAAATTGCCCTTAGCATAGACAGTAGCCGCAGCATATACCTGTTTATTAGCTAAATCGGCAACCATCTGGTTAAACGCGGCAAGATGCTGGGCAAGCGGCTGTTCAACACCGGCATAGTAATAATCCTCAAGTGCCGCCAGTTCATCCGCCGCCTCATTCATCACATCTTTGGTCATGGGCTTATTGACAATTTGAGCATTAGCCAATATAGCCGCCGCTTGGTCATATTGCCCATCTGCAAACGCCTGTATGTATTGCGCCCACAAGTCCCTATCGGCTATATGGATGTCTTGAATTTTCATCAAATCACCTCAAACCATAGGTCGCCAGCAAGCTGTCCGGTCGGCTGGGCTGTCTGCACGGGATAAACCACAGGCGTGGATTGATAAATCAGCCTCCAGTATGCAGACCCCTCAACAGGGATTTGATTGGTGCTAGGCTGCAATGCGCCCCATACGCCGTTGCCATACGCCACCACATCATCGATTTTATATGTCTGCGCCGAGTCCCATGTGCCCATGAATGCCAATCCTGTACCAGCGGCACCGGGCAATCCCTTGACGGTCAGCTGCCGCCAATATGCCGTGTTAGTGGGCAACGTGCCAATAGGCGGCGTGGCAATGCAGATATATAGCAGAACATTGCCGTCAGATTGCATAGACGACACCCAATTATTCGGCACATATTGCTTAGTGGCACTAAATGCGCCAGTATAATCGAAGCGGTCAATAATCTCTTGCCAATCGGCCTGCTTTGTGGTAATATAAGGCTGAACATCGGTCTGATAGAACCGCTGAAGCGCGACACACGTCTGGAACAGCGTGTTTAACTTAGCGGCGTCAATAAACTTACTGTCGGCGTCAGTAATCTGCGCATAATACTGCTGGGCCAACTGCGTATTGCCCGCCTCCATAGCATCCTGAAATCCCTTTAGATTGACGCCATCAGCCGCTATAATATTCTGCATAAGCGGGAATGTCTGGACTGAATTTGGATAGCTTGTAAAGGGCAAATCTTTATAGAGGGTGCTTATAACAACCGCCTCCTTTCTTTATTCATAATATGGATAATAATTGACCAATTCATAGGTCTGTTGCCCGTCTGGACTAAGGTCTGTCTGTATCGACTTGATAAGATACTGCTTAACGACCTTTTGCCCAAGAGGTGTATAACTGACCATCCAGTTGACCTCGGCCCAATAAATCGGCACAGTGGTCAGCTGTATCGTATCGTTCAGGCGGCATCTCTGGTATATCTCCCATTTTGCCCGCTGATAAGCAAGGTCGTCTGTCTGGATATTTTCATAATCGCCGCCCATCAGAGTAATAGCGATTTTCCCAGCAGGGTTATTGATATAGAATGGACTATCTGGATTTGTGTCCTCAAATATGCCAAGCGCCTGTAAATGCCCGATGAATAGCCAGCCGTTCTTATCGGTCTTATAGATAGCGGCATAATATTCCTCTTTTTTCAGGCTGGTAATCGCCGCCCCTTTATCATCAACCAGAGGCTTAGCCCCAAGACTGCCAACGGCAATTTGGATAGCGCCGGTCATATCGGCTGGCGGCGTAAATCCAATCATGGTGCCGTCATTGAGCGCGGAAAGTCCAGCTATGGTCAGCTGCAAGGTATTGCCGCTAATCGTCTGCTCGGATGGGAAATACTCAATTTCATGTGTCGCACCAAGAACCTTAACGCTATTCTTGACCGACTCGAAATCATAGCTGACCTGCTCACTTACCACGTTCTGTTTCCATACATCGTCTGTCATGCGAATTGGCTCATTGGCGCGATACGGCACAGGCTCATAATGAAACACGCCGTCATTATCAAAATACATCTGATAATTCGGCAGTATATTCATCAATCCTTCAAGAACGTCCCACCAAGTAGCCTCGGCATCATATTCCATGTCATACGGCACAGCCTGTATCTCACCGTCCACATTCTGGCACTCGTTGACAACATAGGCGCTAAAATCGTTATATTCAAGCGCGGCAATAATGACCTCGCGCACATTGCTATCTTTGGGTATTAAATATCGCTCGTTAAGATAGCCGCCACGCAATCCAGTCAATCGTCCCATCAAGTCAACGCCTTGGAACGACATAACGTTGGTCACGGCATCATAAGTATAGCTCGGCTGATTGATAAGATAGATGCCTTCATTCGTCCATATCGTATCGCCGGTTCGAATATCATCGACACCAACATATATCTGTATCAGTCGGTCAAGCCATATCTTACCTTGCGCCGAGATGTCAAAACTGCTGTCAGTCACCACCAGCTCTATGTCACAAGTATTGCGCATATTGCTGTTGGCATCAGACGCCAAACTGCCGCTTGTCAGATTACCCTCAAAAGATGACAATGTGCGGTAATCAAAATCCAGCAAATTGACACGTATGTGCAGATTGCGGTGATTTTGCTTAGAGGTGTTATACTGCTCTTGCGTAATCTGCCCCATATTAGCCCACCTCGTTTGTCAATCCGGCATTATACAAGTCATCTTGGTCATTGGGGTCGCCAAGTTCCACATAGCTGGCAGAAATATTGGCAATGCCCATTCCAGAGCCGTCAAGATAAGAAATGGCGGGGTTAGACGTGAAGAAAACCAGATAAGAGTTGGAGTTCCAGTCCTTGAGTATCTTAGCCTTCTTATTCGTCAGGAAATCAAGCAGGCTCTTGCGCTCCTCGACCATTGTATGCCGGTCAAGATTGCCGGTTTTCATATAATCACTCGGCAAGATGGTGGCGCTGATAGAGCCGGTTTCATAATTGGTCATCGCGTTGCTGACGACCACTGGATACTTGCGGCCATATGGCTCAAATACGCCAACTTTCTGCACACGCTCACCAGAGCCATATCTTGCGCCAGGATAAAACCGATAGACCGTATCTTGGTCGCACAGGAACACGCCGTCAAATTTCGCCATAATCGTCTCTGTAATATAATTGCCCTCGGTATTGCCCAAGACCGGCACCAGCGCATATTCATATTCAATGCCATTAACGGCAAAATTGTCGTTATATAGCACCTGGTCTTTTCCGGCATCCATCGGGATATAAGCCAGCGTGACCCAGTTGAAATCATTGGTCCTGCGCCGCTTAATCCTAAAGCCGGTAATCTGACTAAGCAAATAATCCAAGTTACCAGCGTTCAAGTCGCCGTTGAAGTTGGCATCCATGATAGTATATGGGTTCCAGCCGTCAGGTATATCGGGGCTGTATGGTGATGTCACATCCTTCGTCACATTCCAATGGTCGAATATACCGCTCTTAATCGTGGTAGTCGTAAATATATCATTCGTCATAGGCGACGGGTCAAGCGCGTTCTTATCAGCGCAAAAATTATACCCGCATCCAATCAGCATCTCTAACCGCCTCCTTACTGTCCGAGATTGTGCAACTGCACATCATACAAGCCGCTGATACGCCGCACCCAAATCTGCACCTTGTCATTTTCATTCGGCGCAGGTATAGACGGCGTATATATATAATATTTCGGCCCATTTGCGCTTGTCACGGTGCAATCCACATAGACCTTGACGTTATCATCGTAATCCACCATAAATCGGCAGGACACACGATTGCCATATTCGTCATTAAATCCAATGATCTCGACGTTGGTATCGAAATCATAGCCCCATGCAGACGCCGTGAAATCGCCGCCAATCGTATAGCCCTCATTGAATATGGTGTAATAGCCACCTTGCCGCAAATCGACCGCCGTATTATCCTTAACAAATGGCGGAGGGTCAGGCTCACTCTTACCGATAACCTCAACGAAATTCGACCGAACCGTGACATAACCGCCTTGGCAGTTGTCCGTCAATTCAATAACTGCCGACAAATCGGGGTTGTCATATCGCACAGATATAAGCGTGCGTCCAGCGGTCACCTCTGTGCCGTTGACCGTCTGACCATCGGCATATACATAATAGCTCAAGCCGTCAGACAAACCGCTGAATGTATATGTCAATACAGTAGGCGGCTGTTCCGTAGAGCCGACATATTGAACGCCGCTTGTAGCAAGCTGTGAACCCTGCGCGTCATACAGCGTGTAGCTATAGCTATTCAGCAACTCGCCCTCTGCTTGTGCATACGTCACCTCAAATGCAAAGCTGCTGTTTGCAACAACATTGCCAGACGGCAGATTGCTGAACTCCATAGTCGGCGTCGTATAGCAATAAAACTGGATGGGCGAAGATGGCGTAGATGCTTGCCCGGCGGCATTATAAGTCGTGATTGTCGCCTGATAATAACTGCCGTTTGTCAGCGTATTAGCGGGCAGGATGTGCTCAAAATTGAACGATTGGATTTGCTGATTATATACTTCCTCAAGCGTGACATTATTCTTGACAATCAGCCGACTGGCAACAACTTGGTCGCCACCAGTCACTATAAAAACAAACGCATGGTCTTGTGTCGCATCAAATGCCGCAGTAGACAATAATTGCGGTGTAATAAGCGCCATAAGCAACCCCTCCTTTCTTATTTATTTTTATCGTCATGGCGAAATTGTGAACGCCAAAGACATATTTCCATATGGTACAAATACCGGCAGTGTCTTGCCCACAGTCGGCAATGTACCATACACCTTTATTGGACGTACATCGCCGTTGACCAACATTAGGCAAGTAGTACCGCGTATCTCCTGCACCATGCCGGTATATATCTGTGCCGCAGACTCCATCTTGCGATTTATCATAATCTCAATGGCATCAAGCAGCTCTTTTTGTGCGTTCATATATTCACCTCTTTTCGTCATTGTAAAAGGGACGCCTGCATATAACAAGCGCCCCTATAAAATTATGCTCGTGCGTAAGCCCGCTGATAGGCCAAATTCTTCAGTCCAGCAACAAATTCCTCGGCATTGCGTACATTGGGCAGTGTCACATTGGCAACATTCACAGCAGTGTTGCTGATATTGCCAGACCCACCCATTCTCAACTGTGGATTAGTTGCCATAGCCCATAGATTGCGGGTAATATTAGCAGGCAAGATGCCGTCTCCTCGGTTCAATACGCGCAGCTCTGGGCCTTGCTCTCCGACAAGCGCAAAGCCGCCATCGGCAGACATAGTGCCCATAGCGTGGTGCCGACCGCCATACTTAGTGGAAGAACCCCTTTTGGACGAGCCACCCTTTTTGGTTGTCGTTGGCTTTTTCTTTCCAGCCGCACCAGCAGCCGCACCAGCGGCGGCGGCAGCAGCGGCTTTTTTCGCCGCGCTTGCCTTATTTGCCTTTTCGGCATTGGCCAGACCCTGATTTCTGCGAGCAACAGCCTCGGCGGCAGACATCTTGTAATTGGGGTCAGCGGCGCTAGAGTGAAGCCCACTTGGGGCACTCGGCAAAACCGTCGAAGTATGGCCACCACCACCACTGCCACTCGGCCTGCTGTTAAGCAACCGCCATTCTTCATCTATCTTAGCCTGCAACTGCGCAAGATAATCATCCCATGCGCCAAGCTCAGCGCTAAATCCGTTCTGTAACGCCTTAATATTCGCCTCAATAATAGCTAGCCGGTCTTGATAGCCCTTGAGTTCAATCTTGCGGCGTTCCTCAATTGCGGCCTTAGCGTCCTTCAGCGACTTTTTACGATTATACTCGTCAAGCTTAACCTGAGCAGCGGCAACGGCGTCAATGTCCTCGACATATTGGAACTTGCCATCCTTATAGACCATCTTCTTGCTGGCTTTGGCTTCGGCCATTTCCTCGAGGATTTTCTGAAGCTCAATCTCGTCCTCAAGCTCGTCATTGACCTCTTCCAATTTGCCAATCTCGGCATCATACTTTTTGTTGATGGCGTCGATTGTGTCTTGAATTTGGTCTTTTTCGGCTTGAAGCGCCTTGATTTGGGCTTGTCTTGCCGACTCTGCCGCTGACTGTCCGCTGGGCTTGGGAACATAAGAACCGCCGCCTCCAGACGTGACCTTGCTTGTCGTGTTTGCAATAGACCACGACAAATATCGCTGCGTCTCGGACAGATACTTAGCCTCGGCTTGCTTGCGGCTCATGCCCTGCTTCATATAAGCTTGAATTGTACGCTCACGATTTCGCACTTGGTCGGCAGAACTCATGTTCGTGCCAAACACGGCATTCATCTGGGCAGCAGCAAGACCAGCTTGATAACCAAGGGCTTGCAGGGCGGCAATCTGCTGACTGAAATTTAGGTTTGTATTGCTTGCCGTGATCTGCGCCGCTACCAAGTCATACAACGCCTGTCCTGTAGCACCGGACTGCTGTGCCTCGGCAATCATAGACGACACAAGCGCACTGGCTTGAGCCATCTGCGCCTGTTCAGCAGACATCAAATCCAGTAGAGCATTTTTCTGGACGACATAGCCATCAGCCGTTCTTTCGGCGCCATTAGCCAAATCGGGATACAGAGAAATCAGCTTTTTATACTGTGCCTCTGTCAGATATCCGGTGTTAGCGATGGCAGTATAAGAGTCCATGAGGGTCTTACCGGCATCATCCACCAAGTCCATAACATTGATTGCCTCATAATAGGTATCAATCAGGTGCTGCTCAGCGTCAGTCAAATCCACGCCGTTTGCCTTTAGCAATTCGAGCATCTCAACTTGGCCAGCTGCCAACTCAAGACGCGCCTGATAGCTATTGCGCAGACTGTCGGATATCTCGCCCTCCTCTCGGGCTTTGTCCATAACAATGTCCAGCCAGCTTGCTACCTTCTCATAACCTTCATCACCATAATATGTTCCAGAGGCATCTTGTACGGCATAACCCTCACCAGTTTGACGCTTTGCGGCCTTCAGCTGCTTCTCATTAAGTAGCGCAATATTCTTCTCAAGTTCCTCGTTTTCCTTGATAAGCTCGTCGCGTTCCTTACGGATATCGGCAGTCATATCCTTCCACGACATTTGGTTAATTTCGTCAAGCCGTTTCTTATTTATCTCAAGTTGGCTATTGGCGTCCTCTATATCTTGCGTATATTCGGATGCTGGCTTATGATATTCTTCAAGAGCACCATACGCCTTCTTGATGCCGACTGCCGCCACAGCTAACGCCGCACCCCAAGCGCCAAGTTTAGCAAGAGGTAAGCTCTTCGCTAATGTGACAAATTTCTCAAGCCCTGTAATTCCCGGACCAACAAAAGACGCCGTATTTGCACTAATAAACGCCTTAATCCCCTTGGCAACGATAGAGCCTTGGACAAAATATTTCCAGTAGCCCTTTAATATGCCTCCGAGGCCAAACAACGCCGTAGATAGCAATGTGATACGGGTAGCCGCTTGACCAAATGGAGTATTTACAAATTCGAGCAACGCATTTGCCGTATCAAGAATGCGCTTAACAAATTCCTCGTTGAATACATTGCGAGCAAAATCTTGAAACGTTGCTTTAAGGTTCTGGAGATGGGCTTGAATGCTCTCCATATACCGAGCGTTTTCCTCAGTAGCAGAACCAGCAGAGTTCATGGCGAGCGTATACGCCTTTTGAACACCCTCAAAGTTATTCAAGGCTGCTGCAAGATTCTGAGTTTGATTTGCCAGTTTGTTAAGTTAGGTCGTTAATCTAACCAATATCAAACGATATTCTCATGGTTTTCCCATGACGTTCAGACTATATCTTCATTGATTTCTCAATGTCAAGGCACTTCCATTTAAGGGGTTCTCACCCACCCACTTGGGCCGTACTCCTATTGCGAGCGTTTCACCTCGCCACGATTTTGGGATAGTCGTTGAGGGCAAGTTCTATTAAGAACAATTCCCTGCGGATTAAGCAATCCTTAGCGTTGTTACTATCGGTCGGTCATTACCCTCCCAAGTAGCTAAGGCTCTAAGCCACTTCCCGCATATTCGCCTTGATTTGGGGCACAAATTTACCCGCCTGCTGATTTAGATAGTAATCCTTCTCATTTGTTGTTAGTGTCGGCCAAATCTCTGCTACATCAGTCAACACATCATACAGACTGCGCAACTGACCGGCTTGGTCGAAAATAGCAATATTATGCTGTTTATACCAAGCAAGCAGATTTTGTCCCGTAGACGAGGACTCGTCTACAGTTTGATTCAAGCGACTCTGCACAGAAACCAAGCCGCGAGCCGCTTTAGCACCATTTCGAGTAATCTCAACGATGCCAGACATGAGCGCGTGTTAATCAAAGGGTGCTAACCTTTGACGATGTTTGTTAAAATCTCTTTGTAATTTCCATTATCCATCTTTCACGCAAGATATTTTAACAAACATACCTTACGGTTTCCCGCAAGACCAGACCATATCTTCCCCATTATAGAGGCAGGGCGCTTCCACGATTAGCACCATCGTGTACTCTACTTGCTTCAGATGGTATATCTCCACCTTTATCTTAAACGCTTTCGATGGTCGTTGAACCTTATTGGGGGTTTCACCCCAATCTTGGCTGCTGATTGCCATGCCATATCGTTTATGGTTTAGGGTTCCAGCAATTCACCCTGTTTTACTTGACCCTATATTTAAGCCAAGGACTCTTCGTAAGTATTGTTGCCAACTGCCAATGCAGCACTCGCCCTACCGATGTTTGTTGCCAGGTCGGCACTAGATAATGCCATATTGTTACTTATTTCGTTCACAGCGTTCACAATATGTTCACTATCTGCGGCAGTAAGATTAAACGCCTTCATCTGACTGATAATAAAATCAGCAGATTCACCAGCGGTCAATGCCTCATCGGCAATATTTTGATAAAGACTTGCCACAAGAGCCAACTGTGCCGAATCTTCTTCTGAATATCCAGCCTTCTTAAAACTCGTTGCGGCATCAACCATCTCTGACGGTTATTTGTCCCAATCCGTCTCTATGACGCCAAAATCATTATCCAACTTATCCTCTTTCTTTACCTGCTGGACACGCCGCTTATTCAACTCCTCATTGGTGGGTCGCGGCTTATTGCTACAACTCTTAGCAATCTCGACAATAAGCATAAAAGGGATGTAGATAAAGATAATACCCAAAAACAACAATGCAGACAACATGATAATTACCTCCTAATATTTATTGTATCTGCATTATAGCATAGATTGAGACAAATGTCAAGGGGTTTTCAATCCCTTCCCGAATAATTCTTCACCCTATATATTTGGAGGGTCGCCCTGTATATTCTGTTGACCTTTCCGCTCATCACGGCTTGGCGCCCAATCTGCCCTTTTGTCACGAATATTATACAATAAACGAGACGCGGCGTTTAGGTGTTTCCACCATGCGCCATCCTTGTCGTTTTAATGATTTCTCACCAATGTGATTATCTGCACATTTTTACTGGGAATTTATGCAGTAAAATCACATTTTTTCGCACTTAACTATCATCTCAAGTTTATGCTGTAGTGACAAGGCTCTTGAGGCTTTCAAGGGTTTAGGGGCTGTTCTCAGTGCTGGTTTACCATCCCATCACTCCGGCTCAGACCGATTTGGTTTACCGGTTCTTGCTACTTGCTTACCTGCCTTAGCAAGCTTGTCGACATATCTGTCCAATTCATCGCCAGACAAAGTACTGACCTTCTTAAACTCAGTCAGCGCTTCATCCATTTCCATCGTTTGTCCAACAAACGATTCAATGGCGCGAGTAGCAAGATTAAGCATCTCGCGATACTGTTGCCATGTTATGGACGCATCTTCAACTTTTTCATCTGTTTCCTTGACTTTATTGCCAAGGTCCCCCATGCTTTTGGCAGTATCATCTACTTGCTTATGATCAAGCTTGATTTCCAAGCCCTTGCTGACTTTTTCCAGTTGTTTCCGTATATCGTCAACATCAAGCACGACTTTAGCAAGTATCTTAAAATCCGTGGTTGTATTAGTAGCCATATCTCACCATCCTTTGCTTGTGATTTTTGGCTTTAATGATTTGGCTCCAGCCGATAAGTATAGCCTCCGCCTCATCATCATCATTTTTACTGCTTGTCGGCGATATCCACTGCAAATCAAGCCCAAATATATCGTTTGCCATGTATACCGCCTTTTCTTTCATAACGTCACGCTTCATACCAGCGCGTGTGCCGTCAAATAGCCCAAGGTCATGCCGCCAGTTGCTTGGCAGTAAGAACATCGGCTTAATTTTGAATCCTGCGCAAAGACTCAAAATCATGCCGTGTACCGCGCCAAGTTTGACGATTGTATTTTTCCCGTCTTTCAGCGGCACATCCTCTGATATGACAACTGCGGGATTGTATTGACGGAATAAATCAGCCAGCGCCATAGTCTCGTCCATAATCCTATCGCGCCAATCATCGCCATGCGGCTTAATTTTTCCATGAGCCGTCAATTTGTCGCCATCATACACGGCATAGCCCGTGCAAGACGTTGAGGCGTCAATCGAAATAATCACCATCCCGGCATAGTCACCTCCAGCCCTTGCCGCGTAAAGCCATCTTTAAGCCATACAAATATCTGCCGCCTATCACATACCTTGACCAGCATTTCCCACACATTGTCATCGTGCCTCCATACCGAACTGTCGCCAAATAGGTCGCCTGTGTTCCCATAGTACAGAATATCGGCAAGATAATCACGCACATCACCCCATGCCTCTTTGGCCGCAGACAGGTCGGCGCCAGTCACAAGGTTACGGTCGGGGGTGCCATGCTGTCCCAACGCCGAATTATATGTCATCGCACTTGAGTCGTATGTAAATTGATAGTCGACAGAATTGCCGCTTATGCCGTATTTAGTGGTCGGCTCATATTTCCACGCCTTGGCAAATTGTCCCGTGCGCTGGTATACAGTCGGTGTATAATCCGCATAGATTTCCTCGTTTATTAATTTCTCATTATAATCATAAATCTGCTGCATCATATACTCAACGGCATTTCTAATCATTGGCATCAATGCGCGACGAACTTGTGCCTCATTTCTGCACTCCGCCATCTTTCTTCACCATGCCCTCCAACTTTTCGGCATATTTGGGCAATTCATTGGCAACCTGCGCCAGCAACTTAATCCAAGAGGACTCATAAGCAATCGCTCTCTCAATCTCGAACACATTGCTAATATGACTGGTCACATCATCAATCAGACCACATCCATACAGCAGATCATGCGGCGTTTCAAGGTCGTCATTAGTCATATCTGTGCAGAGCTGCAAAATGCCCATATCAATAATCTGCTGCCGTTCAGCCCAGCTCATATCAGGCTTAATCGCATTGGCAATCGCCTGAATTTCTGCCAGCGTCAAAAACGGCTTAACATTGATGTCGTACTTGTCAAGATGTACCATCTTAATATCATTAATTTCCTTCATTGCCTTCTAATTTCCTTTCATTCTCAAAATTTTACAAACTGCGCCACATAGAGTCCACCAAAGCCGATAATGGTGCAAATCCACGGCCAGTTTCTCTTAAAGAAAGCGCGGATGTCAAATTTTCCAGCATCTTCCAATGCGTTCACTTTGTTTTCAACGGCACTTAATTTCTCGTCCGTCTTTTTATTCGCCACATCAAAACTCTCTTTCATTTTGGCCATTTCGCTCGACTGCCTATCCATCTTGTCGTTCAATTTAACCATTGACAACTGCACGTCCTGCATTGTCTGCGTAAGTACCTCATTGCTTGTTATACTGCGGTCAATCAGGTCTTGCAGATATGGACGCGTGGATTCAAGCTGGGTAATGCGATGGTCATGGTCATCAAGTTTGGCATAAATCTTGCTGTTTTCGCCATCAGCCATTTCTCGCTACCTCACTCTCGTATTTTATATTCGCCGGATTTTAATTGTTTCACGCGGACATAAAGAGGTGTGTGGTCAAATGGGTTCTTAACTCGAATCGTCTGTTCTCCCAAATCAATATATAGCCATCCCTTGCGTTCTTCTCGCACACGCTTATACCCCTTTGGTACTGCGGCATCACGCTTGACCTTACAGTCATCTGGCATATATTTATTATCGCGCCATGTGCCGGTATCTGGACACAGGTATCGCCACGGGCACACAGATTGGGTGATTTGGCAGACGTTGTTGTCTACATACTCGCACATATAGCTTCACCTTTTATGCAAATTAAAAAATAGGGCAACCTGCTAAAGAAAAACAAGTTGCCCTAAATAGGCCGAATTAGCCCACGGTCACATAGATGTACGCGGGTTCGACATTGGCGTAACCGGTCAGGGTCACAGAAATAACGGAATCGGCAGCCGCAGCAGTAACAACGCCCTTATTGTCAACGGAGGCATCACCGCTAACCTTAGTAAAGGTGAAGTTGCTGTTGTCCTTACGCTGAGAGGCAACGTTGTTGCCGTATACAACGCGGATAATAGCAGTCTCAGTCTCGCCGTTAGCCAGCTCCATATTGGAGTTTTCGGCAGCCAGAGCCACGACCGCATCCTGCCATTTGTCACCAAACACCTGCTCGGTCATAGTGCCGTAAACGGCCTCCTCGGCGCAGCTCTCGCCGCTGGTATAACGGAACGCGGTACCACTCAGCTGGGTAGGAGCAGAGCTGGTGGCATTCAGCGTCAAATCCTGAGAGGGGTCAAGTCCCAGACGAGGAATATCGGTAATCAGGCGACCAATAACAGACGCGCCAGAGTCCTTATTCACATCGGCATTATACAGGTCGTTAATGATGACAACGTGCAGCTCGTCGGGATTGAAGTCGGCGGGGATGGTCATCATCCGGGCGTTCTCATCCATGTACGGGTACTTAATGCAATATACCTCGTTGACCTTAGAGCCGTTGATAGCCATGTAATACTTGCCGCTAACCTCGGAAATGGCACCAATAGACCAAGCCTCGGCACCCGGCTTCTTGTACCAGCCCAGCATGGTGCCGTTGAAAGAAGCGGGCTTGTTGACCAGCTCGATAGAGCCAGCAGTCACAATAGTCTCGCCAGCAGCGCCAGACTCATAAATAGAAGTGCCGCCCTGCTCAATGGTGGTGCCCAGCGTCCAAGCCAGATACTCCAGCTTAAAGGTCGCATTAGTCAGCGTCACATTCAGAGTGGAATCGCTAAACCAACGGCCCAGCAGAGGATTGGACTTGCCGCCACGAACCTCATTGGGGGAGGCGCTGAAGCTGAACGTGTTTTCGGTCAAAACGGTGCTTTGACCGACAAACTCATCGCCCTTAAAGATAAGAGCATGACCCACGTTCGCAAGGAATCTTTCAGCCATGTATTATATCCTCCTTAAAGATTATTTTGTTGTAGTAATTTTTCGACATGGGACGTACCATCGCCTTGGCTTACATTGGCAATCATGCCATCGCCGCCAAACGATTTCTTGTACTTGCCCATGCTTGTAATATATCCATCGTACTTTTCCTTCTTATTGCGGTATATCCAATGCTCAGCATCTTTAACACCGTATTTCAAGGACAAAGCACGAGTGGTCAAGAAGTCAACCTCGCCGGACACTTCCTCAAAAACGCCCTGATGTTCCCTAAACGTCATCTTTTTCTGTTGCTCTTTAGTAATCCCTGTATGCGCGGTTATTATGTTCATCTTGCGCTCAAGTGTCGGGAACTCTTTGCCAAAATTCTTAACAGCGTCAACCTCGTCCATCATTTTGCGGAACTCGGGATTGACATAGGCGTCGTCATAGTGTAATATATTCTGGTAGCAAATAATCCTGCTGATTTCGTCGAATTTCTTTGCCGTGATTTGAACGCCATGCGTATCGTCATGTAAGACGGGTTTATTGCGCTCATTTAGCTCAAAATGCCATAGCGGCATATCAAGGCAGTAATACATGATGTTGGACAATTTATCCACAAACAGCTCGTCTGCCTCGGCTATCACGCGCACCATATATTCAAGATACGACATCTGGATAATCTCTGGGTCTGAGGACGAGTTCTTATCATGTTGCAGGATATCAATGCTTGCCAAAAATACATCAGCCTCGGTAAGCATAACCGGCTTTATTTGTAGCTCTATGTCACCAACCTTATAAGGTACAGGCTTGTCGAATGTAAAGTATGCCCGTTGCAGGAAGTCAATATTAACCATTGCAAGTGTCCTTGCGCCCAGTATCCCCAATCTTGCAGGCGAGATATAGCTGGACACCGGTAAACGTCTTGCTATTGCCGATGGTTGACTTTGCCGCACAATAGCGGCTTGCGTCTGTCAGCCATGTCATATTGCCAACGCCGCCAATATTAGCGCCGTTAAGCACATCAAGCATGATATTGATAAACAAGTCGCCGCGACTAACGGGAATGCCGTCACGTTCGACAAGTGACATCTGCCCCCCATAGAGGAAATCAAACGCATACACGACGGATGCCGTGTACAGGTCATTTGGTTGGTCATAGTAGTTGTAAATCTTAAGTATGCACTTACTGGTCGGGATTGCATCCTCCACCAAGTTGGTAAAGAATATGCCGTAATCCTCTTGCGGGCCAGTTCGCCACAGCAAGTCCAGCTTTTGGCTCATAGTCAAATTCGGCTTGCTCAGTGCGTCGTAGCTATTATACGCCATCATCTTCCACAAATCCTCTGCTTGCGGCGATGTGGCGAGATATGTCATAATGTTATATTGAATAGACGGCAATGCCGACATTGAATTGAACATATCGTCATCAACCTCCTATTAACCAAACATACTGACGGTCTTAATCGGGAACACGACTGGCTCAACATCCAGTTCAGGCAATGTGGCAATCTTAGCAGACACACGCATCTCTACAACGCCGGTCTTTTTGACCTTGGTGCAAATTACCGTATATGCGCCATCGCCGCTGATAGCAATGTACTTGCTGCCAGTACCCAGCATCTCAACCGTAACATCGGTCATGTCGCTATACAACTCACCGCCATATTCGACGCCGACAGTAAAGGTAATCGCCTCATTCTGCCGAATTTTGCTGAATTTATCCAGCAACACAATATGCGGCGTGGCTTTTGGCACATCCACAATCTTAATGGTTATGCTGTCCGTCACATCGGGATTGCCCTCAAGCGCGGCAGTAATCACGGCTTCATCGCCAACGCGGCCATAGACAACATATTTGCCGCCAGCCTGCACGTCAATGATGCGCGGGTTGCTTACAGACCACAATACATGGCGGCTCACCTCTGCGCCATTAAACATGACAGTCGTATAGAACTGCCCTGTGCTATCCGGCGTGATGTGCATATCTCCGGCATTGATTTGCAGTTTATAGTCGTAATCGCCATTATAGGCAACTCCCGCTTCTATATCATCGCCATCATGCAATTCGTCCAGATACAGGTCGAGTTCAAGATACGTCGGCTTTTCATGTACGGCGTCATAATTCAAGGCGTTCTGATATGCCAGCAGTTTGAATGGTCTGCCGCCAAACATATACCGCGTATTCAACTTGAACAACCGCAAGGTGTCCTTGTTGCCCTGCACCTTAACAATAGCATGGTTATTCGGCGTAATGACATATCTGCCGACTTGCGCAGACGGTGCAGTCATGTCATAATCGACAACGCACGGGATTTCAAAAACGCCGCCATTCAGCGGGTCGCGAATCCGCATGACATTGTTGCAACGCCTAATCCCGACATCTTGGGCAATACCACTGAAATGGCTGTAATCGTTGACAATCCAGAAACAATTTTGCATCTGATAGTATTGTCCTCTAACACAGGTGTGCTTGATGTCACGGAAATACAGCTTGCAAAAATCACGGGAGTCTTTATTTCCGGTCGTTACGTCACCCACAGTGGACTTGACCCATGCCTCGACACAGCGGAATTTGTCCTCGCCGATTGCCACTTGTTCCAGTATCTCGCCGCCATTCTCAGGAGTCTTAGCGGCACCATTGTCCCACTGCTCGTCTATGAACGCCTGCGCCAGTTCATTATAGTAATCATTCGGCGTAATTGCCTCATACTTGCCATAATCAGTCAGCATCGGCTTCACCGCCTTTTACAAGACCGCAGATATGAAACACGATGGACTTAACTGTGGACTGTTCCAGATTGATACCGGCACTCCGCAATCCACGAATATAACGGTATATATCCATCTGAGACGCGCCAAGATAATACGCACTAATGCGGTCAAGATATGTCAGGTAGTCATTCTCTGTCACGCTGGAAGTCGGCTCAAACACATCCTCATACAGCAACAATATCTTGTACAGCGGCGCGGTCAATTTATTATTTCCCATGTCGCCCTCCATCAATATTCGTAGCTGTCGATATCTTGGAGCAAATAGCGCGTAGTCGCCCTATCAACTTCCTCGCGCAGTTTATCAATGATGTTGCCCTTTTCCTTAAAGTTCTGCGATTCGCTATTGTACGAATACTGGTTCTTTAAGCCGAGTTTCAACGCAATCTGCGCCGCATTGTTTGTCTCTGTCTGCCACCATGCGATGACAAAATAACAGGACAGGATATAAATTTCAAGGTCGGTCAAGTCAGACATGAACTCTCGCTCATCGGCATCATATTCAAGCGACTGACGGCATTGCCAGAAGTTAGGCAAGCACTGTATCAGCCAGCTATCCAGCCGCGCCTTGAAATCATCCTCGCTTTGGTCGAGCAATTTAGACAGCTTGTAATCAGAAATTACCGCCAGTCCACGCTCTTCAATTTTATCAAAGGAGGTAATGTTGCTCACCCCTTCTTATTATTCGTTCTCAGGCTCAATGCCCATCAGGTCTTTGCCGCAGAGCTTGCCCAACTCAACAACAATGTTGGCGTCAACAGGCAGTCCTTCCAGTCGGCGGTCGGATACCATATCGACAATAATGCGCTTCTGCGTGTCAGATGCGTTACGATAAATATCACACACTTCAGCAGCACTCTTGTGCAACAGCGACTTGACCTGCTCGTCAGACAGCATTTCGGCATAGGCACCGTCAAGCTCTACCTCGCGCACAAAGTCAGCATCTGCAATATACACAACGCCACTCACCATAGTATTTGGCATATTGTTGACAATGGCACGAGCTTCGCTTTCAGGAATCATACGGCTGTCAAACTGTTTGTCCATATGATAGAAGCGATTGCCCTTAAGTGTTAGTCCGCCAGATGCAAGGTTGATAAACTTAATGCTGCGAGTTTGCTTGTTGTCGGCGATAACTGACGTAGGCGTCGCCATCTGCGCATTCATCATTTCTTGCATCTTAGCCATCATCTCAGCCATCTGCTTTTCCTGCGCGGCAAGTTTAGCCTTCAGTTCAGCAGTCTCGTCAACAACCGGCTTATCTACGGTCTTAGCGACCTCATTTTCGGCATTGGGCTTGGTTTCATTCTTGGGTCTTGCCATGACTTATTTTCCTTTCTATTTCCTTTTATTTTCCGTTTTGGGCACAAGGGGCATATAGCCCCTCATGCCACAGAGTAGCAATTACTCAGTGATGTCGTACACACCAACAAAGGCACCGCCGATGAACTCACACGCATAGCTCTTGCGCATCGTGAAATTCTGGGACAGATCGGCGTTCTCATAGAACTGATTGCTGTTGGTCAGCGCAGTGCTCATAACCACAGTAACGGGCTTGGAAACAGCGCCGGACACAATGTACAGCTTGTCGTCATCCAGACCCATGCCGAAGTCGGCAGAGCCAGTAGGAGTCTGAGGCAGCTCGTAAACGGGGAAGCCATAGAAGTCCTTGACATAAGAGATGACGGGATTGGAACCGTCAATCACGATACGACCGCCCAGAGAAGCATCGGGCAGGACATTCATCAGAGCAGCAGCAGTACCCATAATCACGGGCTTAGCCATCATGTTGTAAGCCTGAACACGCTGAGCCAGCTGCACCAGCTTCTTGCCATCAAACGCACCAGTCTCCTTGAAGGCGGCAGGATAAGTGCCATTCGCCAGACCAGCGTTCAGGGCGGAAATAATCTCGTTGTTCATGTCAATCTCAATGGAGATGACAATGGCGCGAACAGCCTCAGCCAGGTCATCCTTACCAGCATACACGCGAGCCATATCCACATAGGTGGTGATGATGTGCTCAATGGGGCTAATAACAACATTACCCGCATACTTCTTCTGGCGGAAGGACGTTCTTTCGCCGCGAGCACCGCGAGACACGGTATACAGGGTCTTGGGCGGCACCTTCATATTGACGACATCGCCATAACCAACGGTCTGGAAGTCGACAAAAGGAGCAAAGGTGGCGCGGACATAGCCGGGCAGCACAACATTCACCAGCGCATTGATGATGGCAAAATTCGCGTACTTGACCATAGGATTGGCAAAGAAATGGTCGCGATTCTCCTCGGTCAGCTGCACACCAGACAAGCGCTCCATCTCGGCAAAGTAAGCAGTACGCACCTTAGCGGACTTCTCGGACAGGGAAACAGAATGGTCGTAAGAACCCATGTTCTGACCCCACTCCTCAGCCGCCTTATGGTTATGATAGTCAGCAAAAGCGACATAGCAATCAGTGTTGCCGTTGGCAAACATGACAATTTCATTAGCGATAGCCATTTATATAATCTCCTTTACAAATTATGATATTGTGATGACGCAATTTACGCCAGCTTCATCAGAACCCAAGTGGGAACGATCTCGGCGCCGCAATCGATGGAGTGCTTGCCCAGAATCTGGAAGTGCGCACCAGACGCTTGAGCGACAGCAGTCAGCTTGCCAGAAGCCTGAACGGTAGCGTAAGTCTCGGTGGTAGGCTCGGCGGTAAACGCCTCGGCAGACAGCTCGATGCAGTCACCCTTCACCAGGCGCTTGACAGAGATGGGCTTACCAGCAACGTTGGTGAAATAGCGGGGATCATCATAAATCTGGGCATCAATGCCGTAACCCTGTGCGGGGGTGCCGCAAATCAGGTCGGGGGAAGCATCGGCGGAAACGGCGAACTCATAGCCGCCATCAGAAGCCAGACCGATAGCGCCCAGCTTGACAAAAGTACCGTTGTCCATATCGGACTGGGCAATGCCTACATAATTCATAGAATCAACGTCCCAAAACGCGCAATGGGTTCCGTTGAAAATCGCGTGATTGTTAGCCATAATAATAAATCTCCTTCATTAAAATATTTTTTTACAGTCTATCCCAAACGCTGGTAGACTTGGTTTTCTTGGAGTCAATAGGCGCAGCAAAAGTAAACACGCCCATATCGTCCTTCTTGACGGACTTCTTCACCTCGCTAAAGCAAACGGCCTTAACCTTATTGCTCCAAGCGTCGAAATTCGTCTCGTCGCAAGCCAGACCTTCCTCACGGAAAGCGGCAAATTGCTCGTCATTGACAAACGGCTTGATTTCTGCCATAATAGCCTCAACGGCACAAGCGTTCTCCTTAGCCATGACCGCCTTCTTGTACTCGCGCAGGTCAGCCAGCTCGGTATCACGCTCCATGATGATATTATCGCGCTCCTCAATGTCCTTTTCGAGCTGAGCAATCTTAGCCATCATCTCGTCCTCGGACATCTTGCCCTCATTGTCGTCATCATCCTGCTCAGCAATGCGATAATCGGCGACATTCTCAGGCTCGGCAAACTTCTTCATGTTGTCCGTCTCAATAAATTCCTGCTCAACTTCAACAA
>SFEA01000077.1 GCA_004557385.1 Bacteroidales bacterium
GCCGATGTATGGCACGCTGAGCGTGAACTATAAGCCGATTGGCGCTGAGGTATGGCTCGACGGCAAACAGCTTGGCTCGTCGCCCGATATTTTCAAGAAAGTGCTTGCCGGCAAACATGCGCTCACAATCAAGAAATCTGGCTACAGCGACCATAGCGAAACCGTAACCCTCGCCGAAGGCGAAACCAAATCACTGAGCGGCACACTGCAGCAAGGCGCTGTAGCAACAACTACGCCATCAGCATTGGGCTCGGGCTCTTCAGGCAATAATTTGACTTTCACAGTGAAAGGCGTGCAGTTCACAATGGTAGCCGTTGAAGGCGGCACATTCACTATGGGCGCCACACCGGAGCAGGGCAGTGATGTAGAAAGCTGGGAAAAGACGACTCATCAAGTGACTTTGTCAACGTATTATATTGGTGAAACCGAGGTGACCCAGTCCTGTTGAACAAGTATCTTGGAACGATTGCCAAGAGTTTATCCGAAAATTAAACGCCTTGACAGACAAGAATTTCCGCCTGCCCACCGAGGCGGAATGGGAGTTTGCAGCCCGAGGCGGCAAAAAGAGCCGTGGCTATAAATATAGCGGTAGCAACACTATCGATGACGTGGCGTGGTATGCCAAAAACAGCGGCGACAAGACACATCCTGTAAAGACCAAACAAGCCAACGAACTGGGCATTTACGATATGAGTGGAAATATAAATGAATGGTGCAGCGACTGGTATGGCGAATATAGTAGAGATAAGCAGACCAACCCAACAGGCTCTAAAAAAGGAAAGTTTCGAATATTCCGCGGTGGAGGCTTTAACTACTATCCCAAGTTTTGTCGCTCTTCACGTCGTAATTATGGCGCCCCAAACGACGGCTACTGCTACGATGGCTTCCGCTTGGCGCTCTCCAAATAAAATGCTTATTTTATTCTTCGCTTAGTGATTGGATAAGGGCTTCGGCGAGGAGTTTGCCTTGCAGGCGATACCCCTCGGCGGAGCAATGCACATGGTCGCGCTTCGCCAATAGCGAATTTGCCACCCACTTTGCTGCCGAGCCTTTGCCTCCTGCCACAGTGTAGAGGTCCCACACTGCAATGTTGTTTTCTGCGCCATATTGCATGATGATGTTTCGCACGGTCAGGCAGTTGGTGTTGGTGGTAAATACTGTGCGGCGACGGCGGCGGCGACCTCTTCGTGTGCGCTGTCGGCGGTCACATTCCATCGGTGTGGTAAGCAATATTGCCGCTTCGGGATTGCTTTCTTGAAGCGCCGAAACAAGTCGGTGTATTTCATTCTTAATTGCGTTCGTGTCTTTGCAATTGCCAAATGCCTCGTTTGTGCCGAGCGAAATGATGATAAGGTCGGGCGCAAACAGCGTTGTTCGAGAAGCAAAACTGTCGAGCTGGTTGTAGTGCTGATAGCATGCGCCGTTGTTCCCGATTGAGTGCAGCACCACGCCGCTGCGATTGTTATGCAGTATTACGCCCCACAGTTCGCTAATTCCTGATAGGTTGTAAAGCGGCAATTGCTGACAAGCCGAAGGTAAGGTGAAAGTGGTTGCGTAAGGCAAAGAGTCGGTTCCCGTTTTCGTTATCGACATGCTCGGTGAGTGGGCGGTCACGTTGTCGGCAGTTGGCGCATGTAGCAGCGTGAGCGAACCGAAGCTATGGTCGACATTATCCACACCGATGCTCAGCGAGAGTGCCGATGAAGCAAATGCCACCGAAATGCCCGTGAGGCTTGCGCCTTCGCGGCGCTTGTTGCTTGTGAGCTTGGTGGTTTTCCACGCGCGGTTAGCCGTGGTGAAGGTGTAGTCGGCAGGCTGGTTTGTGCCTGCCATCTTCAGTGGTGCAATCAAGCCTCTGCCGCCGTTGCCGTAGGTGTCCTGCAGCGTTTGTCGCAGCGCCTCGCTTAGCCATCCGCCTTGAATGTGCGAGTCGCCGATGTGCAGCACCGATAGTTTCACCAGTGTGCTGTCAGCCTTGGCGAGCATCTGCGCGGTGCGCTTCAGACGGCTCCAATCGCAGTTGTTCGTGATTATGTGGTTTGAGTCGCGGCAAATGAAAGGGTAGGTTTTGTCTTGGGCAAAGGCGAGTGCTGCTTGCAAGGCAATAAAAATCGACAAAAGAGATATGCGAAGTGACATGATGCAGCGTTTTGGTTATTATAGTAAGTGTGAACAAATAAAAAGCGTCAAGATTTTGTGTGTCTTGACGCTGGAGTTTTGCTTCGTGCGCATGAAGGGACTCGAACCCCCACGCCTTACGGCATTAGATCCTAAGTCTAACGCGGCTACCAATTACGCCACATGCGCAAAACTTTTGCAAAGATAGGCAAATTTTTTGAATAAAACAAATGTAGACTTTGTTTCTGCCAAAAATCAAAATTTTTTAGGGTTTTGCAATAAAATAATAATGATTTAAATCTTGTTATGATTGGTGGGCAAAAAATCAGCCCATATATTTTATTCCTTTGCATTGTCGGGAGAGATAAGCGGTGCGAAAGACCGATATGCTTGCCGGCAATAGTGAACATTGTAGAACGAAAAAATAAAAACGAAAAGATATGTTAGTAGTAGCAATTTGCTTAGCTGTTTACACTGTGTGTGTAGTCACTTCGCCCGAGTTCAAGAAATTGGACGGGAAAAATTGAGTATGAATGAACCTATGTGGTATGATGTTTTGAATTGCCTTTGGAGGGCAATGGCAAATAACACTTGTTTTAATTGTTAATAACTTGTTTTTTAGAGCGTTGGCGCTGAGTGCGCCTCAATGATTAGTGAAAAATCAAACATCGGCTTCGGTATATGAAGCTGGTGTTTGATTGTTTTTCAGCAGACAAAAAACGAGGATGAAAGTAATGTTGAACTCTCATCCTCGAAAAATATAAAATTATGAAACAAAGTTATGCTTTGTTGGTGCGTCGCCTTACTGCTTGTTGGCGCGTTTTCTCTCGAGTTCGTCAAGAATTATCTTGCGCAGACGCAGGTGGTTAGGAGTAACTTCAACGTACTCGTCGCCCTTGATGTATTCGAGAGCTTCCTCGAGGCTAAACACCACTGGAGGTACAATTTTGGCTTTTTCGTCGGCGCCCGAAGCACGCATATTGGTGAGTTTTTTCGACTTGGTCACGTTCACCACGATGTCGTTATCCTTAGCGTTTTCGCCCACAACCTGACCGGCATACACTTCCTCTTGCGGGAAGATGAAGAATTTACCGCGGTCCTGCAGCTTGTCGATAGCGTAGGCGTAGGCTGTGCCGCTTTCCAGAGCGATGAGCGAACCGTTGGTGCGTCGTTCGATGTCGCCCTTCCAAGGTTGGTATTCAAGGAAACGGTGAGCCATGATAGCTTCGCCGGCACTTGCCGTGAGCACGTTGGTGCGCAAGCCAATGATGCCACGCGACGGAATTTGGAATTCCATGTGTATGCGGTCGTTCTGTGTGCTCATCGACACTAAGTCACCTCGGCGACGGGTGACCATATCAATCATTTTGCTTGAATATTCTTCGGGCACGTTAATGGTGAGTGCTTCCACAGGCTCGCATTTAACGCCGTCGATTTCTTTCACGATTACTTGAGGCTGACCCACTTGCAGCTCGTAGCCCTCGCGACGCATAGTTTCGATGAGCACAGCCAAGTGGAGCACGCCACGGCCGTAAACAATCCATGCATCTTCGCGTTCAGTTTTTTCGACGCGTAATGCAAGGTTTTTGTCAAGCTCCTTGATGAGGCGGTCGTTGATGTGACGCGATGTGACGTATTTGCCGTCTTTGCCAAAGAATGGCGAGTCGTTGATGGTGAAAGTCATCGACATTGTAGGCTCGTCGATGGCAATGCGAGGTAGCGGTTCGGGGTTGTTGATGTCGGCAACGGTGTCGCCAATTTCAAAATTTTCGATGCC
>SFEA01000078.1 GCA_004557385.1 Bacteroidales bacterium
AAGCAACTCATTGCCGACAACCCAGAACTTGCCGAAGAACTCGAAGCAAAAATTTTCGCCGCTATGCGTGGTGAGACGCTTGAAGAGGAAACTGAAGCATAAATTCAATAATCCTTTATAAAAAACATCTTTTTAGTGGTTAGAGGGGCATGGTTATTCACCCTCAACGCCCCCTTCGGTATGCGCGACGCACCCCGAAGGGGGCTCCCCATTTAACCCCACCACCCCAAGTGTTTCAAGTGTTTCAAGTGTTTCAGGTGTTTCAGGCGCTTCGCATCATGCGTGGTAGGGACGTGATACTTCACGTCCGCCCATAATTGTGTTAACACATTGAATACCAATCATCTGACGCGGACGCGAATTATCGCGTCCCTACCATATATAACGGCGATGGGTGGTGGTTCTATGGCTAACACATTGGCTGCCCTTGTTTTGTGGGGGTGTTGGGTGCTTTTGGTTGGTTGGGGATTTTTTTGTAATTTTGGAGGTTGGTAGATTATACTGAAAATATAAGGTAAAACTATAATGGATAAAAGTCAAGAAAAGAGCCTTTTCGGCTTGGTTAAGGTGAAGTCGCTCATTGCGTTTGCGGCTTCGGTGCTGTTCTTCCTGGTGCTGTCGTGGGTGTATTTCTACCCCAACGACATTCGTGGCGATGTGATGCAGCAGCACGATATAGTGCAAGGTACCGCCAACGGTCAGGAGGCGTCGGTGTATTACCAGCAGACTGGCGAGGTCACTCGCTGGACCGATGCGCTGTTTGGTGGTATGCCCACTTTCCAGATTTCCCCCACCTACGAGAGCAGTTCGCTGCTGAGCACGGTGGATAAGGTGTATTCATTGCGCATATTCGGTATGCCCTCTTATGTGAGTTGGCTCTTTATGCTCATGATGGGCTTCTACATATTGATGCTCGCCTTTGACATGAAGTGGTATTATGCCGTGCTGGGTGCCGTGGCTTATGCGTTCTCCAGTTATTTCTTCATCATCATTGGCGCGGGCCATATCTGGAAATTGCTGGTGCTCTGCTACATTCCGCCCACCATTGCCGGCATAGTGATGTGCTATCGTGGCAAATACCTTGCCGGTGCAGCCATTGCCGCGCTGTTTGCCGCCCTTCAGCTCTATAGCAACCACGTGCAGATGACGTATTACTCCGTGTTCGTGGTGGTGGCGCTTGTGATTGCCTACCTTTGCCAAGCCATCAAGCAAAAGCAGATGAAGCGTTGGGGCATCGCCACTGGCTCGCTTGCTGTGGCTGCGGCTCTCGCACTGTTGAGCAATGCGCCCAACCTGTTTATGACTTATGAATACTCGAAGGAAACTATACGTGGCGGCCACAGCGAACTCACTCCGCTGAAGACCGATGCCGAGCAGGCTCCACAGCAGACCACTAAAAACGGCGGTTTGGATAAGGACTACATTACCCAATGGAGTTACGGCTTGGGCGAAACTTTCACGCTGCTTGTGCCAAATGTGAACGGTGGCGCGTCGCTCAAACCCACACAAGACGAGCACAACCCAAGCATAATTTCCAACACTATGCTTTCGCTCGACAAGACTTCGAAATACGAAAAACTCGACAGCCAAGGCGAAATCGACCAACTGAATGCGCAATGTATGCAAATGTTCACCCAATACTTCGGCAATCAGCCGATGACCAACGGCCCAGTGTATGTGGGTGCGCTGATTTTCGCGCTCTTCGTGTTGGGCTGCATTGTGGTGAAAGGACCGGTGAAATGGGCACTTTTGGCTGTTACCATTCTTTCGGTGCTGCTCTCGTGGGGACACAATTTCATGTGGTTCTCCGACTTGTTTATCGACCACTTCCCGATGTACAACAAGTTCCGCACCGTGGCGAGCATTCTTGTTATAGCCGAGTTTACCATTCCTTTGCTGGCTGTGCTTGCGCTGCACAAGGTGTTCACCGAGGAAGATTTCCTGAAGAAACATAAAATCGCCCTCTTTGCCAGTTTCGGTGTGTGCGCTGCGCTCTGCTTGCTCTTTGCTGTGGCTCCGGGCTTGTTCCAGAACTACACCGACAGCGACCAGCAAATTTTCAACATGATCAAGCAGCAGTTGGGCGAGGTGCCAGGCAGCGTGTATGCCAATGTCGATGCCATTCGCCTCTCGCTCGTGTCGCACGACGCTTGGCGCAGTTTGGCGGTGATTGTGGTGGGCTTCGCCATCATTTTCGCCTACCTCAAAGGCATTATGAAAACCAACGTGGCAGTGCCTGTGCTGCTCGTGGCTGCGGTGGTGCTGGTGGATATGTTCACCGTGAACAAGCGTTACATCGATAAATACTCTTTCGTGTCGAAATACGATGTGGCTTCGGCTCAGTTCGAACCCACACAGGCTGATAAGACCATTCTTCAAGACACCACGCAAAACTACCGTGTGCTTGATGTGCAGGGCTTCGGTCAGCCCAATTCATCATATTTCCACAAGACTGTGGGCGGCTACCATGCGGCAAAACTGGCGCGCTACAACGATTTGATCGACCGTCAAATCAGCCGCAACAATATGCAGGTGCTCAACATGCTCAACACGCGCTGGGTGAAGGTGGATGCCAACACTGCACAACTCAACCCTGCCGCACTGGGCAATGCGTGGTTTGTGGATTCGCTCACATTCGTGAAGGGTGCCGATGCCGAAATGAAGTTCCTCGACCACTTCAACGCTGCCAACAGCGCCGTGGCCGACGAGCAGTTTAAGGCTGTGCTTGGCAATGCCGTGCCTAAGACTCCAGGCGACACCATCTACGAAACCACCTACGCTCCAAACCGCCTCACCTACCATAGCCATAGCGCGAAGGGTGGCGTGGCTGTGTTCAGCGAAGTGTATTTCCCATGGGGCTGGCAAGTGACCATCGACGGCAAACCTGCCGAACTTGGGCGTGTGAACTATGTGCTCCGTGCGCTGCAAGTGCCAGCCGGCGACCACAAGATTGAGATGAAGTTTGAACCCGAACAGGTGGAATCGGCCGACTCTGCCGCGAAGGTTGCCATCATGCTTATCTTTGTGGCTGTGATTGTGGCGATTGTGGTGCCAGTGATTCGCAACCGTAAGAAATCCGACGGTAAAACCGCCGGAAATGCCTAAATTCTCCCGATAATTCCGTTAGCGAATGGGTAGATTCAGAAGATATCGAACTGCTTGGAGCCGCCACCACCGAAGTGGCGGCTTCGGCATTCATTCGCCTTTCGCGTTCAACTTCGTGCAGAATGTGCTTGGCGAACGATACCCCTACTATGCCTACGCTCGCATCGCCAAATGGCGTGCCACGGCAAAGGTGGCGTTGGGTGGTTGCTGGCCACATTCATCATCGCTCATTTCGCTTAATGAAGCCCGGATGTTGTTCCGTATCACAAATTTCTTCAATCCCTCGCAGTTGCTTGTGGTGGGCGCGAGAAGCGGGGTGTCGGCGGCAAGTGT
>SFEA01000040.1 GCA_004557385.1 Bacteroidales bacterium
ATCAAAGAGTTCCTTCGTCATCGGGTTTGTAAGATAAACCGCTCAGAAAACATTGATAGGGAGAAACAACGGAATGAGAATACTAAGTATAGTCTTCCAAATGCAGATTCTTTTGGCTGGATGCCTGCAATAAACATATGCTATAGCTTTGGCATCGACAATAATCAAATTATGTATATGATTCCCTATTTGCCATTCTATAATTTTCTGGTTTATCATTTACCACAAGCACTCTATAATTACCCCAACCTGTTTGGAACCAAGGACGCTAAAGATGTTATATCGGCTGTCTATAATGTATCTGGATATGATACGACTGGAAGTATAGAGGACTATCAACAGTCTTTAATCGACAATGCTTATTGTTACTTTCTTTTACGAGAAGTAAATGGGGAACTCAAAAACAAGATTTTTCGCTTAGATTTATTTCGCCAAATTCTACCCAACGACAAAGATGGCTACGATTTTGCCGGAGGGCTAATGCATGCATTCCGCCATTGTTCTTGGAATGGCATGAAATTGTCATCAGGAAATGGTGAGGCTGAATTGAACTACCTATGGGATTTACCTGTGATGTTGGGAAGAGCAATACTAACAGCCAAAGACTCCGATAATGGCACCACTACATTTGAAGATGAGAACAGAATATGGCAAATCAAATATCACATAGACCCCGACACCAAAGTTTACTATCTCAAAACGGCATTTGCCAAAGGATAAAGTAACCCCATATGAATTGAGTAGGAGGTAAACTATAATCGTATGTGTATATCTCCTACTCAAGTGGATTGTTTCATATGTGGAATCCACGGCTTCGGATTTGCCAGCTATTTTCCTTCACGTCATTGGCGATATCAGATAGTTATCCCTTCACCCGCTCACACTCACCGCATTTTAGGAATGGGAGTGAGACATTTTACATAAGTACCTGCGGCTTCCGCCTTATCGGACAGGCCATTCATGTAGGGTTTTAATGTATCCCTCCTGCCGATTAGAGATTATATCTGTAGACTATTTTCATCCAGCAAGAATTCAAGGATATTCATAAATACAAAGCCATTGTCATCCTGATAGCGCCTGACAGCATCTTCTGTAATAACAAATTTAAGGAAACTGTCATCAATACTCTTTAGTGAACGCAATTCCTGCTCTCGCTTCTCTTCTGACGGGAGACGGAAAGCCGGAAGGCGCTGTGTTTACTTCAACAGCGTTGGCATCCATTTTAGGATGTTTTGCTATGGCTTTCTTGGGAAAACTCCCTTTTGGAATTGCTCCCGGAATGGGATTGAATGCTTTTTTTGTTTACAGCGTATGCCTTGGAATGGGCTATTCATGGCATTTTGCCCTTACGGCGGTGTTTATAGAAGGGATAATCTTTATCATCCTTACCCTGACCAATGTAAGTGAGGCCATTGTCAACGCGTTGCCTCAAAGTTTGAAAAATGCCATAGGTGCAGGTATAGGTCTTTTTATTGCATTTTGTGGGATTGAGCAGTTCGGGCATTATTGTTCATAACGACGCAACGCATGCTGCACTCGGCAACATAACAGAAGTTTCTCCCTTACTTGCTGTCATAGATATAGTCATTACAGGCTTCATGTATGCAAAGAAAGTACCGGGTGCTATACTGATAGGTATTGTCATTACCATGTTGATAGGAATTCCGATGGGATTGACGGAGTTTAGAGGCATCGTTTCCCAACCGGAATCCATCGAACCGCTTTTCTGTAAATTCCAGATTGAGAACATCTTTACATGGAATATGCTGGTGATTGTTTTTACCTTCTTCTTTATTGATATGTTTGATACGATGGGAACACTTGTAGGTGTTTGCACAAAGGCGAAGATGATCAAGGATGATGGCAGTATTCCCAGACTAAAAGAGGCATTTTTAGCATATGCCATTGCCACGACAGTAGGTGCCTCGATAGGGGCGTCTACAACGACAACGTACGCCGAAAATGCAGCCGGAGTGGCGCAAGGCGGACGTTCTGGCCTGACGGCATTTGTTGTGGGATGCTGTTTCATGTTCTCGCTCTTTTTCTCGCCGCTGTTCCTCTCGATTCCGTCTGCAGCCACTGCTTCTGCTCTTGTCATTGTAGGCCTTCTGATGGTAGAATCGATGGTTAAGATTCCTTTTCATGACTTCTCGGAATCAATACCGGCTTCTATCTGTGTGATCATGATGCCCTTTTCCTATTCCATTTCAAATAGGATTCTCTTGGGCATGATTGTTTATGTGGCACAGAAGCTGGTTAGCCGGAATTTCAGGAAACTGACCGTTTCCATGTATATCCTTGCCGCGCTCTTCGTCCTCAAATTTATATTTATTTAGCTGAGACTGGCTATCTCCGTACCATAAAGACAAAGCGCCAGCAAATGCCGGCGCTTTGTCTTTATAATCAGAAAGTTTAATATTCTTCTTCGTCGAAGAAGAAGTCGTCTTTGCTTGGATAGTCGGGCCAAATGTCCTCTATGGTTTCATATACTTCGCCCTCATCCTCTATTTCCTGAAGATTTTCAATCACTTCGGCAGGTGCGCCCGAACGCATTGCGTAATCAATCAATTCATCTTTTGTTGCAGGCCAAGGAGCATCTTCAAGCTTTGTTGCTAATTCAAGTGTCCAATACATAGTCTTTATAATTTAAATATTCATATTGTTATCAAAAAACGCATAATGGCTACCCGAAGCATCGGTGGTGCATTGTCGCAAATACTATCGGAAACCACTATTCCTATTTTTGCCGCAAAAGTAATACTATTATTTTGTAAACGACAACTTTATATGAAAAAAAACAACAAAAAATGCCGTTTTAATGTTAAATCGTGCAAAACGCCATTGTGCTTTCGCGCAGAGTGCTTAACAAACGTGTAGGAGCACAGCAAAATAGAGGCGAAAATCACTATCTTTGCAATGTATTGCGAAAATAGGCTGCACCTCGGCATAACGCTCAAGCCATGCTTGGCGATTCTGCTCTCGGTTTGCACTATTTTTGCAGCAAAACCAAACGGGAAGAAACAACATGAAACAAGGACTTGTGCTTGAAGGCGGCGCCATGCGCGGACTGTTCACTGCGGGCGTTATTGACGTGATGATGGAGAATGGCATTGACTTCGACGGGCTGATTGGCGTGTCGGCGGGGTCGAGTTTTGGTTGCAACTACAAGAGCCGGCAGCCCGGACGCGTGCTGCGCTACAACCTGCGCTACGGACGCGACCCTCGCTATATGGGCTGGCGCACGCTGCTCACCACTGGCAACCTTGTGGGTGCCGAATTTGCCTACCACACGCTGCCTTTGGAGCTCGACATATTCGACATCCCCACTTTTGAGAACAACCCGATGGAGTTTCACATGGTTTGCACCGACTGCCTCACCGGCAACCCGGTGTATCACCGCATGGACCGCGTGACCCATAGCGAACTGGAATGGCTGCGCGCCTCGGCATCGATGCCGTTGGTCACGAAGCCTGTGAAGGTTGACGGCATGGTGATGCTTGATGGCGGCATCAGCGACTCCATACCGCTGAAGCACTTCCAGAGCATTGGCTTCGAGCGAAACGTGGTGGTGCTCACTCGCGAACGCGCCTATCGCAAACAACCTGCCACACTGTGGCCCTACCGGCTGCTTATGCGCCGCTACCCTGCCATCACCCGTGCCATGGCTCAGCGACACGCAATGTATAACAACCAACTCGCTTTTGTGCAGCAACAGGAGGCTTTGGGCAACACCTTCGTGATTGCGCCACAGCAACCGCTGCCCATTGCCCGAACCGACATGGACCCGCAAAAAATTAAGAATGTGTATGAAATAGGCCGCAGCACCTGCACTGCCCTATTGCCTGAGCTAAAGAAGTTTCTGAAAAAATAACATAGCCTCACACGGACTTATTCTGCCACCTGCAGTTCGGCAAGATAGTCGTAATGCTCGCCCTCCTTCACCATTCGGCAAGTGAAGCCGTTCAACTCGGCGTGTAGGCTCAGTGTGCCGAAGTCGATATACAGCCAATCGAAGCTATCGCCTTGAATGTTGCCATATCGCATGGCAAAATCCACTTGCCCGTAGTAGTCGCCAGCCAAGTCGATATCCACGCTGCCATCTTCGTCTTCGTAGATGTAAATCAAGTCACTGCTGTCCATCAAAATTTTTCCGCCCGGAGCAAGCAACTGCCTCATGCGGCTGAAAAACATGGGCATATTCTCCATTCGCTGTATCATTCCGGCACCGTTCATAAGCAGCAAAATGGTGTCGAAGCGGTCGCACAGACGCTCATCGAACAAGTTCACAGCACGCGCATCTTTCACGCCACGTTGGCGCATCACATCCACCGACAGCTGCGAGATGTCGATGGCACACACCTTCTTGCCCATTTGCTCAAGCGCAAGGGCATGGCATCCGCTGCCTGCACCCACATCGAGAATGTTGCCCGATGCAAGGCGCAACGCCTCCTGCTCGATAGCAGGCATCTTGTCGAAGCCTCGAAACAGCACCTCCACAGGCATCTCGTCGTCGTCGAACATTGTTGATGTCACAATCAGGCGTTTGGCTTTGCCCGTGCTATGATAGTCGGCAATGGCTCGACCCATAGGGTCGCTCTCGGGTGGGATAAGATAGGTGGTGGATTCCATAATAATAGAGTGTAGAACGAATATAATTATTTTTTTCTTGTGGCGAAAAAGTTCTAACGCCCGATGTTTCGTGCGTTTGTTCAGTCTTGCTCGGCAACCGCACCTTCAGGCAGCACTTCAAGGCGCACAAGTTCAATCTTGGCAGCCGTCTTTTTAAGCACGGTAATCACAAAGCGGTCGATACGCAGTGTCTCGCCCTCGTCGGGCAATTCTTCGAGGTTAAACAGCAAGTATCCGGCAAGGGTTTGATAGTCGTCTTTTTCCGGGATATCAAGGTTATATGCTTCGTTGATGGCTTCAATTTCGAGGCGTCCCGAAAGCTCGTAGACGTTGTCGGAAATGCGGCGCGACACCAGCTTTTTGCGCTTGCGATCATGCTCGTCCTCAATCTCGCCAAAGATTTCCTCCACAAGGTCTTCAAGAGTGAGCATTCCAGCAGTGCCGCCAAACTCGTCAACCACAATGGTGACACTCTTTTTTGCGCTAAGCATGTTCTGCATCAGTTGCTTGGCGAGCATTGTTTCGGGTGCAAACATCACCGGCTTGATGTTCTTGGTCCAATCAGAATCTTTTTTAAACAACTCGCACACATGAATGTATCCGAGAATATTGTCAATGTCCTCGCGATAAACCAGAATCTTCGACAAGCCGGTTTCGGTGAACATTCGCGACAGGCGTTCACGCGAGGTGCTGTCGATGTCGATAGCCACAATCTCGTTGCGCGGAATCATGCAGTCGCGCAGATGCAGGTTGGAAAATTCGAGGGCGTTCTGAAATATTTTCACCTCCTTTTCCACCGTGGCATTCTCGTCCTCACGGGTGTCGATGGTTTCCTGCAGATAGGCATCGAGTTCGCCCACGGTGATTACGCCCAGTTGCTTTCCGCTGGTCTTGATGCCAAACAGGCGCATAAGCATGTTCGACAGCGCCGACGAAAACCACGATATGGGATAAAGCACGGTGTAGCACAGCAGCAGAGGCAAAGCAAAGGTGCGAAGCGAATCATTAGGGTTGATGCGGAAAATGGTTTTCGGCAAAAACTCGCCCACAATTAGGATAATGCCGGTGCTTATGAGCGTCTGCGCCAGCAACACCAGCGCATCGTTGCCGAGCCACGAGTTTAGCCACCCTTCCATGAGCATGGCGGTGCCCATACCGTAGATTACGAGCATGATGTTATTGCCCACGAGCATTGTGGATATGAACATATTCTTATTATGGTAGAACAGGTTCACAATCTTGTTTATCAAGCCACCCTTGGCGGCATCAATTTCAACACGCACATTGTTCGACGACACAAAGGCAATTTCCATTCCGGAAAAGAACGCCGAGAAAATCATCGACACGATGGTGAGTATGAGCATATTGTTGGATATTTCCATTGCTTGGTGGTGAGAGATTTTGTTATGGGGTTGTTAGTGTTGCTGTTGCTGTTTTAGTATTGGTTTGGGCTGGAGCGGGCTGCTGGCTGCTCTTCATGCGGTCCTCGTCGATTGGCAGAATTGCCATCACGCGGTTGATGGAGTAGCGTGTGAGATCTTGGTTCGACTTGAAGCCGTAGCCCTCAATCACGCGGTCGATGCGCTCGATGTGCACAAACGAGTCGCTGCGAACCTCCTGCCAGCGTTGGTCCCAGAAGAGCTGGTTGGTGAGAATCAGCTCCTTCTTTACGTTTTGAATGCGCACATTTCCGTCGAGCCGCCACAGCTGTTTTTGAGTGTCGTACATTGCCGAGTCGCAACGCACGGTTGCAATCACCTTAAACTTGTCGTCGAACTGCTCGAGATAGGCGCCTTCGGGGAATCGCCAACGCGGATTGCTGCCGCCGTCGTAGACATACCACACCGGCGTGGTGATGCGATATTGCGTTATGCCCGAATCGCTAATGAGTGTCTTCACGCTGTGAGTCACCATCATCGGCACTTTGTCGGGGTCGAGTGGCTTTGACGCAACCTTTTCATCCTTTTTTGTGCACGACAGCAAAAGGCCGGCAAAGAATAGCGAAAGCAATATGTAGCGTGAAAATCTCATTATATCAAATCGTTGTGGCGCTTAGCCCCTGTGGCTGCACGTTGGGTTGTTAGCTCCGATGCCAAACCAAGCAGGGTGCGTTTCCACAAGAAAAATATTATCGGATTTTGTTTTGCCAGAACCACATTTCGTTGAAGGTCACGCCGAGGGTGATGTTGAGGTAATCTTCCTTAACCAGCACTGTGGGCGACGATGTGCGGTGCTTATATTCAACACCGATATTAACCAGCGTTTTGCCGCCGGGCACCGGCAGGCTCACACCCACGCTTGCGCCATAGTCGCGCACGCCGTTACCGGCGATGTTCATATAATCGTTGTTGTAGTAAGCACCCATGCGATAGGTGGTGCGCTTGAAGTAGCCGCCACGCGGGTTTGGCTGATACGACAAGCCGGCTGCCACCTTCCAACGGTTGTTGAAGTTGAGGTTTGTGCCTTCGGTGTCGAAGCTTGGCAGCGGGGTGAACTTGGCGTTCTTCCAAGGCTGATAAGTGAAATCAAGCTCGGCAGTGAGGCGATTGTTGTGAGTGTAGCTAATACCCACGCCGTAGGTCGAAGGGATGTCGTATTTGCCACCCATGCTGATGGTGTCGGTTGACGACAATTTCTTATCCTGGCTGTCGAAATATGTTCCCCAAGTGTTGCCATGCAGCGATTTGCCCAGCGAATACACGGCACCGATGGTTGCATAGTTCTTGCGATTGAAGCGATGGGTGTATTGAGCACCGAATTGCAAGCCCCAGTCGCGCACCTGAACAATACGTTCAAACAGCGTTGTGGAACCGGCGCCCGACGAAAAGGCATAAGTGCTGTTTACCGTCGAACCAAACACATACGAAGCATTGAAACCCACCGACAATCCGGCAATAGGACGAATGCCGTAGCCCACATACAACTGGTTGATGCCGCCATCGCCCACGCGTTGGTCAGAACCGTTGTCAATCGATTTGCCATAGTTATATCCCACAGCCGAGAACGGAATCACACCCACACTTGCTCCCATGTTCTTCGAGATAGGGAACTGCATGGTGATGTAGTCGAGGCCGCCACCAAAGGCATTGCCTCGTTCGTCGCCGTCTTGCGACCACGATTGCGAGAGGTCGAGCCCCATGTCGAACAGGAATGTGAGCGAGTCGGTGGCTGCATACGAAGCAGGGTTCATGGCGTTCACCAATCTGCCGTTTTGCATAGCGTAGCCCACGCCGCCCATCGAGCGCTGAATGCCTGTGGCGCCGTCGCCCAGCAAGCCGTAGCCAAATTTCGAATATGGGCTTGTGATGCCTTGTGCACTAAGTTGTGCCACTGTGGCGATTGCCATCAATGCCACTAAAAGAATTGAACTATATACCTTTTTCATTTTCAATGTTTGTTCTCTCTTGTAGGGTGAAAAAAAATTTGCTTGAACGTGCCGAGCCGAGCATTGCCGCCTTGCCATCACGTCGGCTAATTAGCGACGCAGCCCTTCAACCGAGCATACATTCAAAGTGCAAAGTTAGTAAAACTTGGTCTGATTATGGGCATTTTAAATGTTTTTTGCTAAACAAACAAGCCAATATGGCTCTTTTTATGCGATAATGCGGCTGAAAGCGCCAGCATCTGCCGAATTTTGCCAACGAAACCCGCCATTGCCGCAGCATTTACACCGCCAATCGGCAGTCGGCGGCGTGAGGCTTATTCGGGCTTGGCGGCTGCGTCTTTTTTCTCTTCGCGGCCAATCATATACGAGGCATATATCTGCACCAATGCGCCGGCAAGCAAAAAGGCAATCCAGTCGGTTCCGCCCCACTCGTTGCCGTAGTTAAACAGCAGATATGCCGACACGCAATAGAGCAATGCCGACATACGCTCCAGCCCGTGCAAGCGCTTCACCCTGAAGTTTTTGCCCTCATACACCTGCGTGGCGCGCACCACAAAGGCAAGCGCAGCACCGGCGGCATAAACGTAGCGCATCAGCATCATTTCTTCCTTCATGATGCCCAGCAACGGGAACGCTGCCGCCACCAGCAGCATGAGCATTGCCACGGCGAGGCAAACATTCTGTATCTTGACAATGAGTTGTTTGTTGATATTCTTCATTCTGTAAATTATTGATTTCTTGTTTGTTATGGAATGTCAGTGGTGTAAACGTCCTCGTTGTGGCGCTTCATGCCGTATTTTTCGCGGGCGATGCGCTCAAGGCTTTCCTTGTCGGTGTTGAGCTCGTTCACCTTGTCGCTATAGTAACGGGCAGAATCGCTGTTCTGCTGAATTTCTTTCTTCAGCTTGTTGATTTCCGAGGTGTAATGATTCGATTTCACATAGCTCGATTCGCCGTAAAACATCATCACGCCAATGAAAATTACAAACGCCACGAAGGTGAAGCTCACCCACGATGGCACCCATTTTGGACGCAGACCTTTCCAGTTATTGCCTAATTTGCTCATTATTCGTCTATTTTTTTCGTTAAACAAAAAAGTGCATTCAATCGTCGGCGAGCAAGTCGGGGCGCAGCCTCATGGTGCGCTCAATGCTTTGGTTGTGTTTCCACTCGTCGATTTTAGCCTGATTGCCCGAAAGCAGCACGTCGGGCACGCGCCAGCCGCGGTATTCGGCAGGACGAGTGTAGACAGGCGGTGCCAGCAGATTGTCCTGGAACGAGTCGCTCAAGGCACTTTGCTCGTCGCCAATGGCGCCGGGAATGAGGCGCACCACAGCGTCGGCAATCACCGCTGCCGGAATCTCGCCGCCGGTGAGCACATAGTCGCCAATCGACAATTCGCGCGTCACAAAATGTTCGCGTATGCGATAGTCGATGCCCTTGTAGTGTCCGCACAGTATCATCAGGTTTTCAGCCAGCGACAGCTGATTGGCAATTGGTTGCGAAAACTGCTCGCCGTCGGGCGTGGTGAAAATAATGTCGTCGTAGGTGCGTTGTTGCTGCAATGCGCTGATGCATCGGTCCACCGGCTCGATTTGCATCACCATTCCAGCCTCGCCGCCAAAGGGATAATCGTCAACTTTACGATGTTTGTTCAGCGAATAGTCGCGCAGATTGTGCACTACAATCTCCACAAGACCTTTGTCCTGAGCACGTTTCAGTATCGAGCAGTTAAGCGGCGAGTCGAGCATCTCGGGCATCACCGTAAGTATGTCTATTCTCATGTTTTTTGCAAAATATAGTGCAAAGATAGTGCAACCCGAGCGCAGAACAAAACAAACACCGTAGGTTTTTGATTTTGTTATGCCGAGGGGCAGCCTATTTTCGCGGCCTTTTGACGCAACGATAGTGCAACCCGAGCGCAGAACAAAACAAACACCGCAGGTTTTTGATTTTGTTATGCCGAGGGGCAGCCTATTTTCGCGGCCTTAGCCGCAACGATTGCGCAAGAAACGAATGTGAATGCGAAATATGGAAAGAATGTTGTCTGTTGGCAATTTAACAATGTCTACTAAGATGCTGCAGTGTCGCCAAAAAAGCCAATTAGTATAACGATGACAGAGTATCTTACTATCCCGTTACTTTGCCTCTTGAAAAACATTACTGCATTCTGCGAGCCTATCATTTCAATGCCGTGACATTTGCAGAGATGTGAAATTTTCTTGAACAAATATTCTTATGTTCTCAATTAAATAAATATCTTTGCGCTAAGTTCAACACATTGATTATTTCACTAAGACTATGACTTCAAAAGAGCTTCAACAATACTTGCTTCGAGAATTTCCACAAGAAAACGCCTGTTGTGAATGGAAAGAGATGAAGAATTTGAAAAACTCGTTTGCAGGAGATGAGAAAAACGATGTCATCTCATATGTGTCAGCTATTGCAAATATGGAGGGTGGCCATCTTGTAATTGGAGTGCGGGATAAGACTTTGGAAATTATGGGTACAGACCTTACAAAGTTTAACCTGAATGCACAATCTGCTGTTTGGAAGTTAGTTGAGCATTGTACCAATCTTTCTTCAGAAGGTTAAGACATCAGTGAATATATAACGGAAGACACACAAAAGGTTGTATGGGTAATTCATATTCCTAAACATTTGCCTCGTCGTCCTGTGTATGCTCACAGAAAAGCATGGCAACGTGTAGAAGATTCGTTAGTAGAAATGACACAAGAAAGGCTTTCCGCAATTCTTGAAGAACCAATATTTGAAGCAAAGGATTGGTCTGCAGAGATTGTCTCAAACGCCACGCTGGCCGACCTTGATGAACTGGCAATAGCCAAGGCTCGTGTGATGTTCAAGAAGGTACATAGTCGCATTCCTGCTGAGGAAGTAAACGCTTGGTCGGTACCAGTGTTTAAACTTCGTCCTGCTGTAGTTGAAGTGACATGGACTTTGCGTAATGAACATCAAGAGGTCGTGGATTACGAACACTTTACAGCTCCATTCATTTTAACTGTGGATCAAATCTTAGGCAAAATACGTAATTTGACAATGAGGGAATTACCAGGAGGCACATTATTCCCAGATACAATGAAGCAATATGATGACTACACGATTCGTGAAGCACTCCATAATGCCATTGCTCACCAAGATTATACACTCCAGCAACGAATCAACTTCGTAGAGAATCCAGGTTATTTATATTATGAAAACGGAGGTAGCTTCATCCCCGGCACTTTGCAAAAGGCATTGGCAACAAAAGGGCCACAGCGACATTTTAGGAATGAGTGTCTTTGTCGTGCAATGGTTAATTTCAACATGATTGACACGGTCAGCCGCGGAATCAAGAAGATGTTTAACGAACAATGGCGTCGTCATTTTCCAATGCCTGATTACGAAATAGATACATTGAATAATGAAGTCGGTGTGAAGATATATGGTAATACTATCAATGAAACGTACACCAAGTTGCTGAAAGAGAACAATTCTTTGACCTTGGAGGATTGCATCTTATTGGATGCCGTACAAAAGGGACATCGTATTTCTGAGAACAATGTGGTTTCTCTAATGGAAAAAGGATTGTTAGAAGGAGACATAACAGATTACCATATTTCAATTGATGTTGCCAAAAAGACTCGCCAATTACCGGAATACACTCGAAACAAGGGGCTTGATAAGGCAAAGATTCAACAAATGATTATACAATATTTGCAGAATGCGGGTTCTCTAGGGGCAAAGCGTGATGGTATTTTTGATTATCTAAAAGAGGTATTGCCACAGAATAAGACACAAGAGCAGCAAGAACGCATGATTGGCAATATCCTTTCTGAAATGAAAGAGATTGGATTGATTCATCCCAAAGGTCGAACATGGTTTTTGAAGTCATAATCCATAAATTATGACTAAAATACGACTATTTATAACTATTTATGACTATGATTCGGAATTATAACTAAAAAGTAGCCAACCCCTTTGCTAAACCAAGAAGATTGGCTGCTTTTCTATCTAAGTTGTTTGACAAGAAGAAGAATGCATAAGATTGATGCAATTCTTATGTCGTCAAATAGTTGCCACCAACTTTCTACCATAGCATTTGCTATTTGCGTATCAGGCAAATACGTAACAATCAGACTTTTATGCAACGATTGCGCAACCCGAGCGCAGAACAAAACAAAATTGGCTTCGAAATCACATCGAGGCCAATCTTTATAATTTTTATGAAAACAATTTTTATAGTATACCGAAAGAGTATTATTTCTTTTCCTTTGTCGACGAGTCAATCACGCGGTTTGCTCCAACATAACGACGCTTGTAATACGGCTCCTCGCTGGAGCTCACCACCACGCCGCGGCTGTTGCTCGAATGGATAAACTCGAATGTGCCATTGTCCTTCACTTCGGTGACAATGCCCACATGTCCCACGCGCTTGCCCACCGCGCGACCGTTGAAGAACACCAGGTCGCCGGGCTGAAGTTCGTTTTTTGCCACCGGAGTGCCATTGTTCACCTGCGAACTCGACGAGCGGTTGAGGTCGTAACCGAACTTCTTGAACACAAAACTGGTGAAACCCGAGCAGTCGAAACCCTTAGGGCTTGAGCTGCCGCTGCGATAGCGTGTGCCCTTGAACTGCGAAGCATAGTCGAGCAACTGACTGATTTGCTCGTAGTCGTCAACACAAAGCTGCGATTGCTGCATCTGCTCGAGCACCGTGCCGTGCTTGCGGCTTACAAGCTCCTGTGCAGATGCCACCGATACAGCAAAAATCACGGCTATTGCCATGATTACCAATCGTGCTATGTTGTGCTTTGAAGTCATGCGTTTAGTTTTGTTGTATTGCAAAGATATAGAATGATTGGCTCTCTGCAAAAGCCGTTAAAGGTTTAGTAACATTTGCCACGCTGCCCCTCGGCGGCTCGTTTTCAGCCCCAAAACACGCACTCACGCACCTCTCGCCCACAATGGCTCGTGCCAACCGCCACCCTCAACGCCAAAAGCAAAAATTGAAAAAATTACAATTTTTAACATTATTTTCTATCCCGTAACTCGCACACCTCGCCATATTTACGCCTAAAGCACCAAGAAAAACCGTGCAAAAACTATCGACTTGCGATTGTTAGGCATGAAAAGAAAAAAGCTTATTTGTCTTTCTTGAAGGCATCGCCAAGCCCATCGACAATGCCTTCGATGAAGCCTCGCAGATTGCCCACTTTGTCGCCCACGTTTTGGCTCACGCCTTTGGCAAAGCCTGCCACACATTCGCCCTTCAATCGACCTATCTCGCGGCTTTCGTCGTAGGTGTAGTCGTTGGCATATTTCTTGAGTTTTTCGTCGATTTTCTGGTAGCGTGAGGCAGCGTTGCGCCAATCGTCTACATCGTAGCGATAGCCGTAGTCAACTATGTCGTTGCGCAGATTGCGCAGGTCGCTGATGGCTGAACCTTTGGTAGCGCAGCCCGAAAGGCACAATGCAAGTGCCATGGCTATGATTACAAGATATTTTTTCATTGTTTCCTATAGTTATGTTTGCTAAATATGCGTTTGTTGTATGGCAAATTTACTGTTTTTTTCGATAAAAAAAAGCTTCTGATGTCAATTTGTGAGCCAAGAAGGCTTTGGGGCTGCGATTATAACAATTTTTTGCAATTTCAGCCGCCATACTGTTTGTAGAACCATAGGAAAATAGTTATTTTTGCGTTTGTGATATGGCGAATATTTCGCCTCGCAAATAACAAGTCAAGAATTTTTTTATATCTAAACAACGAAAAAAATGAAACAAATTAAAATTTTAGTATTGGCATGCGTGTTTGCATTATGCTCAAGCGTATGTGTAGCTCAATCAGCCACGGGTGCATGTTGCGGACAAAAGAAGGAATGTGTTGCAGCCAAAAAATGCGACAAGGCTGTAGCAAAATGCGCTAAGAAGTGCGATAAGGCAGCTGCAAAGTGCGAGAAGAAGTGCGACAGCAAGCACAAATGCAAAGCCGACGGCAAATGCGCCAAGAAGTGCGATGGCAAGCACAAATGCAAAGCCGACGGCAAATGCGCCAAGAAGTGCGACGGCAAGCACAAATGCAAAACCGACGGCAAATGCGCTAAGAAGTGCGACGGCAAGCACAAATGCAAAGCCGACAAAAAGTGCGCTAAGAAGTGCGACAAGAAATAACCGTTACGCCAATTTACTAAAACGAAAAACTATTTTTTTTGAACAGCAACCGCCGATGGCTGACGCGCCTTGCACGGTTGCTGTTTTCCATAAAAACCTCTCGCCGGCAGAGCCAATGCCGCGCAACAAGGCTTGCAAAGCCCCACATTAACCTAAAAGTTTTTTCAGCTATGAAAGCCAAACCAAATTCGTTGCGACATCAAGCGCTGGAAATGTATCAGCGCGGCGAAACCATACGCAGCATCTCGCTCACGCTGGGCGTTAGCGGCAGCACAGTGTCGAAGTGGGTGAAGCGATTGGGCAACAGCAAACAGGTGCGACGGCTAAGCAAAGCCTATCGCTCAATCACCGTGAACATCACCGAAGAAAACTGGCGCGACATCGAGAAGCAAAAAGTGATGTCGGTTTACGTCAACCAAGCCCTGAGCTTCTATGCCTCGGCACGAAAAAAGAACGACGGCCAGCTGTCGTTCGACTTCTAATACCATCGTTCTCTATTTCAGTTTATTTCAAGCCGAGTGCCTGAGGTGTCCAGCATCGCAGGAAGCGCAACACCTTTTCGCGGTCGTAGCTATTTCCGCTTTCCAAGAAACTGCTGTCCTGTATGTGCAGCACTTCGCCTTTGGCATCGAGCACCACAAACACCGGGAACCCGAATCGTTGCGGGCTGCCAAGGCGCTTCATTGTTTCTGCGGTGGCTTCGCTCTTGTCGCTGCGCGAATAGTTGACGTGGATATACTCAAAATTCTTATCGATAAGGCTTACAATCTCGGCATCGTCGACAATGAACTGCGCAAACCGCAGGCACCACGGGCACCAGTTGCCGCCCACTTGGCAGATTACAAACTTATTTTGGCTGGCAGCATCGGCAAGCGCCGAAGAGATTTGAGTCTTGGTGTTGATGGTTTCGTCGTATACTTTCTTGAGGCCTTGCGCCGATGCTCCGATGGCACATGCCATAATTACTACAAACAATAATAAATTTCTTTTCATTGTTTTTGGTTGTATTTATTAGAGTAAAGATATTTAAATTCCGAGTTTATCGCAGCAGCAGCGAGCCATCGCCATAGCTGAGGAAACGATAGCCACCATCGAGGGCATAGCGATAGATGTCGCGCCAACGGTCGCCGCCCACAAACGCCGACACCAGCAGCAGCAACGTAGACTGCGGTTGATGGAAATTGGTGATAATGCCGCTTATGATGTGGAACTCAAACGACGGTGCAATCATGATTTGCGTAGAACCTATGTAGGTGTCAATGCCGTGGCGGTCGAGGTAGTCGACAATGGCTTGCAAGGCATCGCGAGTGGCAACAGGGCTACCCTCGGTGTAAGGCATCCACTGCCCCACGCACAGGTCGCTTTCGGTGGCATCGGGGTTTCGCAGCAAAGTGAGTCCGATGTAGTAGAGGCTCTCGAGCGTGCGCACGCTGGTGGTGCCCACGGCAATAATCGGGCGGTTGGTGTTGATAATGTCAACAATGAGTTGCTTCGGCACCGATATGAACTCGGTGTGCATGTCGTGGCCGCCGATGGTATCGCTCTTCACCGGTTGGAACGTGCCGGCGCCAACGTGCAACGTGAGTTCGCGACGCTCAATGCCGCGGCGGTCGCAGTCGGCAAGCACAGCCTCGGTGAAGTGCAGCCCGGCTGTCGGTGCTGCCACACTGCCCTTGATGTGCGAATACACGGTCTGATAATCGGCGCTGTCGCCGGGTTCGGTGCTGCGGTTGAGATACGGAGGAATGGGAATCTCGCCCACCGCTTCGAGCACCGACGCAAAGGTGACATCGCTTCTGTCCCAAGTGAATGTAACGAGGAATGCATTGCCACGGCGTTCACCACGCGTGGCGCTGAGCGTAACCTGCTCGCCATCTATAGTGATAATCTGCTCGAGGTCGCCGCTTTTCCAGCGCTTGGAGTTGCCCACAAGGCACAGCCAAGTGCAGGTGTGGGTGGTTTGGAAAATCTGGGCATAATCGACAGGCGCAACCGGTTCGAGGCAAAACACCTCGATGGTGGCACCGCCGCCGGCTTTGCGAAAACGCAGGCGGGCATTAATCACCTTAGTGTTGTTGTAGATGAGCATGCTGTTCTCGGGCAGCAGAGCCGGCACGTCGCAGAACTGATGCGTGGAGATGTTGCCACCGGCATAAAGCAGCAGCTTGCAGCGGTCGCGGTCGGGCAAAGGATGCTTGGCAATGCGTTCGTCGGGCAGAGGATAGTCGAAATCCTCAATGCGTATGTTGCGAATGTCGTCGATATTCATTGTTTTGTTGAGAAATTGGGGTTTTGCATTGGCAATGTGCCGAATGGATGTAAAGGCGTGAGCAATGAGCCATCGCATGGGGGCTTCATTCCACAAATTTCACGTCAGCCACCTCCATGATTTTCGATGCATCGAAGTAGAAACCTTCGGGCGATTTATCGTTTTTCTTCTTCACAGCAATGAAGTCGATGTTGTTGGGCATCGATTTATGCTCCACCGCCACATAACCAAGCTTGTTGAGAATGTAATATTCGTGAGTTGCCGATGTCACCACCCAAGGATTTTCGGCAGTGCCGTTGCCGCTCGACAAGATGGCGGCAATGATGTGGTTGAGGCGATATTGACGAATGGCTGCACGAGCATATTTCTTTTTCTGCTTGAGCGCGAAAATGTAGAACTCCATTTGCTGGAGGTCGAAGATGTTGTCGTTGAGCGATAGCTCGGCATATTTTTCAATAGTGTCGCACTCGGCACGGGTGAATTCCTTCTTGTAATAGAGCGACTCAATCATGTCGGAAAACGGCGACTCGCGAAACGGATTATAATCCTCCTGAAAAACATATCCGTAATAGAAATGACGATATTGGTCGAAGGTCATGGTGGTGTCGTTGCTCTGAAAACCTTTAATCAGCTTCGGGAAGAAGTATTTCGACGACGGGTTTTGAGTTTCGACGCGTATGCTGTCGAAATTCACTGCCTTTATTTCGAACTTCTGTGCCACCGATGGCAAAGAGAGCGCCACCAAAAATGTTGCAATTATAGTGAATAAAAAATATCTCATTCTCATTATATTCAAAAACCTTTTTCGTTAATGCGGCTTGCTCCTCAAGGGGCAATCGGCTGGCTACCGAACCAAAAAGCCTTCGATGGCAATGCCAATGATTGCCACAGCCACTATTGCCGGCAAACCCTTTGCACAAAAGTACTGAATAAAAGTGAAAGTAGGAAATTTCAGCCAACTGCCTTTTGGCGTTCGCGAGTAGGCAAACAGCCCAAGAAAAGTGCCAAGAATCACGCCCAAAATCACAATTCGGGCGCTCACGGCAATGCCCACAGCCAAACCAGCCAAGGCGCCAAGCCCTACATACAGGTTTGAGGCTCGCGACGCTGCCGGCTCGCCTTTGGGCAACAGCATGTGCAACAATGCAACCAACAAAGTGGCGCATCCCCAAAACACCAAAGTGCTGGTAGTGAGATAGATATATGTGCTTGCATGCAACGCCAGCAGCGACGCATAGGCTGGAACGGCGGCAGGATATCGAGGTTTGAACAGCAACACGAGCGTGAGCGCAAGCGCTATCAATCCCACGATGAGCAGCACAACAAATTGGTGAGCGGAGAGAGTTACACCTGAGCTTATAATTACAGTGAACATTCTGCTGAAATCGGGTATAGAAAATTTATAATTAATTAAGAAAAACAACTCATTTTAAGCTTTGTCCTCGCCGCCGTTTTTTGCCTCGGCTGCCGCATCAACCGGCTTGGCGTCGGCGATGTCCGATGGCTTGGTGTCGGCAGATTCCGGCTCGGCGGGCTTACGCTTAATCTGGTCGGGGTATTTCACTCGCATGTGATAGAATGTGCCCAGACGGTCGATGAACGTGCGCTTAATCACCTCAACGTCGCGGAAACTGATGGGCGCATCTTTTAGCAAACCGTTGGCAATCTGGCTATCGATGATTTTGTTCACCAAGTTAGTGATGGCTTCACGGCTGTGGTCGGTGAGGCTCTTCGAAGCAGCCTCGGTGGCGTCAGCCATCATCACAATAGCCACTTCGCGCGTCTGCGGATTCGGACCGGGATAGGTGAACGGTTCGGGGTCGATGGTTTCGTCGGGGTGCTGATTGCACGCCTGAGTGTAGAAATATCGAGCCAATCCGTGACCGTGATGCTGCACAATAAAGTCCTTGATTGCCTGCGGCAACTTGGCTTTGTCGGCAAGTTCGAGACCGTCGGTCACGTGACGAATTACAATCGACGCACTTTGCTCGGGCGTGAGCAGGCTGTGCGGATTCACGCCGCGCTGATTCTCGGTGAAAAAGTTCGGGCTCTTGGTCTTGCCAATGTCGTGATAAATGGCTCCCACACGCACCAGCTGCACGTTGGCGCCAATCAAGTGGGCAGCCTCGGCGCCCAGGTTAGCCACTTGCATGCTGTGCTGGAATGTGCCCGGACAAAGGTCGGACAACTGGCGCAGAAGCGGCTGATTGAGGTCGGTGAGCTCAACCAGCGTGAGCGATGAAGTGAATCCAAACAGCTTTTCGAGCATATATATGAGCAAATTGCTGAACGACAGCAAGATGGCATTAATCACAAAGTAGAAGAACACATATTTGCTGATGCCGTTGATAGTGCCCTTCTCCATCACAAAGAAAGCAATGTAGATGATGCTGTAGCACACAAACACCATCCCGGCGGTGCGAGCCAGCTGCGAACGGCGCGACATCTCTTGGATAGTGGCAACCGAGATGATGCCTATGGCAAACTGCATGAGCACAAGGTCGGTGGAATATGACGAAACAATCGAAGCCAGCATCACTTCAACGCAATGCACCACAATCGCCAGATTAGAGTCGAAGAACGTGGTCATCACAATCGGCACAAGCGCAAACGGCATAATGTAAGCCGTCTTAACAGGGTCGACGCTGATGCCCAGGAAGAAAAGCGCCGTGAAGCAAGTGAGCAGCGACATCACAAACGTGAGCTTGCGCATGTCGTAGAACACTTGCGAGCGAAGCACGCCAAGGTAGATGTAGAGCATAAGCATGAGTATGGTGATGATGCACACTCGGCTTAGAATGTAATAGTTCGATTCCTGCTTGCCCATGGCATTGGCTTCGTATTCCTGCTTCATATAGTTGAGCGCCGACACCACTTGCGGAGTGACCACGCTGCCGCGGTCGATGATGCGTTCGCCTTTCTGAATGATACCCACAGGGGCAAGTTCTTTTTGCAATCGCACACGCAGCATATCCATCGAGCGTACCGAGTCGACCACCACGTTTGGCTGAAGGAAGGCATTCAAATGCAACGATGCAAACTTTTCACGCAGATTCTGCTCGGCAGCCAGCGAATCGAGATGCTCATACGCTGCACGCACCGACAGGAAATCGCCGGTGGGAATGTTTTCGATGGTGTGGTTGTCGGCTTCGTGGCGCACATACGGCAAGCTGCCATTGCAAATGCGCTCGTAGGTGTTATTGTCCACAATGCCACGGTCGTAAACCTGATTGAGGATGCGCACATAAAACAAGCGTTCGCTGCTCGAAGCCTTGGCATTTTGCAGATATTGCGCCAGCATCTTCAGCTGCGATGCCGACACCGCTTTGTTGATTTTGTATACGTTCACAAAACTGCGAATCACACTGTCGCGGCGATGAGTGGCAGTGGCAGTGTCGAGTTCGATGGGAATATCGAACGGCGCAGTGAGCAGAGAATATTCCCACGGCTTATCTACCTGATAGGAGTAGTGAAACTTATCGTCGTGAGGCAAGCATAATGCCACGATGGTTATTGCACCCACAAGCAAAAGTACTTGCAGGAGTGTGGTACGCTTTATTTTCTTAAAGAAATCCATTTCCAAGAGCTGTTAATGTGTTCACTTGTTAAGTCTGACGGCATTCTTCACGCCCTGCACCTGGCGCATGCGTTTGCAAAGATTGTCCACCACCTTGGTGTCGCCCACCAGCACATCGAGCTCGCACTTAAACACGCCGTCGTTGGCGGCAATGTTCAGGCGGCGCAGATTGATTGACAGTGTGGTGGAAATCAAATAAGCAATTTCTTGCAAAATGCCCATGCGGTCGATGCCTGTCACCTCAATCGAGGCAAGGAATTTGGCTGAATGGTCTTCCCACTTGGTTTGCAACAGGCGTCCGCCGAAACTGCTCTTGAGGCGCATCATGTTGGGGCAAGTGAGTTTGTGCACCTCCACTATGTTGTTTTGGTTCACAAATCCCACCACGTCGTCGCCGGGAATGGGATGGCAGCAATCGGCAAGCGTATAGTTTCGCACGCCGTTCACGCTGGTGAGGTTATACACGATTTTCGGGTCGATTTTGCCTTCGAACTTAATCACCTCAGGCTCATCTTTCTGCTTCGAGCCAATGCGGAAAATCTTCGACAGCAAGCCGTTGTTCTTCGACTTGCGGGCGTGCTTGAGCAGCTGGTCGGAAAGGGCTATCTCGTTGTTGCCAATCATGAAGCACAGTTCGTCGCCGTTGCGCAGCCCCATGTTGCCCACAATCTTGGTGATGGTTTCGTTGTTAAACTCCAGATTGTTTTCTTGCAAGAATTTGCGCAACAATGCTTCGCCTTCTTCAGCCACATGGCGGTGGTCGCGTCGCAAAGCGGCATGCAAGCGTTGCTTACCCTTGGCGGTGACCAAAAACGATTCCCATTCGGGTTGCGGCTGCTGCGAGTTCGAGGTGAGCACCTCGGCCTGGTCGCCACTCGCCAACTTGTGCGACAGCGGCACCAGCTTGTGGTTCACCTTGCCGGCAATGCAGTGGTTGCCCAGCTCGCTGTGCAGGTTGTAAGCCAAATCGAGCACCGAAGCGCCATTGGGCAATGTGATTAGCTCGCCCTTTGGAGTGAACACCACAATTTCCGAGGCAAACAGATTGAGCTTGATGGTGTCGAGAAAATCTATGGCGTTTGGTTCGGGATTCTTAAGGATGTCCTCGATGGTTTGCAGCCAGATGGCAAGTTCGTTTTCCTCCTCGCCCTCGCCGATTTTATATTTCCAGTGGGCAGCAAATCCGCGCTCAGCCATTTCGTCCATGCGTTGGCTGCGAATTTGCACCTCCACCCAGTTGCCGTCGGGACCCATCACCGTGAGGTGCAGGGCGCGATAGCCATTTGCCTTTGGGGTGCTAATCCAGTCGCGGGTGCGGTCGGGGTGCAAGCGATATAGGTCGGTGATTTCGCTGTAGATGTTCCAGCAGATGCGTTTCTCGTCGGCTTCGTTAGGGCACTCAAACACTATTCGAGCCGCATATAGGTCGTAAACCTCCTCAAACGGCACCCGCTTGGTTTCCATCTTGTTCCATATCGAGTAGACGCTTTTCACACGGGCTTTCATCTCGTAGTGCAGTCCCATCTTGTCGAGTTTCTCTTTGATTGGCTTTGAGAAGCGCTCAAAGAGGTCGTTGCGCTGCTGCTCGGTGTCGAGAATCTTCTGTCGGATGTTTTTATAAATGTCGGGATGCTCGTATTTGAAGCTGAGGTCTTCGAGTTCAGTCTTAATGGCAAACAAGCCAAGGCGATGAGCCAACGGCGCATAGATGTATAGCGTTTCGCCGGCAATCTTATATTGCTTGCTGGGCAGCATCGAGCCCAAGGTGCGCATGTTGTGCAGGCGGTCAGCCATCTTGATGAGCACCACGCGGATGTCGCTGCTCATGGTCAGCAGCAGTTTGCGGAAGTTCTCGGCTTGTGCCGATGCTTTGTCGCCAAAGATGCCGCCCGAAATCTTTGTCAACCCCGACACTATTTCGGCAATCTTCTTGCCAAACTGCGCCTCGATGTCTTCAACAGTGTATTCGGTGTCCTCAACCACATCGTGTAGCAGAGCCGAGCAAATCGACGTGGACCCAAGTCCGATTTCCTGGCTCACGATGCGCGCCACCTCGATGGGATGCATGATATACGGTTCACCACTGCGGCGGCGAACACCCTTGTGCGCCTCGCAAGCAAAGCGAAATGCACGGTCGATGATGTCCACTTTTTTGCGGTGGTTGCTTGCCAGATACCCGTCGCGAAGCACCTTGTATGCTCCATTCACCATATCCTCCTCTTCTTTGGGAGTAAGATTGTATTTTTCCATCGAATTGACTGTTTTAGTTTGCTATTGTTAGTTGCACCAGCCCGTGTGCCACTATTTTTGATAATTAACTACAAACTTACTAAATTCCTGTGGAATTTGCCTATTATACGCACATTTTTTTGAACGTATTCCGACAAAAAATCACAAAAAATCATGGAAGATGAGCGGCCAATGGCATTCACTTATTCCACGGCGGGATGCAGATACTTGTCGCCGATGCCTATGCCAAAAAGTGCATAGTCGTAAATCACCGGGTCGGCGGGGCGCATTTGGCGCAGAATCTCGGTTAGCTCAACCACCGTGCGGCGGTCGTTGGCGCGACGCTCAATCATGCCCAAAGCACGCGCCGTGTCGCCCACATGCACGTCGAGCGGTATGTATAGCTGGCTGGGCTTGATGGCACTCCACACGCCAAGGTCCACGACGCCGTCGTTGCGCACGAGCCATCGCAGCGCCATATTGATGCGCTTCAGCGCCGTGGTGCGCAGTGCCGAGGGCAGGCAGCGCGAGTCGGTTGCGCCCTGATTGGCTTGGGCAAACTCGTTTTGCATCAGTTCAGTCAGCTTCCACGCCGGGGCTTCGCTGTCGCCCACATGGTGGTGCAGCGCCAACTGGTGCAACGAGCCGTATTGCTTGAAAATACGGTGAAATCCACGCAGCATATAGCGCATGTTTTTAGCAAAAAACGTGCGGTGGATGTTGATGTCGGGCAAATCCTCAAAAGCCTGGTCCATAACATAGTTGTAGGGCTGATTCTCCATGATGGTGAGCATCTTTTGGCAGTTATTGCAAATCATTTTGCGGTTGCCCCACGCGATGGTTGCGCACAATATCGACACCAATTCAATGTCCTGCAAGCGGTCGAACCGACGCGGAAACTGCACAGGGTCGTTGGCAATGAAATCGGTGGTGTTTATTCGTCGAGCTTCGCTATCGAGAAATTCTTTGAGATTCGTAAATTCGTCTTTGTTGAGCATTGTCACTAATGTTTTTTAGGGCGTGAGTAGTTGGCATTGTTTATCACAATGTCCTTCATTTCGGGCGTCAGCAGTGGCGTGATGCTGTTGTAAGGCAGTTTCACGGTCACTTCGCCGTCGGCGGCATACCCCACCTCGTAGCGCGGAAACACAAAGTGAATGCCTTCAGGCTCGAGGCGGAAACTCGGAATGCGCGACGCCTGCTTGAGGCACATTCCTCGGCGGTTGAGCTGGTCGATTCGCCTATTGAGCGCACGCAACAGCGCTTTTTGGTCGCCTACGATGTCGTCGAGTGTGAGCACATTGCCCTTCAGGCGGTCGTAAACTAAATATTTACGCACATCGGTTTCCGTAGCAGCACCAGCGCATTGATGGATGCGCAGCTGAAACTCAACAAGGCGGTCGGAAGTGAGGTAAACTTGCAGCACATGGCGCGAGCGAAAGGCGTGCCCCGTGGGTACATTGCTCGGCAATGACTTTACGGTTTCAACATAGTCGCTGTTCACCCCTTCGGGGAACTTCGGCTGCATAATCACGTTGTCGATGGCTATGTATATGTTGTCGGTGTGCTCGCCAAACAGTGCGTCGATGATGGCTCGGTGCAACGTGTTCAGCCTACGCTCGCCGTTTACCGCCACAGGCCACTGAAGCTTCACATGGCGTGCACAATAATAAGCATTTATGCCACTGTCGCCTTCGGTGAAAGTTTTATAAAACGCCTGTTTGTCGATGGCTATGAGTTCGTCGGGCTTATTGCTTGGCGGCTCGGCTTTCCACACCTTGTCGGTGGGTTTCTTGGGTTGCTCGGCAGCGGGCACAGTGTCGTGCACGGGCACCTCCTCGCGCCCGAGTCCACCATATCGCCACAGGGCTGCTATTGCATTAACCCCGAGCAGAATCAGTATCACAAATCTTGCCGTTTCGCGTGTCATATTCAAGAGAATTTTTGCAGCGGCTATATGCCCAACTCTTGCGCAAAGTTAGTGAAAATTGTGCAAATATCGGCAATTGGGCAACGTGGTGCGTCAATTTTAATTCTATGATTATTTTTCGATTGCTGTGCAATATTTTGCCCCGGACTAACGATTTATTAATGATTAGCATAGTTTTCACATGACAGCCGTTACCAACATCACAACCGAAGCCTGCCAGTGCTGGCACCATGCCACGCCGATGGGCGAGATGGTGCTTGCCGCCGAGGGCGAGCATCTGATTGGCGCATGGTTCGTCGGGCAGAAGCATTACGCAAGCACCTTGCGCAACCGTGCCGTTTGTTGGCAACGCACCGCCGCAATTGACGCTGCCATCTGCTGGCTCGATGCGTATTTCGCCGGCAAACGCCCGTCGTGGCTGCCCAAACTGCGCCTGATAGGCACGCCTTGGCAAACGGCGGTTTGGCAGCACCTGCAGCGCATAGCTTACGGCGAAACCACCACCTACGGCGCCATAGCGCAAGCCATAGCTGCCGAGAGCGGCAGGCGGGTGTCGGCGCAAGCAGTGGGCAATGCTGTGGGCAGCAACCCTCTGTCGATGTTTGTGCCCTGCCACCGCGTGATAGGCTCCGACGGTTCGCTCACCGGCTACGCTGCCGGCATCGACATCAAGCAGGCGCTGCTGAAGCTCGAGCAACAATAACCCTCCTCCACCCTAACCCTTTGCCGCATTATCAGCTAAAATTCCCGAAAAACATTTTTGCAATGATAAATAAACCTAATGTTGGGGCATCTCGAGGTGACTTTTTCTCTTGCCACGGAAATGTGTATTTAAAAAGATAGGTTGTTGCAGCCACCAATAGCTAACCGCGGCGAGACTGCACGCTCAGGTGCCAAGGCAATTAAAGCATTATAGCCGAAGTGTAAATCAAATTAATCTGCCTAATCGGTGTGAGTCAATCACCTTATTCCTGCACTTTCTGCGAGAGAGCCGGGCGTATGCGGTATGCCCTACACATTTACCTTTCTGCGAGAGGCTCCTTCGTTTTTTATGTGCGGATTTGGATAATCGGCAGATTTTCCGTAATATTGTATCATAATTGCCTTAAGGCGGCATTTCACGAAAGATAAAGAATATACTAACCTTTTTAAGACTAACTATATATGAAACTAAAAGCTCTATGTGCTACCGCGGCGCTTGCCCTGTTTGGCAACGTGCTTGTGGCACAAACCAAGCCTTATCATCACGACCTCAACGTGACGTCGGTGAACCGCGAAGCAGTGCGCTCGTCGTTCATGACCTTCGGCACGCGCGATGGCGCCATTAGCGGGAAATATGCCGACAGCGAATATTATCAGCTGCTCAACGGCGTGTGGAAATTCTATTATGTAGGTTACGAAAAAGACCTGCCTGCCGGACTCACCGACAGCAACGTGGACACCAGTTCGTGGCGCGACATCAAGGTGCCGGGCAACTGGGAATTGCAGGGCTTTGGCGACGCCATCTACACCAACCACAAGTTTGATTTTGCAACGGTGAACCCGCAGCCGCCGCGCATGCCCGAGGAAAACCCGGTGGGCGTGTATCGCCGCACGGTGAACATCCCGCAGGAGTGGCTCAGCCGCGACATTTATCTGCATCTTGCTGGTGCCAAGTCGGGCGTTTACGTCTATGTCAACGGCAAGGAAGTGGGCTACAGCAGCGACTCGAAGGTGGATGCCGAATTTCTCATCAACCCGTATGTGAAGGCCGGCGAAAACAGCATCGCCATAAAGATACATCGCTACAGCGTGGGGTCGTACCTCGAATGTCAGGACTTTTGGCGCATCAGCGGCATCGAGCGCGACGTGTATGTCTACTCGCAGCCTAAGGTGAGCATCGCCGACTATCGCGTGATTTCCACCCTCGACGACACCTACACCAACGGCATCTTAAACCTTGCCATCGACGTGAAGAACTCCGAGGCTAAGGCGCAGAAGGTGGGCGTGGCTTATCAGCTGCTCGACGCTGCCGGACGTGTGGTGCGCAGTGGCGACGCTGCCCTCTCTGTGGGTGCCGGTGCAAAAGCCACAGCACACTTCGACGCCAACCTGCCTGAAGTGAAAACCTGGTCGAGCGAGGCGCCAAACCTCTACAAACTGGTGATGAGCGTCAGCCGCGAAGGCAAGGCGGTGGAATTTGTGCCGCAAAACGTGGGCTTCCGCCGAATCGAAATAAAGACCCTCGACGAATGTTCGCCAAACGGCCGCCCCATCAATGCGCTGCTCATCAACGGTCAGCCCATCAAACTCAAAGGCGTGAACATACACGAGCATAACCCTGCTACCGGACACTATGTGCCTGAAGAACTCATGCGCCGCGACTTTGAGTTGATGAAGCGCCACAACATCAACGCCGTGCGCCTGTGTCACTATCCGCAGGACCGCCGTTTCTACGAACTCTGCGACGAATACGGCCTCTACGTCTACGACGAGGCTAACATCGAAAGCCACGGCATGTATTACAACCTTGCCAAAGGTCAAACCCTGGGCAACAACCCCGACTGGCTGCAACAACACCTCGAACGCGTGAACGACATGTTCATGCGCGACAAAAATCACCCTTGCGTCACCATCTGGTCGCTGGGCAACGAAGCTGGCAACGGCTATAACTTCTATGAGTGCTACCTACTTCTCAAGCGATACGAAAAGACCTTCATGAACCGCCCTGTGTGCTACGAGCGCGCCGAAATGGAGTGGAACACCGACATGATTGTGCCGCAATATCCAGGCGCAAGTTGGTTCCACCAGATGGGCGAAAAAGGCAGCGACCGCCCTGTTTGCCCGTCGGAATACGCCCACGCAATGGGCAACTCCACCGGCAGCCTTTGGGACCAGTGGCGCGAAATATATGCCTACACCAATCTGCAAGGCGGTTTCATCTGGGACTGGGTTGACCAAGGCTTCGACGCCGTGGACGAAAACGGCGTGCACTATTTCACCTACGGCGGAGACTACGGCAAGAATCGCCCGTCGGATGCCAACTTCCTGTGCAACGGCATCGTGAACCCCGACCGCGACCCACACCCTGCCATGGCTGAAGTGAAATATGCCTACAGCGACATCGCTTTCGAGGCGGTCGACGCTGCAAAGGGCATTTTCAAAGTGAAAAACCGCTTCTACTTCACCTCGCTTGAAGGCTACACCATCAACTGGAAGCTGCTTGAAGACGGCAAGGTGGTGAGCAGCGGCAAGCGCGTGATGAACATTGCTCCGCAAAGCGAGGCTGAAATCACCGTTCCTCTGAAAGCCACTAAGCCCGGCAAGGAATATCTTATCAGCTTCAGCGCAACCACCAACAATGCAACTGCCCTCGTACCTGCCGGTCACGAAGCTGCTCACGACCAATTTGCTGTAACAGCCACGGCTGCTGCGCCTGCCGTCAAGGCTGCCGGTCCGGCTCTTGCCGTCGACAACCAAGGCAACCAAGTGGTGGTGAAGTCGAGCCGCGTTTCGTTCGTGTTCGACAAAGCCAAAGGCATGGTTACATCTTATAAGGTGGCTGGCAAAGAATACTTCTACGAAGGCTTTGGATTGCAACCAAACTTCTGGCGCGGCCCAACCGACAACGACTATGGCAACCAAATGCCATACCGCCTGCAAGTTTGGAAAGAAGCAAGCACCAACTTCAAGGTGGCTGAGGCTTCGGCTTCGATGCAAGGCAAAAACGCCGTGGTTGAAGTGAAATACGCACTGCCCACCAAAAACACCATGACAGTGAAATACACCATCATGCCATCGGGCGCAATCACCGTCGACGGCGATTTTGCTGCTGTAACCCAAGGCGATGCTGCCAAAGCTAACGTGCCTCGCATTGGCTTGCGATTCCGCGTTCCGGCTTCGCTCAACCATGTGCAGTATTATGGTCGCGGCCCTGAAGAAAACTACGCCGACCGCAACAACGGCACCCTCTTGGGCATCTATTCGGCTCTTGCCGACGACATGAAATACGACTACGTTCGCCCACAGGAATGTGGACACCACACCGACACCCGCTGGCTCGCTGTGGGCGGTGCCAAGTCGGGCGGACTGAAGGTGATGAGCAGCACGCCATTCGAGTTCAACGCTCTGCGCAACTCGGTTGAAGACTACGACTGCGAAAACAACACCAACCGTCCGCGTCAGTGGAGCAACTTCTCGCCCGAAGAGATTGCCTCGCACAACGATGCCGCACAAAAGCAACTCATGCGCCGTCAAACCCACATCAACGACATCGCACCACGCCCATTCGTTGAAGTGTGCATCGACGCCAAGCATGCCGGCGTAGGTGGCTACGACAGCTGGGGTGCTCGTCCCGAACAAAAGTATCTCATTCCTGCAGGGCAACAGCACACCTTCTCGCTCACAATCATGCCCATGTAATTAATTCCCACATAAACAGTGTCCGCAGCGCCGTCGCAAGCCTGCGGACACCGTTTTTTCATCAAAACCTTATTAAACCATAATTCACAAGCTCCCCACCACCCTTCTATGAAACCTTTTCAATGGATATTTTTAGGCTTGGGCGCAACTGCCCTCACAGCCAATTCGGCATCGAAGCAAAAAGACGACTCGCGGCCTAACGTGATTTTCCTTGTTGCCGACGACATCGGCTACGGCGACCTCAGCTGCTACGGCGAGAAAACCATACACACACCCAACGTGGAACGACTTGCGGCTCAAGGGCTACGGTTCACCGATGCCCATTCGGTGGCAGCCACCAGCACGCCGTCGCGCTACGCCCTGTTCACCGGGCACTATTCGTGGCGACGCAACGACACCGGCATCGCTGCCGGAAATGCCGGCATGGTGATTCGTCCCGAGCAATACACCGTTGCCGATATGTTCAAGCAACGCGGCTACAGCACCGGCGCCATAGGCAAATGGCACCTCGGAATGGCTGACAAGACAGGCGAACAAGATTGGAACGGACACATCACGCCCGGACCGTCGGACATCGGCTTCGAATATTCCTACCTGATGGCTGCCACCGGCGACCGCGTGCCTTGCGTGTGGGTGGAAAACGAGCATGTGGTGAACGCCGACCCTAACGACCCCATCGAAGTGAGCTACACCACCCCGTTCCCCGGCGAGCCTCTGGGCAAAGACCACCCCGAAATGCTCACCAAACTCAAGCCGAGCCCTAATCACGGACACGACCAAGCCATCGTGAACGGCATATCGCGCATCGGCTATATGAAAGGCGGAAAACGCGCCTTGTGGGAGGACGAAAACATTGCCGACAGCATCACCTGCAAGGCTGTGCAATTCATCAAGGGGCACAAGGACAAACCGTTTTTCCTCTACGTAGGCACCAACGATGTGCACGTGCCACGCTACCCTCACCCGCGCTTTGTAGGCAAAAGCGGTATGGGATACCGTGGCGATGCCCTGCTGCAATTCGACTGGACCGTGGGCAAAATACTCGATGCCTTGGAAGAAAACGGGTTGGCTGAAAATACGCTAATTATTCTCACCAGCGACAACGGACCAGTGGTTGACGACGGATATGCCGACCGCGCCGTGGAATTGCTGGGCAATCACCGCCCGTGGGGCGATTTCCGAGGCGGCAAATACAGCATCTTCGAGGCAGGCACCCGCGTGCCGCTCATCGTGGCATGGCATGTCAAGGTGAAGCCCGGCGTGTCGGACGCGTTGGTGTCGCAAATCGACTTTTTCGCCTCGATGGCACACCTGATTGACGGCAACATCGAAGAAGGAGCTGCCCCCGACAGCCGAAACGCGCTGCCCACCCTGCTGGGCAAAAACAAAAAAGGCCGCAAATACATCATCGAAAAGGCTAACGCCATATCGGTGAGCGACGGCGAATGGAAATACATTCCAGCATGCAATGGCAGAACCTTCGACAACCTCACCAACATCGAACTGGGCAACAGCGACGTCGACCAACTATATAACCTCAAGAACGACCGCGGCGAAAAGGTGAACCTTGCCACACAGCACCCCGAGGTGGTGGCTCGCCTGAAAGCCATACTCCAAAAAGAACAAGGCAATTAAACTGCCCGCCACGGGGCTGTTGCCATCCCGCCAGACTTGGTTACATTAGGATGCTTAATAGTAGCCCCTGTAATTATGTCACCAAGTTATTACATCATTTACAGGACGGCGGCGTACGGGATGAATATGAAAGAGGCAGGAATTGGGTAGGAGGTAAATGTTATTCATAAAAGGCATTTACCTCCTACTTTCACATTTACCGACCTCCCACACCACCGTACGTGCCGTTCGGCATACG
>SFEA01000041.1 GCA_004557385.1 Bacteroidales bacterium
GGGTTGACTACGACCATTACCAGAACACCGGGGAACCCGACGTGTTCGACGAAGAAGATATAGATGAAATTGTTGACGAACTAAACGACTGGGACTAATTACCTCAATCAACGTTGAATTATAAATACCTACATAATATGATTAAATTACCTTTTACATTTACAAATGTTTTAGACGGTGAAGAAGTAACGATCGATTTGTACGATGTTGCTTTTATAAGTGCAGAATCTACTTTGGTGGACGATGCAACTGGAGAAGTAATAGACCTCGAGAAAGAGTGCGTTATTATCACAATGAATAACGATTCTTTTTACGTCGCAGATATACCACTTTCTTCAGCCCTTAATCTTTCTAAGGAATATTGGAGAATTAAATCTAAAAAAGCTATTAAGGAATTGTTCGAAAATAATTGATTAGGGCGTTCCGGCACCGCAGTCGGGCTTTGGCGGCATTGCCGTTGAGCCTCGGTCTCAATCCTGACGGACTAACTTATCGGCTTGCCGCTTTGCTCGCAAAGAATCCCATAACGCATTGCCTCGGAGATTCCTCCGGGGCTTTTCTTTTGCGGTGGAAATTACTGAATCTGCAACCGCTCCACGGTTGATGCCTTTGGGTTTCATCGTGCTTTCCCCATGTAGCCGGCATCGCTTTGCTCGCCGTCAACATGAGGTTACACAAACTGTAACCGCTCACGCGGTTAATGGCGCTGGTTACCAATCGATTGTGATGTTGTGGCGATGGGTGATTCGCGTCCTGTCCGGACGTACCTGCTTCTGCGGTATCAGCGATTTCCGCGAGAGTCCTTTCACAGCGGGTGACAGGGATTGTCTCTCGCTGATTTCGCAGATCTGTGCCGATAATCCTATCAATCTGCTTAATCTGTGTGAGCCTATCACCTTTCTGCGATTTCCGCGGTTTCTGCGAGAGGCTTAAGGGCGCGTATTGCCATACGCCCCTACACACGCCAATCGTCCACATCTGCGGTATCAGCGATTTCTACGAGAGGATGGGATGCCTGTGCGGCGAAAGGATATGGCGGCGTGAAAAAGCACGAAGGCGCATCAATTGGGTTGATGCACCTTCGCGATGAATTGCTGACGGAGCTTGAGGAAGATTATTTTTCCCAGAAGAGTTCTTCGGTGCCGGTCATGATGTTGTTGTAACGGCTGAGCACGAAGAAGAGGTCGCTGATGCGGTTGATGAAACGCAGCACTTCGGGGTTAACCGGGGCGTTGTCGGCGAGCGAAACGATGCGGCGTTCGGCGCGGCGAGCCACGGTGCGGCAGATGTCGGCTTGTGCGCTGAGCTTGGTGCCGCCCGGCAACACAAAGCGGGTGAACTTAGGCACTTTCTCGTAGATGATGTCGATGATACGTTCGATGGCTTCAACATCTTCGTCCTCGATGCCGAGGGCAGCCTTGGCGTTTTCGGTGGCAAGGTATGCGCCGATGTTGAAGAGCTTGTTTTGAATCATCAACAGCAGGTCGTAGATGTCGGGGTAAGGTTCTTTACAACCAACGGCAAGCATTGCAATCTGCGAGTTGAGTTCGTCGACGGTGCCATAAGCTTCGATGCGTGGGTCGCATTTGCTCACGCGTGTGCCACCAACCAGCGAAGTGCGGCCGTGGTCACCTGTCATTGTGTACAAAGGGCTTTTCATAATAGTTTAGATATAAAATTGTTAAGTTTTTCAATCAGGTTATTAGTGTCGCTTGCTATGTGGGAGCAGTCGATGTTCTTGCCTCGGGCGAATGGCGAGTGTGCACATTCGCGCAGTTGAGCCACAAGATTGTCGTACATTCCCATATAGTTAACTACAAATATAGGCTTTTTATTTTCAATTCCCGCAACAATTAGGTGAGAAAGTGTAGAAATCCACTCGTCGATGGTGCCAATTCCACCCGGAAGGCAGATGTAGGCGTCGCCTTTTTCAATCATCAGGTCCTTGCGGTCGGAGAGGTTGTGGCAGGCAATCACCTCGGTGCAAACGGCGTCGGCGCGATGGGCAAACATCTCGGGCACAATGCCAATCACATTGCCTCCGGCGTCGGCGGTGGCTTGTGCCACGGTGTGCATCAGTCCGGCGTTCACTCCGCCATACACCAGCGTATGGTGGTGGCTGCCTATCCAGTTGCCCACGGCTTGTGCCATTTTCTCGTAGTCGTCGCCGAGTCCTTCGCGCGACGAGCAATAAACCACAATATTCATTATTTAGTTCTTTTTTGTGATTGATGAATAGATGTCAGATTATAAACGCCACTTCTTTGAATGCAAATTCAAGCATCTGCTCGTCGTCGGTGAGCAGGCAGAGTGTTCCGGTAGGCTTCACGTTGGCAATGGCGGCTTCGAAGCGTGTGCCGTCGGGCAGCGCAAAGGTGTGCATGAGCCCGTCGCCTCGATATAGGTTGCTGAGGTAGCGTTGGTGCAAGGCTTGGTAGTCGGCTTCGGTGTAGCTTTCAAATCGGCACAATTCCTCGAGGCGGTTGCACACATCGTGCAGCAGAGCGTCGGTGTCGTGGCTGTTGCCAGTTATTTGCTTGAGGCTGATTGGGTTAGGCGCATCGCTGCGAAAGTTGGTTTGGTTGATGTTGATGCCTATGCCTATTATGGTTTGGCTGATGGCTTTCGAGGTTAGGGTGTGCTCGATGAGCATTCCAGCCACTTTGCTGTCGCCGTAGTAGATGTCGTTTGGCCACTTCAGCGAGAATCCCGGGTGGATGTTGTTCAGGCAGTCAACCACAGCCAGCGAAGCCGCTTCGCTGATGTAGAATTGGCTTGAAGGTGCCACAGCCGGATTTTTCAGCAGCATGGAGAATGCGATGTTCATGCCAGGCTCCGACTCCCACGAGTTGCCGCGTTGCCCGCGCCCTGCGGTTTGACTGGGCGTGTGAATGACGGTGCCGGAAGGCAGCATCGCCGCCATTCGGGCAATGTAGGTGTTGGTTGAGGCTGTTTCGCGCACAAGAATATATCGCGGCATAAGGCGTCAGTCGGGGAAGGTGAGGGTGATGGTGCGCGAGTTGTCGTCGTTGGCAACGATGTCGACACGCACGGTGTGGTCGGGCAGCAGGTTGTCGATGCGTTCGGGCCATTCAATCAGGCACACGGCACCGCTCTCAAAGTAGTCGTCAACGCCAATGTCTTCGGCCTCGCGCTCGTCTTCGAGTCGGTAGAAATCGAAGTGATAGATGAGTTCGGCAGTGGTTTCGCTGCGATATTCGTTCACAATAGAGAACGAAGGCGAATTGGTGACGTCGTCGACGCCCAATTCGGCGCAGATGGCATTGATGAACGTGGTTTTGCCGGCACCCATCTCGCCATAGAATGCAAACACGCTGTAGTCGCCCATGGCGTCGATGAACTGCTTGGCTGTTTGGCGAATGCCGTCGAGGTTTTCTATGTTCAATATTAATTTGTCCATATTCAAAAAACTGTTTCGTTATGTAATAGTAATGCAAAGATAGTGATTTTGTTTGAAAGAACGACCGCCGAACAGCACAGAAAGGCATGCTCGGCGGCGGTGATATCGTGAGAGGCTTGTGATGGCTTATTCAAAGTCGTAGAGGGCTTTGCCGTAGTCCGACAGGCAATCGGCGAGCGCCGACACCGGCACGGGTATTTCAACCGTGCCAATGGCCCACGGACCAATGTCGTAAGGGTTATAGAAGAACACGATTTCTTCGCCGGTGAGATACACCTCGTGGCTCACGAACAAGTCGCTGACAAAGATACCTGATTTTTGTGCCACTTCGTCCATTGACTCGGCATAGTAGTTTTGCAAGAGAGCGTCTTGCAAGATTGGCAACAGGGCATCGTCGCTACCCGGACGGAAGATGTTGGCATAGGTGAGCACGCGCTTGTTCTTGAGGTCGTAGTTCACATAGCTGGCAAAATAGTTGGGGTGAGCGCCGCCGGTGTATTGGTCGTGTTCAACCTTAAACACCACATATTTCTCGCAGAAACCCACCGACTTCACCGAAATGTTGGTGCTGAGCACGCGCACGTTGTCGGATGCTACAGGTGTCTGGTCGACACGGCGCAGCGCCGATTCGCCGTAGCCCACCGGCTTTGAGATGAAGTCGACAATGCAGCTGTCGATAGTGGCTTTAGGAGTGGCAAATGTGTGAGCGATGATGGTGTCCTGCAGCGCCTTCACGTCGGCATCGCCAAAGCGGCGTGGCCATTGCACCGAAATCGAGGCTGTGGTGTACACCTTCACGTCTTTGCCGAAAGTGGTGTCGCCCTCGCACAAATAGTTGGCAGAGGCGGTCTTAAATTCTTCGTAGATTTCGTAGTTGCTGATGTCGCTACCGTTAGCGCCGTCGCTGTCGGCTATTGCGCCTTTGCCGGGCTTGTTGCAGGCGGCAGCCATCGTTGCAATAACCACAATTGTAAGTAATGCTTTAATTGTTTTCATAACTTCAATTTTGATATTTTTATGTCGAAAGTTTATAAAGACAAATTTATACAATTATTTTGTGTGACAATGTGTTTTCATTTATTTTTAATGATTTTTATTAAAAATCGTATGGCAGGTTAGTCGGTTTGTCGCCAAAGTTGGTTAATCTTGCTTCGGATGGCAATCACGTTGCCGGCAGTGATGCAGCCCATTATTGCAACAGCCACCACAATTGCAGCCGCCAGCGAACTGCCGTTATTTTATGGTGCAATGAAGAAATATTCAATTTTAATGATTTTTATTAAATTAGTCGGTTTGCCGCCAAAGCTGGTTGATTTTGCTTCGGATTGCAATCACGTTGCCGGCAGTGATGCAGCCCATTATTGCAACAGCCACCACAATTGCCGCTGCCAGCGAACTGCCGTTCACGCCGAATGCATGCAGCATGCCCATGTAGAACGAGCGTGCCACCACCATCAGCACTATGCTTGCCACCAGCACCACGCCGTTGATTGCCACCACCATGCGGATGTATGGCGCAGCCACTTGGCGCGGGTGATAGCCCAGCATGAGCAGGTCTTGCAGCTTCTTGGTGTTTTTTTGCAGCAGCAGATATATGCTAAGCATCAGCACAAAGAAAGAAAGCAGGCTTATGAGCACGCCCACAGCGATGACGATGCCAATAACCACCGAGAGGAAATAGTTAGCTTTGCCGCTGTTCATCTTGTCGCCGCCCACTTCGTAGCCCTTAGCATCCATATAGTCGGCAATGCGCACGTCGCCCGGAGTGTTCACTTCCACAATCAGGCGGCTTGGTGCCGAAGTGCCGCCGTTGCCGTAGCGACGGTTGCTCCATTGCATGAATTCTTCGGGCACAAGAATGGTGTTGAGGCGGCTCGAAAAGCCCACAATGCGGCCTGGCAGCACGTCGCTTATGCCGTTGCCGGTGAGGGTGAACTGCAGCGGAATCATCGACATCATGCCTTCGCTGAGTTTGGGCATGCCTTGTGCGGCGGCAAAACCGAAGTTATATAGGCTCAAATAGTCCTTCGACACTATCACAGGCACCTCGGGGCGCTGAGGATTGAAACGCCAGTCGGAAGAATTCACGTCGATAAATTCGTCAGGAATCGACTCGAAGAAGAACTGTGTGCTCATGCTGCGACCGCTGTTGCCCAGCCCCACAGTGGCGTTGATGCTGTATTCCGAAGTTTGAAATTTGCCCACTTTGGTCACCCAATCCTGCCGCTCGAGGTCGGCAATGGCATCGCCCGAGAACTCCGAACCGGAGCCCATCAGTGCGCCCATGCCAGTCACTTTGCGCGTAATCACCAGATAGTCGCGCTTAATGAAACTCTCATCGTCGTTGAAAATCGGGCGCACGTCGCCATAGAACTGTACAGCCAAAATCACGATGGTGAGCCCGATGAGGTTAGCTACGGCAAAACCGCCTAATTGCGCCGCGCTCACGTGTCGGCGAAGCAATTTCCACATCAATCCTTTCATAATTTCAACTCCTTGTCTACGTTAATCATCACATTATTTCCCACCGAGGTGGCAATCACGCCCGCGCCCTGACGCTCAGCCTCGTCGGCAATCAGGCTCGCCACAATGGCGTTGTTGGCGTTGTCGAGGTGGCTCACAGGCTCGTCGAGCATGATAAAGTCGTAGGGCTGGCAAAGCGTGCGAATTATTGCCACACGCTGCTGCTGACCAATCGACATTTTGTCCACCAGGCTGTTTTGCTTGTCGGCGATGCCCAGCATTTCAAATAGCTGCACGATGTCGCGCATCGACTTGAAGCCGGTGATGTCGTTCTTTAGCAAAACATTCTCCATTGCGGTAAGTTCGGGGAACAGACGCAACTCCTGCGGCAGATAAGCCAAATGACGGCATCGCACTTCGCACCACCGAGCCACGTCGAGGCTGCGCACATCGGTGCCGTCGAAGCTGAGTACGCCCGAATAGTCGGTGCGGAAACCATAGATGTAGCTGCACAGCGACGACTTGCCGGTGCCGCTCTCCGCCGAAATCAAATATTTTTTGCCGCGCTCAAGCGTCAGGTTGCGCAGCCACACCTCGCTGCCCGTGTCGGCACGTCCGGCAAACACCGCCGGCAGCATATTGTTCAATTCAATTCTTTGCATTTGCAAAATGGGTAGTTTCGTAATAGTTTTGCAAAGTAATAAAAAACATTTCTTTTGCCCACATTAAATATTCTTAATAAACATCACTGCCAGGCGATTTCACTGCAACGCTTTCCGCCGGACATAAATAATCTGCCGATACTGAGAGTTGCGGCAAAAGAAAAGGTGTTCCTGATGAGCGAAATTTCATGAAATATGGCGATTCTTTATCGGTAACTCGAAATTTTTAGGGGTTACCGACGCAGAATCGGACGATTTTGCTTATATTTGCGTAAACTTAAGTGATAGTAATATGAGTGATGTTATCATCGGCAGAAAGGTTGAGCAGGAGATTTTGCGCCAGCGTATCGAATCAAAGTCGTCGGAACTAATTGCTATTTATGGCAGACGACGTATTGGCAAGACCTATTTGGTAAGACAATACTTTAATGACACTTTCAGTTTCTACTCTACTGGTATTTATCAGGGAACGAAGAAGGAGCAACTTCGAGAATTTACCCGCCAGTTGGAACACTATTCCGGCCGTAAATGGAAAGCTGCAAAGGATTGGTTTGATGCGTTTGCTCAGTTGCGTGAATATCTTGAATCGATTGATGGAGATAGCCCTATAGTTGTATTCCTTGATGAGTTGCCTTGGATGGATACGCAAAAGAGCCGGTTCATTAAAGCATTTGAATACTTTTGGAACTCTTGGGGTGCTACAAACAATCGCTTAAAGCTAATTGTCTGCGGCAGTGCAACTACGTGGATGCGTGAAAATGTGCTTTCCGATAAAGGAGGATTGTACAATAGAACCACTCGAAGCATCTATCTTGCTCCGTTTACGCTCTATGAGACAGAGCAATATCTTATTTCACGAGGAATAAATTGGAATCGCTATCAGATTGCCGAATGTTATATGATACTTGGCGGAACTCCTCTTTACCTTCAGATGCTTGAACGAGATAAAAGTCTGACACAAAATGTAGATAATCTTTTCTTTGTGCAGAACGCACCGCTTTCGCGTGAATATGACTTCCTGTTTCGCTCGCTTTTCAACGAAGCCATATTGCACAAACAGATTATCGAAACATTGGCGAACAAAGCATTAGGATTGACTCGTGCTGAAATTATGGCGACTGCCAAAATTGAGGATGGCGGAGCCTTGACCAAAGCGCTACGCAACCTATGTGATTGCGACTTTATTCGTCAATATACCGCATTTGGCAAGACAGAACGAGGAACAATATTTCAATTAACCGACTTGTTCACACTGTTCCACCTTCGATACGTGAAAGGTTACCGTGGTCAGGATGAGAATCATTGGCAAAATATGATTGACTCTCCATCTCGCAGAGCCTGGAGTGGATATTCGTTTGAACAGTTGTGCCTACACCATATCCGACAGATTAAACGTAAATTAGGCATTAGCGGCGTGCAAAGTGATATATGTGGTTGGAAAGGAGACGGGGCGCAGATTGACTTGCTTATTGACCGACGAGACCAAACCATAAATCTGTGTGAAATGAAGTTCTCGCAGAGCGAGTTTGAAATCACCAAACAATATGATGAGCGTCTTAGAGAGCGTGCAGAGGTTTTCCGTTCGGCGACCAAAACGCGTAAAGCAATACATCAGACATTTGTAACCACTTACGGAATAAAAAGAAATATGTATAGCGGAACGGTAAATAGCGAAGTGGTGCTTGATGATTTGTTTGCGGAATAAAAAAACCATTTCTTTTGCCCGCATCAGGAGCGAATTTTCATGAAATATGGCGATTCTTTATCGGTAACTCGAAAATTTTAGGGGTTACCGACGCAGAATCGAACGATTTGCGCTTAATTGAGAACAATCCTATATAATGAGAGCAATCCTATAAAAATAGAGGCGCACCGTCATTTCGATGCGCCCCAATGGTTAAAATATAAACAAACTAAAATCTATGCCAATTAATACTTTTCGTTTTGCGGGTCGAAGCAAGTCCAGCCTGCGCTCCAGTCGAGGTTGTCGCGCTCAAAAGTGTGCTTGCCTGTGAATTGCCCGATATAGGTGGAGCGGCTGCGATAGTAGTACTCGGCGCTGCGCTCATTGTTCGACTGGGCGCTCACGCCCTCGCGCCAAGTGTAACGGTTGTTGCCCAACTGGTTGAAAATGTTCTTGAACTGATAGCGATGATTGCCATCGGCGCTAAGCATAGTGAGGTTGAGCATTGCGCCCAAGCGAACATTGTTGTTGAATCTGTTGCCTCTCAAATCAATGGCATTTTTTCCAGATTGCGCAAATAGGTTCTGTACAATTTGAGTGAGCCAATTGCCTGCTTCTGCGGGAGGGTATCGTGCCCTTTGTTGAATGCCGGGCAATGGCGATGCGGCGCGGGTGATATGCTGGAGGTGGAGAATTTTTCCCGCGGTGTTTGATTGCTTATTTCAGTTTGTTGCAGTATATTTGCATCATAGATGCCGAGCCATTGGCTCTTGTTTCGGGCTTATGGCTTGCGTGGCTGTTTTGTGGCGAAGCGCACACGGCGTCTTTGCCAATAATGCGGATAAAACCAAAATACAAAATACCAACATGAACGAAGTATCACAAAGAATTAAGGCATTGGCAGTATCGGCAACACTTGCCATGTCGCAAAAGAGTCAGGAATTGAAGGCGCAGGGCGTCGACGTAATTAACATGTCGGTTGGCGAGCCTGATTTTTTCACCCCCGAGCACATCAAGGAAGCCGCAAAGAAGGCAGTTGACGAGAATTTCTCGTTCTACACTCCGGTGCCTGGCTATCTGTCGCTGCGCAAAGCCATCTGCGCAAAACTGAAAAACGAAAACAACCTTGATTTTGCTCCCGAGCAGATTGTGGTGGGCAACGGTGCCAAGCAGGAGTTGTGCAACGTGGTGCTGGCATTGGTGAATCCGGGCGATGAGGTGGTTATTCCCACTCCGGCTTGGGTGAGCTACGTGGAGATGGTGAAACTTGCCGAGGGCAAGCCTGTTGAGGTGTTTGCCTCGCACGAGCAGGATTTCAAAATCACTGCCAAGCAGCTTGAAGATGCCATCACTCCAAAGACGTCGCTCATTATGCTTTGCTCGCCGTCGAACCCAACCGGCGCCGTTTACACCCGCGACGAATTGCGTGCTCTTGCCGACGTGCTGGCGCGTCACCCGAAGGTGATGATTCTTGCCGACGAAATCTACGAGCACATTAATTATACAGGCGAAATCAACTCGATTGCGCAGTTCGAGGATGTGCGCGAGCGTTGCATCATCATCAACGGCGTGTCGAAGGCTTACGCCATGACCGGTTGGCGCATTGGCTTCATGGCAGGTCCGCTGTGGGTGGCTAAGGCTGTGAGCAAGTTGCAGGGACAATACACATCGGGCTGCTCGTCGATTGCTCAGAAGGCAGCCGAGGCAGCATTTGCCGGTCCGCAGGATTGCGTTGAGCAGATGCGTCAGGCATTTGAGCGTCGCCGCGACCTCATCATCTCGCTCATGAGCGAAATTCCGGGTCTGAAAATCAGCAAACCCGAAGGCGCATTCTATGTGCTTCCCGAGGTGTCGGCTTATTTCGGCAAGAAATATGGCGATAAGGTGATTGAAAACGACCTCGACTTGGCAATGTACCTGCTTGAGGTGGGTCATGTGTCGGGCGTAGCCGGTTCGGCATTCTGCGCTCCGGGATATGTGCGTTTCAGCTATGCCACCAGCGACGAAAACATTCGCACGGCAGTGGCTCGCATCAAAGAAGCGCTTGCCGCATTGAAGTGACAGCTTAACGGGGCGTCGTGGTTGAACCGATGCCCCTCAATATATTTGCCTTGCGGGCTCGCCGTGGCATGCAGTGTGCCCCGTAGTGCCGGCAAGGCATGTTTTTTCACGATTAGCAAAACGACACCAATAGTAACCTAAAACAAAGCACCATGACAACAACTTCCACCACCGACGCATTCAGCAGGCGCAACCTCGCCATCGACATGCTGCGCGCCATCACCATGTTCACCATGATTTTTGTGAACGATTTCTGGAAAATTCACGATGTTCCGCATTGGCTTGAGCACGCTGCTTACGGCGAGGACTTTATGGGACTTGCCGATGTGGTGTTTCCGTGCTTTCTGTTTGCCGTGGGCATGTCGATACCATACGCCATCGAGCGCCGCTACGCCAAAGGTTGCTCTGCCGAGAGCACTGTGGGACACATACTCACGCGCACGCTGTGGCTGATTGTGATGGGATGCTTCATTGGCAACTCCGAGGCGCGTGTGGCGGCTGATTCGCTATATCCGATTGGCGTTTACTGGCTGCTGATGGCAGTGGGCATCGTGTGCGTGTGGAACCATTATCCCAAACCACAAACCGATGTGCAGCGATGGTTGTTTGTTGCGCTGCGATGCATTGGCGTAGGCGTGCTGGTGTTTCTCGTTGTCACGTTCCGCAACAAGCAAGGCGGCGTGTTCAGCCAACATTCGAGCATCTTGGGGTTGATAGGCTGGACCTATCTGGTATGCGCCTTTGCCTATCTGTTCTGTCGAGGCAATGCCAAGCGGCTGGGCGTGGTGTGGGGCGTGTTTGTGCTCATAAGCCTGCTTGGCACGCCGTTGCGCGAGTGCTATGGCGGCATGCCGCTGCTTTGGCTGGGCGAAAACAATTTCTACAATGGCATGCTGAGCATATTGCACATAGGCAACGGTTCGCTTGTGGTGCTGTCGATGAGCGGCATGTTGCTGTCGGTGCTGAGCGTGCGCATGGTCGAGCGTCCGTGGCAATGGAAGATGCCTATGGCATTTGCCGTGTCGGCAGTGTGTGCTGCATTGGCTGCCGTGATGCACCGTTTTTGGATAGTGGGCAAGATTGAAGCCACGCCGGTGTGGGTGTTCTATGTGATTGCCATTGCAGTGAGCCTCTACACGCTGCTCGATTGCCTCGCCCAAGCCGGCAGGACCCGATGGTTTGCAGTGATTAAGCCGGCAGGCACTGCCACACTCACTGTGTATCTGATGCCATACGTGTTCTACGCCATGAGTAGCCTCACTGGAGTGGTGCTGCCCGACTGGTTGACCCACGGCGCAATGGGTATAGTGAATTGTCTGGCATTTGCGCTGGTGGTGATTGCAGCAACCGGTGTGCTTGAGCGGATAAACATAAAACTGAAGCTATGAAAAAGCGGGCGATATTTGCATAAATATCCTGGAGATTGTGAAGTATGCAAATAGTTTTTGTCAATTAAATAAATTTTTCCGTAAATAGTTGGCGTGCAAGCATAAATTTTCATTACCTTTGCCCTATCAAAAAAGAGTAAACTACAAATAAACCTGAAATACAACGTTATTTAAAAAAATCTTATGTTAGAAAAACAAAATGTCAAGGTGCTTGACAAGGTAGTGGTGCGTTTCTCGGGCGACTCGGGCGATGGCATGCAGTTGGCTGGCAACATCTTCTCGAATGTGTCGGCTGGCATTGGCAACCAGATTTCCACCTTCCCCGACTATCCTGCAGAGGTGCGTGCTCCACAAGGCTCGCTTAATGGCGTATCGGGATTTCAAGTGAACATCGGACGCGGTGTGCACACTCCGGGCGACAAGTGCGACGTGCTCGTGTCGATGAACGCTGCAGCATTGAAGCAAAACGTGAAATTCTTGAAAGATGGCGGTGTGGCTATCATCGACATCGATTCGTTCCGCCAGTCGGACCTCGACAAGGCGCTTTACACCACCGACAAGCCTTACGATGAAATCGGGCTTACAAAGATTGGGGCTCAGATTGTTGAGGTGCCAATGACCTCGATGGTGAAGGCTGCGCTTGCCGATAGCGGACTCGACAACAAAGCAGCGCTGAAGTGCCGCAACATGTTTGCACTCGGCTTGGTGTGCTGGTTGTTCGACCGCCCGCTCGAGGCTGCATTGCACATGCTCAAAAACAAGTTCGCCAAGAAGCCGGCAATCTACGAGGCTAACGCCAAAGTGGTGCAAGGCGGCTACGACTACGGACATAACATACACGCTTCGGTGTCGACCTACCGCATCGAAAGCGATGAGGCTAAACCGGGCATCTACACCGACATCAACGGCAACAAAGCCACCGCTTGGGGCTTGATTTTGGCATCGGAGAAGAGCGGCTTGCCATTGTTCCTCGGCAGCTATCCTATCACTCCAGCCACCGACATCTTGCATGAGCTTGCCAAGCGTAAAGACCTTGGCGTGAAGGCTTGCCAGATGGAGGACGAAATTGCCGGCGTTTGCTCGGCTATCGGTGCTGCGTTTGCCGGCAACCTTGCCGTGACATCTACTTCGGGTCCGGGTCTTGCGCTCAAGAGCGAGGGCATTGGCTTGGCTGTGATGGCTGAATTGCCATTGGTGATTGTCGACGTTATGCGTGGCGGCCCTTCAACCGGTCTGCCTACCAAGACTGAGCAAACCGACCTTCTGCAAGCGCTCTACGGCCGCAACGGCGAATCGCCTATCGTGGTGCTTGCTCCTACGTCGCCAACACACTGCTTCGACATGGCATTCGAAGCTGCTCGCATTGCTGTAGAGCACATGACTCCGGTGATTCTGCTCACCGATGCATTCATCGCCAACGGCTCGTCGGCTTGGCGTGTGCCTGAAGCAAACGATTTCCCTGCCATCAAGCCAAACTTCGTCAGCGAAGACATGCGTGAAGGCTGGAAACCATATTTGCGCAACGCTGAGGATGTGCGCTATTGGGCAATCCCCGGTCAGGAAGGATTCCAGCACCGTTTGGGCGGCCTTGAAAAGGACTACAATACTTCGGCACTGTCGAACGACCCTCTCAACCACGAAAAGATGGTGATGGCTCGCAAACGCAAGGTGGAAAATGTGGCAAACCACATTCCTGCTCTCGAAGTGCTTGGCGATGCCGATGCCGACACTCTGCTGGTGGGCTGGGGCGGCACATTCGGTCACCTCTACACCGCTGTTGAAGAGATGAACGCCGCAGGCAAAAAGGTGGCTTTGGCTCAGTTCAGCTACATCAGCCCGCTGCCTGCCAACACCGGCGAGGTGCTTGGTAAATATAAGAACGTGATTGTTGCCGAACTCAACACCGGTCAGTTTGCCGATTATCTGCAAAGCAAGGTCGACGGACTCGTTGTTAAGCGCATCAACAAGACTCAGGGTCAACCGTTCCTGGTTCACGAGATAGTTGAAGGTGTAACTAAAATTATGGAGGGCAAATAATCATGGAAGAAAACAAGAAATATACAGCAGCCGACTATAAGAGTGACCAATCAGTACGCTGGTGCCCAGGCTGCGGCGACCACTTTATTCTGGCTACACTCCACAAGGCTATGGCTGAGGTGGGCGTGGCTCCTCACAACACTGCAGTGATTTCGGGCATCGGATGTAGTTCGCGTTTGCCTTACTACATGAACACCTACGGCTTCCACACCATTCACGGACGTGGCGGTGCTGTGGCTACCGGCTTCAAGACGGCTAACCCCAAGATGACCGTTTGGCAAATCTGCGGCGACGGCGACGGATTGGCTATCGGCGGCAACCACTTTATCCACGAGGTGCGCCGCAATGTCGACCTGAACGTGCTGTTGCTCAACAACAAGATTTATGGTTTGACCAAGGGCCAATATTCGCCAACCAGCGACCGCGGCTTCGTGAGCAAATCGTCGCCTTACGGCACCACCGAAGACCCCTTCGTGCCTGCCGAACTGGTGTTTGGCGCTCGTGGCACTTTCTTTGCCCGCTCAATCGACGTCGAGCCAAAGATTTCGCAAGAAGTGATGGTGGCTGCTGCCAACCACAAGGGCTGCTCGATTGTTGAGATTCTGCAAAACTGCATGATTTTCAACAACGGCATTCACAATTTCATCACCGACCGCGCAACACGCGAGGACCGCACAATCCACCTTGTGCATGGCGAAAAGATGATTTTCGGCAAGGACAAGAATAAGGGCCTTGTGCAGGACGGCTTCGGCTTGAAGGCAGTGACCATCGGCGAGGACGGATACACCATCGACGACGTGCTCACACACGACGCCCGTTGCCAAAGCAACTTCCTGCATCAGCAACTGGCAATGATGGACGGCCACGACCTGCCGTTGGCTGTGGGCGTGATTCGCGACGTTGAATCACTCACCTACAACGACGAAGTTGAAAAGCAGGTTGCCGACGTGGTGGCTCGCAAAAACTACTCTTGCCTTCGCGATATGATTCTCGACGGCGAGACGTGGGAAGTGAAATAAACCCGATTACTCGGCGCAATGGGCTAAGTTTAGCGCAAAAGCCCTGTATTACAATAACTTAACGGGGCTGTGCCAATCAATTGTGGCACAGCCTCGTTTTCCTCTGACCTATGCCTAAGGTGACCTCGTCAAAGCCGCCGATAGGGTGATTGCCTTACTCAGAAACAAATCTGTCTATTATAAGAACGTCCGCTATCTATGCAATTGCCAGTTGAGAGTAGGTTTAGATAAAATTACTTAAATTACGCACAAAACAATGATCTTAGGCCGCATTCTCAATAAAATGTGTACCTTTGTAGGATAAAACGAGAATATTTTATAGAATGAAATTAAAGGCTCTGATAGCAGAATGTACCGCATGCGATTTCAAGGCGATGCTTGAAGAAAAGAAGCCTAAGAGTTGGTTGAAGAGTGTAAGTGCTTTTGCCAACGGTATGGGTGGTTCTCTTTTCTTTGGCATAGATAATGATGGTATAGTCAAAGGTCTTGATGATGTACAGCATGTATGCGAAGCTATCAGTAGTAAGATTCGAGATTATATGGATCCTCTGCCAGAGGTGGAAATGATTCCTCGTGATGTAGTGGTTTACACATTTTGCAGCTCCAAGTCAATGCTGGGTATTACACGCCATATTACTACGTTGGGGATGGTCAGCGTATAGCCTTTGTCCGTGTTGGTGATGAGAGTATTCCTGCCACGGCAGAGCAAATGGTGCGTTTGGTACTGAAAGGTTCTAATAAAACTTACGATTCCCTTCATACGGATTATAAGGTTGAAGACAATGCTTTCACGATATTAGCGAACACCTTCAAAGACCGCACTAAACAAGAATGGGACAAGAAGTATCTATTATCGTTTGGGCTGGCAACAGGTGCAGGGAACCTTACGAATGCAGGCGCATTGTTTGCCGATGACTGTCCATTGTGGCAATCTCGCCTATACTGCACACGATGGGATGGAAAGGAAAAGGGTGATGCTATCAATGATGCAGAGTTCACCGGTAATGTCCTCATGCTACTTCGAGAAGCCATGAACTTTGTAAAATCCAATACGAAGAAAGGTTGGGAGAAACTGCCCAATGGGCGAAAGAACAAGCCTGAGTATGCTGAGCGAGCAGTTCTCGAAGCTATGGTAAACCATTTCATCCATCGTGACTATACAGTTATGGGCAGCGAAGTGCATCTTGACATCTACGAAGACCGTCTCACAGTAACATCCCCAGGAGGAATGTACAATGGTATGCTGATTCAGGATTTAGACATTGCAGATGTTTCTTCCGAAAGGCGTAATCCTATCCTTGCAAATGTGATGGCTCAGCTTGACTATATGGAAAAGAGAGGCAGTGGACTCACACGCATCTGCAACGAAACAAAGGCATTGGATGGGTACAGGGACGAATTGAAGCCCAAATTCAAATCAACCCCAACCCAGTTTCAAACCATCATCTTTGCCTCCACCGGCACCACGAATGTCGGAGACCATGACGGAGACGTGTCGGAGACGAAACTCACTGAGCGTCAGCAGAAAATCCTCAATCTCATCAAAGAGTCTCCGACAATCACCGGCAAACAAATGTCGGAGATATTGTCAGTGAGCCAGCGCACCATCGAACGTGACCTTTCTACTTTGCAGAAGCTTGGTGTTTTGAAGCGTGAAGGCAAGGATAATGATGGGAAGTGGGTAATCCTTTGTTGAACTTTTTTAAGGGAGGTGGTTTTGATATTTGGCAAAAAATTGAGGACTGAAATATGGAAGAATTTAATAGTCTCATTAAACATTGTGCACAGCAATTTAATACTATTCCTTTCTGCTCCAACTGCGTAATGTCGCAATGCAGAAGGTGTAGCACAAACAATTGCTATAACTGCCTAACCCATATCCATTCTATCCACACGAGGGATGATCATTATGCTTGCGAAAAGATAACATACAATTACATCCTCAAGCATGGCTATAGATATGTGTCAGAGATGGCATGGGCTTTCTTGGGAGTTAAGAACTTGTTTGATTTGACACTTCCAATCAATATTGCTTCAGTAGGCTGCGGTCCTAGTACGGAATTATATGGTGCTGCAGCAGTATTTCGTAATTCGAATCTTTATTATTATGGCTTTGACATGAATACTGTTTGGAAGCCAATACAACAATTCAATGTTAATAATTTCAGCCACCTGCCTCATGTTATCCAATACTACAATAGCGATTTTATTGAGTATGTAAATGACAATAATATACGATGTGACATACTTGTTCTGAATTATTTCTTTTCAGATTTTGTAAAATACAGACCTCAAGATTGTGATGTATTCATAAAAGAATTAGTCAGTTTAATCCAGGAAGGTCGTTTTACTGCTGTCATTATCAACGATGTGATGCTGCTTTATAACGCTGGTACGGGATATGCGTGTATGGAAAAAATAGCAAAATTGCTAAAATCATCAAATCAGAATTATACATTCCTTTTCCAACGTAGACATTTTGCAGTTCCCAATCAATTCCAGTTTGAGTACGGTATTAAAACTTAGGGATAATATTGGTTTTACCCCAATTATCCAAGAAGCTCAATCTTTCAATCCATTTTCTACATGTGGGAGCATTCAACTTATTATTAAAACAATTAAAAAGCAACAACCATGATACTATCAGTTTCTAGACGAACAGACATTCCTGCTTTTTATAGTGATTGGTTTTTTAATCGAATACATGAGGGATATGTAGATGTACGAAATCCGATGAATGCACATCAAGTAAGTCGAATCAAGATTACTCCTGATGTGGTGGATTGTATTGTGTTTTGGACAAAGAATCCTTATAATATGCTCATGCGATTAGATGAACTGAAAGAGTACAATTACTATTTTCAATTTACAATAAATCCCTATGATAAACAGATTGAAAAAAATGTCCCTTTTAAAACAACAATTTTAGAGACATTTAGTAAATTGTCACAGCAAATAGGTAGCAATAGGATTATATGGCGCTATGATCCAATCTTGATTACTGATAAGATTACCGTTGCCTACCATGTCAAATATTATGAGGAGTTGGCTAAAAGGTTGGAAAGCTTGACCACAAAATGTGTTATCAGTTTTGTGGATTTATATAAGAAAACCATAACGAATACAAAAATTATTAATTTACAAGAACCATCACAATCAGAAATGCGGTATCTCGCAGAAAAGTTTGTTAACATTGCTCGCAAATATGGTATTCAAGTCTTAAGTTGTGCCGAAAGTATCAATCTATCTGAAGAAGGGGTGGAACATGGTTGTTGTATAGATCCAAATCTTATTGAAGACATATGTGGTTATCATATTGATGTAAAGAAGGATAAAAACCAGCGTGAAGAATGTGGATGTGTAGAAAGCATTGACATTGGGGCATACAACACTTGTTGTCATGCCTGTGCTTATTGTTATGCAAATTTCAATAATGAAAAGGTAAGAAGTCAAAGTTCAAAACATCATAAAAACTCATCATTGCTTATTGGGGACTTATCAGAAGATGACGTAATTAAGATTCGAAAGGTTGGTTTACTTAAATCTCATAGACTATTTTGAATGATTTACAATCTTCATTTCGTTTTCATAAGTTAAAAACGTTAAATCTTTATCTTTTTTGCCCTTGATAGAATTTGCGTCAATACTTTTCTATCGATTAAATCATAACAAATTGGGGAACAACAAGTTGCAAATACTATGACTGCAGCGGCCTTACTTCGGTGACAATACCCAACTCGGTGACTTCGATTGGCTATTCGGCATTCAATGGTTGCAGCAGTCTTACTTCGGTGGCAATTCCAAACTCGGCAACTTTGATTTGCGATTATGCATTCAATGGATGTAGCAGAATTACTAAAATAACCATTCCAAAATCTGTAAGATATATTGGTTATGAAGCATTTGCCTGCAATGATAAATTGGAAGTGTATGTTGAGTGGGAAGACCCATCAGACGAAACACTTTCTTTTGATGAACAACCATTTTCAGACGGCATCATGCAATATGGCAAATTGTTTGTTCCAACAGGTACTAAAACCATTTATGAGCAATACGACCCATGGAGAAATTTCTTCACTATCGAAGAATATACAGTTGACGGTATTGAGGAAATCGAAGTTGATGGTGGCGTGACCATCAGCGTTGTGGGCGGCAAGATTGTGGTTAACGGTGCAGGCGATGCCAAGGTTGAGGTGTTTGGCTCCAACGGCGCGGTTGTATACAGCGGTGCGGCTGACAATCTGCCCGAACTTGCTGCAGGAATCTATATCGTCCGCGTAGGCTCTACCGTGAAGAAAGTTGCCGTAACGCAATAAGCCTGATATAACACTTTTGCACACATGGATGCGGTGAAAATTCGCGTCCTGCCCGCTCTCAAATTACCTTTATTGCTGAATCTGCAACCGCTCCACGGTTGATGTCTTTGGGGTTCATCGACTTCCCCCACGTAGCCGACTTCGCTACGCTTGTCGTCAACGCGAGGTTATAGAAGTTGCAACCGCTCGCGCGGTTGTGTGTCGGCAGCGATTGTTCCTTATAGAGATAATCTCTCGCAGAAATCGCTGATTTACGCAGAAAAATCTTATAAATCCAATGAATCTGTGTGAGTCAATCACCTTTCCGCGGTTTCTGCGAGAGGCTTTTGGGTGTATGGCAATACGCCCAGCGACCGCAACGAGGAGCCATCGTAGATGGCAAACCATGCATAACCGCTGGTGGAGCGAAGCGTAACCTGCGGGGAACGGATACCTCACTATCATTCGGCGTCGAAGATGTCGAACAATGTTGTGCCACTTCGAGGCACATTATTATTGGTGCCACCTCTCCGCAGGCTGCGCCCT
>SFEA01000079.1 GCA_004557385.1 Bacteroidales bacterium
TTCGGCGAAAAACCAAACCTGGTAGGGACGTGATATTTCACGTCCGCCCATAATTGTGGCACCATATTGAATATCAACCATTTGACGCGGACGCGAAGTATCGCGTCCCTACCATACAAAATCGTTTTTGAGAAATTTGATGCTGTTTTTTAGGTTTTTGTTTTTGATTCCATTCACGATTCGGCAACAATGCACAATCTATCTCCCAGTAATTTTCCACAGAACCGTAGCAACTGGGAGGTGAAACAGGAAGGAGGGGGTGAATTTTTTGGAGAAATATTGTGGGGGAAATGCTTGCATATTTGGAGTATTTTAACGAATTTTGAAAAATATTATATTGGAGTATGAATTGATGGTTTTTTTGAGGGATGATGTCGCCGAAAATCGGATTTTTATACATTTGATATAACCAATTATACAGGGCTTATTTATTATTTTAATAATTCATAAATTGTTATGAGAAAAACGTTACTCAACATTTTGTCGGTGTTGGCAATTAGTTCGGTGCCGGCAGTAGGTTTTTCAGCAGTTCACTATGTGAAGGCTGATGGCACAGGCGATGGCACATCGTGGGCCAACGCAGCAGGTAATCTTCAAACCGCAATCGATGCCGCTCAGGCAGGCGATGAGATTTGGGTGGCACAAGGCGAATATGTGCCCGAAAAACTCATCAAGTCAACTAAAAAGACATCTAAGTCGTTTATCCTGAAAGATGGTGTGTCGCTCTATGGTGGCTTTGCTGGTAATGAAGCAAGCAAAGACGACCGTGCTTTGGAAGACGTGAATGGCACAAAATTGTACAAAAATAAAACCGTTCTCAATGCCAACGACGAAGTTGCTGACGTTTGGGTGCGCGCCAACGAGGCAGGCACCACTTCTCGCTACACTTGGGAAATGGAAGAAGGCGCTGGCAAGCAATGGGTGACTGGCACTAAAAACAACTACACCCATGTGATGTATTGCGGCAGCGAATTCAAGCAAAAAACCGTAATCGACGGTTTCACCTTGAAGGGTGGCAACGCCAATGTTTGGAATGTGAAGGCTAATGGCGGTGCAGTGTATGCTATCGGTGATGTTCACATCAGCCACTGCCGCGTGCTCGAAAACTCTGCTTATTTCACAGCCGAATCCGACGTTGACAGCAACAGCTACGGTGGTGCCATTTATCTCGACGCTAAGGGCAAAGGCACCATCACCGAATGTTATTTCGAAGCCACTTATTGCCACTCAAGTTATGGCAATGGCGTGGGCGGCGCAATTTATGTGAAGAACGGCACCGTGAAAGACTGTCGCTTCCTCAACTGCGTGGCAAGCGACAACGGCGGTGCTGTGTATGCCGCTGGCAGCAAGGTGATCAACTGCTATGCTGAAGCTTGCTATGCCGGTTCGGGTGGCGCATTCAGCATCGACGCCACTTCTTCTATCGAGAACTGCGTGGCAAACACTTGCCAAGGTCTCGTGGGCGGTGGCTTCGCATTGGAAGGCCCTGCAGTGCACTGCTCTGCTTACAACTGCTATGCCGACGCTCCTGAATATGGTCAGGTGGGCGGTGGCCGTGGCGCTGGCTTCTGTGTGAATGGTGGCTCAATGCTCGGTTGCGTGGCATACAACAACCAATCTTATGCCGGTGGCGGCGTGTATGTGGCAGCTGGTAAGGTGGTCAACACCACAGCCCTGTTCAACGTGCTGCGCGATGGCACCACAAAGAGCAACATCGAAGGCGCAAAGGATTTGTCAACTTCTGTGTTCAACTCTATCTACGCAGTGGATACCGAACGCGCCAACTTCGTGAAGACCGCTGATTTTGACGGTCGCGCTCAAAATGCAGAAGACTTGAAGAAGGTGCTCAGCACCGACCTCTCGCTTGCTGAAGGCAGCAAGTTTATCAACGCCGGCACATTGACCGAAGGCTTCGCTGAAGAATTCGACATCGCTGGCAATCCTCGCGTATCAGGCAGCTCAATCGACGTGGGCGCTTACGAATATCAAGAAGCTCAAGAAATGAAGCCTGCTATGGTGATCAACTTCGTGAAGGGCACCAAATCGGCTCGCGTGGGCGTGGGTGGCAACTCTGGCGAAGAATTCTTCATCGACTGGGGTGATGGCGAAAAAATATCATACAGCAAGGCTGCTTACTATACTCACGATGTGTTTAGCGAACAAGTGAAGGTGTATGGCGGCGAAGTGAGAATCCTCAATGTGACCGGACAAAACGTGACTGCATTAGACATCACCAACGCTCCTCTGCTTCAAACCCTTCAAGCAGAAAAGAACCAACTCAAGGCTCTCGACCTCACAGGCAACCCAGTGCTTACTGGCGTGTATGTGGCTGAAAACCAAATTGCCTCTATCGATGTGAGCAAGAACACCAAGATTCGCGTTCTCGACGTGAACACTAACGCTCTTGAAGGCACGCTCGACTGCTCGGCAATGGAACAACTCTCAAAGGTGGACTGCTCTGCCAACAAATTCACTTCACTCGTATTGCCTCACCATGCCACAATGTATGAGGTGCTCTGCGACGACAACCAACTCACCACTCTCGACCTCTCTGGTCTTACTGGTTTGAACGAGGTGTCATGCCACGGCAATAAGCTCACCGCCCTCAACATCGACGGCTTGACTTCACTCGAAAGCGTTTACGCTTACGACAACGAAATCAACACCTTCAGCGCTGATGGTTGCACCAGCCTCAAGACTTTGAACCTTGCCAACAACAAGATCTCTGCTATCAACATCGAAAAGCTTACCACTCTTGAAGGCTTGTATCTCTACGACAACCAACTCACCGCTCTCGATATCACCAAGAATCCTCAGTTGCGTTGGGTGAACATTGAAAACAACAAGATTGCCGCGCTCAACACAAGCGCGCAAAGTATGCTTTCATTGCTCTATGCCGACAACAACGAAATCGCCGCTGTTGACTTCAGCAACAATAAGAACCTCTCACAATTGAAACTTGTCAACAACAAGCTCACTGCTATCGACCTCACTATGCTCGGCTCATTGAGCAACTGCCAACTTGGTAGCAACATGCTTACCACAATCGACGTGAGCAAGTGCCCATACCTCTACTGGTTCGGCATCGGCGACAACATGATTTCTACACTCGATTTGAGCAACAACTCTTACGTGCAATGGCTCTCTGCTGAGAAGAACAAACTCACTACTCTCGACTTGGCTAACAACAAGGGCATCCAAGGTCTTTCTCTCCAAAACAATAAGATGGACGCTGAGGCTATCAACGCCATCATCGCACAGTTGCAAGACGTGTCGAAGGTGGAAATCAATTCATCTAACAAGGATTGGGGCCGTCAGCTCAACATCAGTTATATGCCAGGTACAGAAGACCTCAACACCGACTATGCAGTGGTGGCTAAAGAATACTTCACCGTAAGCGGTGTTGCCCTCGGCGCTAACGTGCCAGAATCAGGCATCTACATCGTGAAGACCGTTTACAGCAACGGCACAGTGAAGTTCACCAAAGAGCAAGTAGTTAAATAGTATAAATTCTCTATGCTGAAAAAGCCGACCTCCTGAATAGTGGGGGCGGCTTCCAAAGCCAAAACACCAACGCCGAGCGCAAGCCCCAAGCAGCGCCCGGCGTTGCCTTTTTTCCGCCACCATTCTCCTCTCAAGGGTTCAGTGGAAAAATACTTGGGGGACTGAAACAAAAAACATAAAAAACAGCCTTGGGGCAACGTGGAATGCTTCGCATTTGGCGGTGCGACTGTGCGCTTTGCGTCATTGGAAACGAGTTTCCATGCTGCCAACCACACAATCCCTCCGCCACCCTCTTACGAGGGCTATCCACGTTGCCCCAAGGATAAAAACCGCTCGCCGTTTCACGGCGAAAAACCCCTGATGATAAAATGATTTACAGGAAGGAGGTCGTATCAAATCTCACAAAAACGATTTTGCATGGTAGGGACGCGATACTTCGCGTCCGCGCCAAATTACTGATATTCAATATGGTATTACAATTATGG
>SFEA01000042.1 GCA_004557385.1 Bacteroidales bacterium
AGATTCGATGGACAATCTTGCCAAAGACTATGGAAACCAACGAAAAAGGTCTGATACTGACTTTCGACAATTTCGCTCATACCATAGAATGGGAAGAGTTGAACGGCTATAAGGTAAAGCAACGATATATTGCATTGGAAATCAAGCCTCGCAAGTTCACCTATTTGTTAGTGCCTTACGACGCGTTTGAAAACAAAGACAGCCTAAGAGAATTTGTCGTGATTTTGCGCGGCAAAATCCCTGAGAAGACAAAGAATTGAATTTCCTTGCCAATCCGAGACTTTGATTACTTAACCAACTTCACAAATTCTTTGTCGGTTAAATCAATGAGATGCTGTTTAAACAGATATCCTAATGCCTTTTTGAAATCTTTCTTGCTGCACTGAAAAATCGCCTTAATCTCGTCGGGCGACGAAGCATCGGTTATTCTCATCTCGCCATGATTTCTTGACATGAACGACAGTATTGAATCTGCCAATTCGTGCACCCGATTCTTCTCGCTGCTGCCAATTATCACATCTATCTTGCCATCGGGGCGCAACGCCTTTATGTGGGCTTTCATTTTATCTCCGATGTTGATTTCCTGAAAAATCTGATTGTGATATATCATACCCGAGAACAAATTGTTTACGATTACCTTATATCCCAAATCGGTGCGTTGAACCACAAGAATATCAACCTCCTCATACGGCTTAAAACTCGGAATTTTATTATCCAGGAACTTGTCAATTTTTGCAGAAGCCACAATTCGGTCAGAAGCATCATCAACATATACATAAACAATGTACGACCGACCCTTAATCATTCGCATCTTTTGCTCGCGGAACGGAACCAGCAAGTCCTTCATCAAGCCCCAATCGAGAAAAGCGCCTACACCACTCACACTGTTCACCCTCAAAAGGGCAAACTCGCCAACCATTGCATAAGGTTTCTCGGTGGTGGCAACCATACGGTCCTCCGAATCGTTATAGACGAACACATCAACCAAATCGCCAACCCGCATATCGCGAGAAGTGTACCGGCGGGGCATAAGCACCTCAATGTCATCGTCTTGCGCGCTTAGGTATAGGCCGAAATCGACATACCTTTTCACAACAAGCGTGTTTATTTTTCCTAATTCTATAGCCATGTTTTCAAAATTTTGCACGAATATCGCAAAAATATTTAGAATAAAGCGAAATTTCTCAGAAAAAAAGTAGTACCTTTATAAAATAAAACAAACAATTTAAACCAACGTAAATCAAAACAATGAAAAAGCATATTGTAGCGATTGTAGGCATTGCCATTGGAGTATTAATCATTGTGAGTTGCAAGGGTTTGAGCACCAGCACCAACACGATGTCGACCGACAGTGTAACCATCAGCAAGGAAACGCTTGCCGATACTACATATTTTAAATTAACATCCGGTGGCAAGTGCGATATTATCGCAAATGCAACTTTCTGCTATCCCAAAGCCTATCGCGATGCAAAAGCCACAGAAGCCTTGCATTCTCTTTTCATCATTAATGTCTTGGAGCTGGCTGACACAATTGAATTCGACCAATCATTTAAAAAATATATCGCAGGTGTGTTACACCAATATGGCATAAGCGAGAACGAAAGACCTGAGGATGTTGAAGACGACTACGAAAGCGTATATCAATATGCAAGCAACACTACAATAAGCCCCGTTTATAATAAAAATGGAGTGCTGACCTTTTGCAAAGCCGAGTTGACTACAAAAAACGGCAAACAAACAATGTCGACTCATCGTTACAGCAATTTCGACCTTGAGCAGATGAAGCTGATTGAATTCAACGACCTGTTCATCGATTCGTCAACCGACGACCTTACCATGCTCATTAAAAGCAACTTGATGAAGCAATTGAATGCAAAAACCGAAGACGACGTGATTAATATGGGTTATTTCAATCTCGACAACCTTAAGCCCACCACTAATTTCTCGATTGGCACCGATGGTATAACATGGACTTATTTGCCCTATGAGATTGCTTTGCTCAGCGTGGGCGAAACAAACATCACCGTAAAATATGACGAGCTTGAAATGCTCATGCAGGACAACGACTTGGTTGCTCGCATAAAACATTAAAAATCCCAACATTTTTTGATGGATATTATTTTAAAATACTTCAATTCGCTTAATGCAGTTCAAGCAGAGCAATTTAGCAAGCTGGGGACATTATATCCCGAATGGAATGAAAAAATCAATGTGATTTCGCGCAAAGACATTGGCAACCTTTACACAAACCACATTCTTCATTCGCTTGGAATAGCGAAATTCTACAACTTCCAGCCGGGCACATGTGTGCTTGATTTCGGCACTGGCGGAGGCTTCCCGGGTATTCCATTGGCAATCTTATTCCCGGAAGTTCATTTTCATCTTGTCGACCGCATCGGCAAGAAACTCAAGGTGGTTCAAGACATAATTGAACAACTCGACTTAAAGAATGTAACCGTTCAGCATGGCGACATCAAAGAAGTGAAAGGCAAATTCGACTATGTTGTAAGTAGGGCAGTGATGCCTCTCAACGAGATGGTGCCGCTGCTGCGCAAACTCATCGCAAAAGAAATGAGAAATGCCACACCCAACGGAATTATTTGCCTGAAAGGCGGCGACCTCACAAGCGAACTTAAAGGATACAAGGAGGTGATTGTCGACAACTTGAGCACCTGTTTTGAAGAACCATTTTTCGAAACAAAAAAAGTGATTTATCTGCCCATCTAATCAAGATTGTACGTTATGAAAATACAACAATTCACAACAAATCTTTTTCAAGAGAACACCTTTGTTTTGTGGAACGATAAAACAAATGATGCAATCATCATCGACCCTGGAATGATGAATAATAGCGAACGCGACATTGTGGACAAATTTATTGCCGACAAAAAGCTGAAAGTAAACAAAGTGCTTCTCACACACGCTCACATCGACCATGCTGCATCGGCAGCATACATTTCAACCAAATACGGCTGCGAAGTATTTGCAAACCTCGGCGACAATTCATTGGCAGAGGGATTGCCTATGCAAGCGCAAATGTTTCATCTGAAGATTGATGTGCAACCGTTAGTAATACATAAATACCTCATAGATGACGACGTTCTGACATTAGGCGACGAAGCAATTGAAGTTATTGCTACCCCGGGGCACTCGTTAGGCGGACTTGTATATTATATCCCCAATATTAAAACTGCATTTGTTGGTGACACCATTTTTCAGCGCAGCATTGGCAGGACCGATTTGCCCGGAGGCAACTTCGGCGAACTGATTGAGTCAATCAAAACAAAAATATTTAAGCTGCCGCACGAGACTGTATTGATTCCAGGACACGGACCATCGACAACGGTTGGTGAAGAAATTCGCTGCAACCCATATCTGCAATAACACATAGTCGGGAAAGCCATAATATGTCGGTTGTAATATCAATTATCAATCCGGCATATTTTTGTGCACCAATTTTTCAAAAATATAATAGATTTTTGTTATTTTTGTAAATAAAGAATTAAGTCGTTTTACTATGGCATCATAATCCAACACGACTCTGTAACCAGGATTTGGATTATGCTGCATAAAACATCAAAATTGCAATGAAAGGTATTGTATTGGCCGGAGGTTCTGGCACGCGTTTATATCCAATTACCAAAGGCGTCAGCAAGCAACTGTTGCCGGTGTTCGACAAACCGATGGTTTACTATCCCATCTCGGTGCTGATGCAAGCCGGCATCCGCGACATACTCATTATTTCCACACCATACGACTTGCCCTCATTCAAGCGGCTGCTTGGCGATGGTTCCGACTATGGCGTGAATATCAGCTATGCTGAACAACCTTCGCCCGATGGGCTGGCGCAAGCATTCCTTATTGGTGAGGATTTTATAGGCGACGACAATGTTTGCCTTGTACTTGGCGACAACATATTTCATGGTGCAGGCTTCTCTCGTCTGTTGCATGAAGCTGTCAGGAATGCCGACGACGAAGCAAAAGCTACGGTGTTTGGCTATTGGGTGAACGACCCGGAACGATATGGAGTTGCCGAGTTCGATGATGCTGGCAACTGCCTCAGCATCGAAGAGAAGCCAAAAAATCCTAAAAGCAATTATGCTGTTGTCGGGCTGTATTTCTATCCGAACAAGGTGGTTAAAGTTGCTAAAAGCATTAAGCCATCGGCTCGCGGAGAACTTGAAATCACATCGGTTAATCAACGGTTCCTTGAAGATGGCGAGCTGAAAGTGGTGACACTCGAAAAAGGTTTTGCATGGCTTGACACCGGCACCCACGACTCGTTGTCTGAAGCATCCACCTACATTGAAGTGATTGAAAAACGTCAAGGGCTTAAAGTGGCTTGCCTTGAGGGAATTGCCTATCGAATGGGATGGATTGACGAGAACAAGATGCGCCAATTGGCTCAACCAATGATAAAAAACCAATATGGGCAATACCTGATTAAAGTGATTGACGACATTAAACGAACAGGAAAACGATTTGTGGAATGATAGATGAAGTAATAAAAACCGACATTGAAGGCGTTTTCATCATTCAGCCAAAGGTGTTTGGCGACTCTCGCGGATATTTTATGGAAAGTTATTCGATGAGAGATTTTAATGAGCAAGTAGCCGACATCAACTTTGTGCAAGATAACGAAAGCATGTCGACCTACGGCGTTATGAGAGGACTGCATTTTCAGCGCCCTCCTTATGCCCAAAGCAAATTGGTGCGTTGCGTGAAAGGCAAAGTGATTGATGTAGCCGTTGACATTCGCAAAGGCTCGCCTACCTATGGCAAGCACGTTGCAGTAGAGCTGTCAGAGGACAATCACCGTCAGTTTTTCATTCCACAAGGTTTCGCTCATGGTTTTGCAGTATTAAGCAATGAAGCCATTTTCCAATACAAATGCGACAATTTCTATCACCCTGAGGTCGACGGCGGCATTTGCATAACCGACCAAACCTTGGGTATTGATTGGAAAATTCCTCTTAGCGAAGCACTGCTTAGCGAGAAAGACAAAAAGCATCCGTTGCTTGCCGACTTCGATTCGCCATTTATCTATAACAAATAACAACATATTAATCTCAGTCCTTATTTATGAATATTCTTGTTACTGGAGCAAATGGGCAGTTAGGCAACGAGATAAGAATTGTTGCTAAGCAGTCGCAAAACAACTATTATTTCAGCGACATTATAGCTGTCAGCGGTGTTGACACCCACATATTGGACATCACCGACGCTAACGCAGTTGCCAATTTTGTAAAAGACAACAATATAAATGTAGTTATCAACTGTGCGGCATACACCAATGTAGATGCAGCCGAAGATAATTATGAACTTGCAGAAAAACTAAATGCCGAGGCTCCAAAAATCCTTGCAAATTGCATGAAAAACGTCGAAGGCATTCTTGTGCACATCAGCACCGACTATGTGTTCGGAAAAGAACCATACAACACCCCATGCAATGAAAATCAAACTGGCACACCCACAGGAGTGTATGGATTGACAAAACTTCATGGTGAAGAAAACATTAAATCTTCGGGGTGCAATTATTTGATTATCAGAACATCTTGGCTCTATAGCGAATTCGGCAAGAACTTCGTGAAAACGATGCTGAACCTCACTTCAACAAAACCCGAGTTGAAGGTGGTTTTCGACCAAGTAGGTACCCCTACATACGCCTACGATTTAGCAAAGGTGATTTATGAAATTGTGGAACAAAACAAAATTATAGGCAATGAGGGCATATATCATTTCAGTAACGAAGGGGTATGCTCATGGTACGACTTCACTGTTGCTATCGCTTCGATGTCGGGAAATACAGGATGTAAAATCAAGCCTTGCCACAGCAACGAGTTCCCTAGCAAAGTGGTTCGACCAAGCTATTCAGTGCTCGACAAGACAAAAATTAAGCATACCTTTGGAGTAGAGATTCCATATTGGACCGTTTCTCTCGAAAAGTGCATACGCAATTTGAGAAATCAAATACAATAAGTATAAACCCTAACAACTAAATTACCATTATGAACAACATCCCAAGTGTATTTTGGCTCGTACCTGCGGCGTCGGTTGTGGCGCTGGGTATGGCATGGTATTTCTTCAAGACTATGATGAAGTCAGATGAAGGAACACCACGAATGAAAGAGATTGCCGAATATGTTCGCAAGGGTGCTATGGCATACCTAAAGCAACAATACAAGGTGGTCTTGATTGTATTTATAATTTTGGCAATCGTGTTCTCGTTCATGGCTTATGTGCTTAATGTGCAAAACCCATGGGTGCCGTTTGCATTCCTTACCGGAGGTCTTTTCTCAGGATTGGCAGGCTTCTTCGGAATGAAAACAGCCACTTATGCCTCGGGGCGCACAGCCAATGCTGCACGCAAAGGTCTTGACGCCGGCCTGCGCATTGCGTTCCGTTCTGGAGCCGTGATGGGCCTTGTGGTAGTAGGTCTTGGTTTGCTTGACATCGCCATCTGGTTCGTTGTGCTGAATGCATTCTATGAAGGCGAATCAATGGCTCTTATCACCATCACAACCACAATGCTGACATTCGGAATGGGCGCTTCAACGCAAGCTCTGTTTGCCCGTGTTGGCGGCGGCATCTACACCAAGGCTGCCGACGTTGGAGCAGATATCGTTGGTAAGGTGGAAGCAGACATCCCGGAAGACGACCCTCGTAATCCGGCAACAATCGCCGATAACGTGGGAGATAACGTGGGCGACGTGGCTGGTATGGGAGCAGACCTTTACGAAAGCTATTGCGGCAGCATCCTGTCGACAGCTGCTTTGGGCGCAACTGCTTTTGCGTTGAATCCGGAAATGCAGCTCAAAGCCGTTATTGCGCCTATGATAATTGCGGCAGTGGGTATTTTCTTGTCACTTATTGGCATATTCTTGGTTAGAACCAAAGAGGGAGCTTCAATGAAGGATTTGCTGCGCTCGCTTTCGCTTGGAACAAACGTGAGCGCCGTACTCATTGCTATCGCCACATTTGCTATTCTTTATTTATTGGGCATTGAAAACTGGCTTGGCGTTTCGTTCTCGGTGATTAGCGGCTTGGTAGCAGGCGTCATCATCGGTCAAGCAACCGAATACTACACTAGCCATAGTTATAAACCTACACAAAAGATTGCTGAAGCTGGACAAACAGGTAGTGCAACCGTAATTATCAAAGGTATAGGAACAGGTATGATTTCAACCTGCATTCCTGTGCTGACAATTGGTGTTGCAATCATGCTCAGCTATATGTTTGCTAACGGATTTGACCTCAGCATGAGCGCCGAAAGCATCTCGCACGGACTTTATGGCATTGGTGTTGCGGCTGTGGGTATGCTTTCAACTCTGGGCATTACATTGGCTACTGATGCCTACGGACCGATTGCCGACAATGCGGGCGGCAACGCTGAGATGAGCGAACTTGGCGAAGAAATTCGTCATCGCACCGACGCACTCGACGCACTGGGCAACACAACTGCCGCAACCGGCAAGGGATTTGCTATTGGTAGTGCCGCCTTAACCGCACTTGCACTTTTGGCATCGTATGTCGAAGAAGTGAAAATTGCCATGGCAAGGGTTGCCGAAAGCGGGCATCAATTCATTGATGCAGCCGGCAACGTATTCAATCCTGCTACTGCAACCATGCCCGATTTCATGAACTTCTTCCAAGTTACACTGATGAACCCCAAAGTGCTTGTAGGGGCATTCATTGGCGCTATGGCTGCATTCTTGTTCTGCGGTTTGACAATGGAGGCCGTTGGTAGGGCAGCTCAAAAGATGGTTGAAGAAGTTCGCCGTCAGTTCCGCACAATCAAAGGCATTCTCGAAGGCAAAGCAACACCCGACTATGGTCGTTGCGTTGAGATTTCAACTCAGGCTGCACAGCACGAGATGATTATTCCTTCGGTGCTTGCAATCATTATTCCAATCGTTGTAGGCATATTGCTTGGTGTTGCAGGCGTGTTGGGTCTTCTTGTGGGCGGATTGGCAGCAGGCTTCACCCTCGCTGTATTCATGGCTAATGCCGGAGGCTCGTGGGACAATGCAAAGAAAATGGTTGAAGAAGGCAACTTTGGAGGCAAAGGTAGTTTCAGCCACAAAGCCACTATCGTAGGTGACACCGTTGGCGACCCATTCAAGGACACTTCTGGACCAAGCCTTAATATCCTCATTAAACTTATGTCAATGGTGAGCATCGTTATGGCTGGTTTGACCGTTGCATTTATGTGATGAAATTATTTTGAGTGATTCTCAATAATGTTAGCGCCTTTTCCGTTTCTTTAATATAGTTATTGAAATAATATGGAATATAAGAAGACAATAGTGATAACCGGCGGAGCCGGGTTTATTGGCAGCCATGTGGTGAGGTTGTTCGTGAACAAATATCCCGAATACAAGGTTATTAATCTCGACAAGCTCACTTATGCAGGCAATTTGGCAAACCTGAAAGATGTTGAAAACAAGCCAAATTACCGATTTGTAAAGATGGACATTTGCGACTTTGATGCATTCCTGAGCCTTATGCGCAGCGAACACGTCGACGGAATAATCCATCTGGCAGCCGAAAGCCACGTCGACCGTTCGATTAAGGACCCGTTCACCTTTGCTCGCACAAACGTGATGGGAACGCTGTCATTGCTTCAAGCCGCTAAACTTTATTGGGAATCACTTCCCGAAAAATACGACAACAAGATGTTCTATCACATCTCCACCGATGAGGTGTATGGAGCTCTTGAGATGACCCATCCCGAAGGTGTTGAATCGCCTTTCACTACAGCGGCTTCGTCGCAGCATCACCATGCCTACGGCGAAACATTCTTCGTGGAAACAACAAAATACAATCCACACAGCCCGTATAGCGCCAGCAAAGCAAGCAGCGACCACTTTGTGAGAGCATTTCACGACACTTACGGAATGCCCACAATTGTCACTAACTGTTCAAATAACTACGGACCATTTCAATTCCCAGAGAAGCTGATTCCGCTTTTCATCAACAACATACGCCAACGCAAGCCACTGCCTGTTTATGGCAAAGGCGAGAATGTGCGCGATTGGCTGTATGTTGAAGACCACGCTCGTGCTATCGACCTTATTTTTCACAAAGGTAAGGTCGCCGAAACATATAACATCGGCGGTTTCAACGAGTGGAAAAACATCGACATCATTAAAGTGGTGATTAACACCGTAGACCGTCTGCTTGGTCGCGAACCAGGCGAGGATATGAACCTGATTACGTTTGTCACTGACCGCCTCGGCCACGACGCACGTTATGCCATCGATTCGCGCAAGCTGCAACGTGAGCTTGGATGGGAACCTTCGCTTCAGTTTGAAGAAGGCATTGAAAAAACCGTGAAGTGGTATCTCGAAAACCAAGAGTGGATGAACAACATCACAAGCGGAGATTACGAAAAGTATTACGACGACATGTATAAAAACCGTTGAATTATGAATGACGTAAAAATTACAGTTGCCGGTACAGGATATGTGGGGCTAAGTATCGCCACACTGCTGGCACAACACAATGCAGTTACGGCTATCGACATTGTACCCGAAAAAGTGGAGATGATTAATCGTGGGCAATCGCCCATCGTCGACCACGAGATTGAAGAATATCTTGGCAGTGGCAAACTCAACCTCAAAGCCACTCTCAACGAGGAGGAAGCTTATCGCGACGCCGACTTTGTGATTGTGGCAGCGCCCACCAACTACGATTCGAAGAAAAACTTCTTCGACACCAGCGCTGTGGAAGCGGTCGTAACCACTATTCTGAAATATAACACTCGAGCAATCATCGTCATTAAATCGACAATTCCGGTTGGATACACCGAGCAATTGCGCAAAAAGATTGGTTGCGACAACATTTTGTTCTCACCCGAGTTTTTGAGAGAAAGCCGTGCGCTCTACGACAATCTCTATCCGAGCCGAATCATTGTGGGCACCGACTTACAAACCCCGCGCTTGGTTGATGCCGCCAACCAGTTTGCCCAGCTTCTGCAAGAGGGCGCAATCAAGCAAGATGTGCCAACGCTGCTGATGGGCTTTACCGAAGCCGAGGCAGTGAAGCTGTTTGCCAACACCTACTTGGCGCTGCGCGTGAGCTACTTCAACGAACTCGACACTTATGCCGAGATAAAAGGGCTCGACACTCGCCACATCATCGAAGGCGTTTGCCTCGACCCGCGCATAGGCACTCACTACAACAACCCGTCGTTTGGCTACGGTGGCTACTGTCTGCCTAAAGACACCAAGCAGTTGCTTGCCAACTATGCCAATGTGCCCGAGAATCTTATTGAAGCTATTGTCGAAAGCAATCGCACTCGCAAGGATTTTGTGGCAGACCGTGTGCTTTCGATGGCTGGATACTACGACTATTACAACCGCGGCGACTATAGCCCTACAAACGAAAAGCAATGCATAATTGGCGTATATAGGCTGACCATGAAAACTGGCAGCGACAACTTTAGGCAATCGAGCATTCAAGGCATAATGAAACGCATCAAAGCCAAGGGCGCTCAAGTGATTGTCTACGAACCGACGCTCGAAGACGGCTCTACGTTCTTTGGCAGCAAAGTGGTGAACGATTTGGCTAAGTTCAAGCAAATGAGCCAAACCATTATTGCCAACCGCTACGACAGCTGCCTCGACGACGTGAGCCAAAAGGTTTACACTCGCGACATCTTCCGCCGCGACTGACAACTCTCGGTTTTCTATATTTCAATAAAACGACGATGCACATTAGCAGCATCGGTTTTTAAAATAATATTAAATGACAGGGCGGAGCCATAAAAGAGAATAGCAACCGCACTATTTCTTGCTCCCAGCCCCAAATAGGGCAGCAACCCTTCAAGCCCCAGTCGAAATAAAAGGTTTCACCAATTATTTCTACAGGGAATAAAACAAAGATATGGCGAAGACAGTACACATAACATCGCGATATAGCAAATTGCTCGTGTCATTCGTTCTGATGATGGAAGTTGCAATTTGCGGCGGTTTGTTCACATTATTTGCAAAGCATCATGGCAGCATGGTGCCCGATGCCGATTTTATGCAATCGCTGGTGGTGATTTGCACAATCTATTTTGCAGTGAGCATCGAGAGCGGAGTGAACATGCACATGCGTCGCACCTACGACTATGAGGTTCTTCTGGGCGTGCTCAAAACCGTATGCTACTACTCGCTACTGAGCGTGCTGCTCCTTCATATCGGGCGATTCTATGTGTTCCAATGGCAGCTCTACATACAATACCTCGCTGCACTCTTTGCCTCCGTTCTGCTATTCCGCTACATAATTCGCTATTTCTCAAAGATGTATCACCAGTCGCCCAAACACAGGCGCAAAGTGATTATGATAGGAGCAGGCTTCAACAACCGAGCTCTTTTTGCCGAGTTCAGCAACAACCAAGCCATGGGATATGACGTACTTGGCTATTTCAACGACAAGCAAGGCAATGAAACCATCAAGGGAGCTAAATACTTGGGCACCATCGACCATGTCATCGCCTACTTGCAGCAAAATCCCGGCGTGCAAGAAGTGTATTGCTGCTTGCCCGTCGACTACAAACTCAAAACACAGGAACAAATCATACGCTATTGCGAGCAACACTTCAAGCACTTCTTTGTGGTGCCTCTCATGAGCAGCTTCAAGCACCAAGCCCTGCACCTTAACGTGCTGGGGTCGGTGCCATATATGAGCTTTTTCGACGACCCACTCAGCACCGTAGGTAACCGCCTCGTAAAGCGAACGTTCGACATAGCCTTCTCGCTTGTGTTTCTTATCGGGTTCTTCCCTCTGATTTTCATCGTAGTGGCAATTGTCACCAAAATCACCATGCCCGGACCAATCTTTTTCAAACAAAAGCGCAGTGGAATCAACGGCAAAGAGTTTTGGCTCTATAAATTCCGAAGCATGAAAGTGAACAGCAACAGCGACCTTCTGCAAGCCACCAAGCACGACCCACGCAAAACAGCATGGGGCAACATACTGCGCAAAACCAGCCTTGACGAAACGCCGCAATTCTTCAATGTGCTTCTTGGTGACATGAGCGTGGTGGGACCACGCCCACACATGCTCAAGCACACTCTGGAATATTCGCAAGTGATTCGCCATTACATGATTCGCCACTACATCAAACCCGGAATCACAGGTTGGAGCCAAGTCACCGGCTTCCGCGGTGAAACCAAAGAACTCAGCGAAATGGACGGACGCGTGAAAGGCGACATCTGGTATATGGAACATTGGAGCTTTTGGCTCGACATTTATATAATTCTCAAAACAATCTACAACGCCATTGCAGGCGACAAAAAAGCTTATTAACCTATTATGAAAAAGTGTGCAATAATCACAGGAATAACCGGACAAGATGGTTCATTCCTTGCCGAGTTTTTGCTTGAAAAGGGCTACGAGGTGCACGGCACCATCCGGCGCTCATCGGTTGACTATCGTGAACGCATAGCCCATCTCGAGGGCAAACCCGGCTTCCACCTTCACTACAGCGACATGTCCGACTCAATGAGTCTGGTTGCCCTAATTGGCAAAGTTCGTCCTGACGAAATTTACAACTTGGCTGCCCAAAGCCATGTTCAAGTGAGTTTCGACTCACCTGAATACACTGCCAATGTTGACGCAGTGGGCGTGCTTCGCGTGCTCGAGGCCGTAAGGCAATGCGGTCTAACAAACACTTGCCGCATATACCAGGCATCCACATCTGAGCTTTACGGCAAGGTTGAAGAAGTGCCCCAGAACGAAAACACACCATTTCATCCCTATTCGCCCTACGCTGTAGCAAAGCTCTACGGTTATTGGATAGTGCGTGAGTATCGTGAAGCTTATGGCATGTTCTGTTGTTCGGGTATCTTATTCAACCACGAAAGTGAACGTCGTGGCGAAACATTCGTGACACGAAAAATCACCCTTGCAGCAGCACGCATTCGCCACGGCAAGCAAGATAAGCTCTATCTTGGCAACCTCTCCAGCCTTCGCGACTGGGGTTATGCCCGCGACTATGTAGAATGTATGTGGCTCATACTACAAAACGATGTACCCGATGATTTTGTAATAGCCACCGGGGAGCAACACAGCGTGCGCGAATTCTGTCAACTGGCATTCCACTATGTGGGAATTGAGCTCGAATGGCAGGGCGAAGGTGCCGACGAACGAGGAATCGACCGTGCCACCGGCCGCGTGCTCGTTGAAGTGTCGCCCGATTTCTACCGGCCTACCGACGTGGTGAACCTCCTTGGCGACCCATCAAAAGCAAAACGCCAATTGGGATGGAACCCACAGCGCACATCATTTGAGCAACTTGTGAAGATTATGGTGAACCACGATATGGCAAAGGTAGCTGTGGAGAACGCGGGCAACGCTATACGCATCAACCTTGCCGAATATCTTGAGAAAGGAATTGTGAAATGATGGAGAAAGAAGCAAAAATATATGTTGCCGGGCACCGGGGCATGGTGGGCTCGGCAATAGTGCGCGAACTGCGCCGACAAGGCTACGAGAATATCGTAACTCGCACACACAGCCAGCTTGACCTTTGCTGTCAAAGCAGTGTAGAGCAGTTCTTCCGCGACGAAAGGCCCGATTATGTTTTTCTGGCAGCAGCCAAAGTGGGCGGAATAGAGGCGAACCGAACCGCTCCTGCCGATTTTATGTGGCAAAACATGATGCTGGAAATGAACGTAATACATTCTGCTTGGCAAAATGGATGCAAGAAGTTGGAGTTTTTGGGCAGTTCGTGTATCTATCCTCGCATGGCACCGCAGCCAATGCACGAAGATTGCCTGCTCACCGGAGCGCTTGAGAGCACCAACGAAGCCTATGCCTTGGCAAAGATTTCGGGACTGCGCTACTGCCAATACTTGAATCGCCAGTATGGCACTAACTACATCAGCGTGATGCCAACAAACCTCTACGGCCCATGCGACAACTATCATCCCACCCACAGCCATGTGCTGCCGGCAATGATACGACGCTTTCACGAGGCAAAACAATCTGGCGCTCCCAGCGTAACCTGCTGGGGCGACGGCAGCGCTCTGCGAGAGTTCTTGTTTGTCGACGACCTTGCCAACCTATGCGTGTTTCTGATGAATCACTACGACGGAATTGAAACGGTGAACGCCGGCACAGGCAAAGAACTTACCATACGACAGCTTGCTGAAATTGTGGCTCGAGTGGTGGGATATGAAGGTGAAATACTTTGGGACAGCAGCAAACCTAACGGCACACCTCGCAAACTACTTGATGTGAGCAGGGCAAAAGCTTTGGGTTGGAGCTATAGCACCGAACTTGAGGACGGAATCGCTATTGCCTACCATGATTTCCTCTCCAATCCAATACGAGCAGAGCGATAGAACCCTAAAACACACTGTGATTTTTACATTTGGAAGAAGTTTTGGCATTTTCCCTTACATCATTGGGAGAATGCCATTTTTCTATTACAGAAAATAATTCGTTGAGCGGCGAGGAGGATGGCCAACTAAAGAACAAACAAATATTTGCAATATGTATCATTAGAATGATTTTCTGATTTTGTACATTTTTATTGCTCATTTTTTCGTCTATATATAAATTTGCGTAGTACAAACAACAAGCACGAGCACCTACAATATTGTGGCGTTGTAGCTTTTGAAACAATATAATTATTTACAATAAAGAACGAAAAAAGTATAGAAAGTGAAAGATTTATGGCAACAGAAAAGAAACTCCGATTTGAGACATTGCAACTGCATGTAGGACAAGAGCAGCCCGACCCGGCAACTGATGCACGGGCAGTGCCAATCTATCAAACAACATCCTATGTATTTCGCAATTCACAACATGCAGCCGACCGCTTCGGGCTTCGCGATGCCGGCAACATCTATGGCCGCCTCACCAACAGCACACAGGGCGTGTTTGAAGACAGAGTGGCTGCGCTTGAGGGCGGTGTGGCAGGTCTGGCTGTAGCGAGCGGTGCTGCTGCCGTAACCTATACCTTACAAAATATTACCCAGGCTGGCGACCATATTGTAGCTGCCGATAACCTTTATGGTGGTAGTTTTAATTTAATAACACACACTCTTGCCAGCCAAGGCGTGAGCAACACTATTGTGAACGTAAACGATTTGAGTGCGTTGGAGGCAGCCATAAAGCCCAACACCAAGGTGGTATATGCCGAGACGTTTGGCAATCCAAACAGCGAGGTGCTAAATATTGAGGGTGTAGCAGAGGTGGCTCATCGCCACAATATTCCACTGATTGTCGACAACACATTCGGCACGCCATATCTGATACGACCCATTGAACACGGAGCCGACATAGTAGTACATTCTGCCACAAAATTCATAGGCGGGCACGGCTCATCGTTGGGCGGTGTGATTGTTGATGGTGGCAGTTTTAACTGGAAGGCAAATCCTGAAAAATATCCAACATTAGCAAAACCAGACCCAAGTTACCATGGTGCAGTGTTTGCCGATGCGGCAGGACCAGCCGCGTTCGTAACCCGCATTCGGGCTGTGATTTTGCGCGACACCGGCGCCACTATCAGCCCGTTTAATGCCTTCATACTGCTGCAAGGCTTAGAGACGCTCAGCCTGAGGGTGGAACGCCACGTGAGCAATGCTCTCAAGGTGGTGGACTATCTTTCGCACCATCCTAAGGTGGCAAAAGTGAACCATCCCTCGCTGCCAGAGCACCGCGACAACGCCTTGTATAAGAAATATTTTGCCAATGGTGCAGGTTCGATATTCACCTTTGAGATTAAGGGTGGACAAGAGGAAGCGTGGAAGTTTATCGATGGGCTGAAAATATTCTCGCTTCTCGCCAACGTGGCAGACGTTAAAAGCTTGGTGATTCATCCTTACACCACAACACACTCGCAGATGTCGCCAGCCGAGTTGGAACAGCAGCACATCACACCATCAACTGTGCGCCTGAGCATAGGCACGGAACACATCGACGATATTATTGAGGATTTGGAACAGGCATTTGCCGGCATCTGATGCCAAGGACTTAATGCCAATGTGGGGTTTATGGCAGTGTATTTGCCGTAAATCCCCCTTTTTTATGCATTCAGGAAAGAATAATCCCGACAAAATGCGTTAACTTTGCGAAAAGAAGTAAGCAGTATTTTTCGCAAAATGAACGTAACAAACAGCATAATAAAATTTGTGTCGAGTCTGGCACAGAAAAAATATCGCGACAAGGAAGGATGCTTTGTTGCCGAGGGCACGAAATGCGTGCGCGACACATGGCAACACTTCGACTGCCGCATGATAATTGCAACCCAAAACTGGTATGACACATTTGGCAATAGCAGTCATCTGGGAAAACTATACATAGCTAATCGGGGACAGATGCAACGGATGTCGCAGTTTGCAACGACGTCGGAGGTGATAGCTGTGTATAATATTCCGCAGCCCGACCTCGAGCCAAAAGCAGAACAGGATGGACTAAACATAGTGCTCGACGGCATACAAGACCCCGGCAACCTTGGAACCATAATCCGACTTGCCGATTGGTATGGAATACGCAACATCTTCTGCAGCAAGCAGACAGTTGACGTATACAACCACAAAGTGGTGCAAGCCACAATGGGCGCCATCTCGCGAGTGAAGGTGACCTACTGCGACCTGGAAGCGTTGATGTCAGAGAGCAGCCTACCGGTGTACGGAACCACGCTCGACGGCGACAACATTTATTCTACAGAACTGGCGTCGAGCGCCTTTGTGGTGTTCGGCAACGAGGGCAACGGCATGAGCGAGCGCCTGAAATCCCTTGCCACAAAGAACCTTTGCATACCATCTGGCACGGCAAATGGCGAGGGGTCGGAATCGCTGAATGTGAGCATTGCGGCTGCCATAACAATCAGCGAATTCTGCCGAAACCGTTTGAAATGACAAGCAACAAAACAGCATCACAATGGCAAAGACAAAAACCACATACTTTTGCAAGAACTGCGGCATGGAGTCGGCTAAATGGATTGGCCGATGCCCGGGATGCGGAGAATGGAACACGATGACCGAAGAACCGGTGGTGAGCAAATCGAAATTGCCGATGTTCAACACGAGCGACATGCAACGAAACCGCCATACACAAGCCGTCAAAATAGGGGAGATTAAGGCAGAAGACTTGCCTCGAATAAAACTGCCGAGCAACGAGTTGAACCGTGTGCTGGGCGGAGGGCTTGTGCCAGGCTCTATTATCTTGATTGGCGGAGAACCCGGCATCGGCAAATCGACGCTGGTGCTGCAAAACGTGCTTCGCATTCGCAGCCGCAAGGTGCTTTATGTTTCGGGCGAGGAAAGCGCACAACAGCTGAAGATGCGAGCCGACCGCATTGCAGGAGACAAAATCGACTGCGAATGCTACTTGGCATGCGAAACATCGCTGTCGGGCATATTCGCCTGCATTGAGGCAAACCGCCCCGACATTGTGATTGTCGATTCGATACAAACCATTGCCAGCGACGAACTTGAATCGGCAGCCGGCAGCGTGACACAAGTGAGAGAATGTGCGTCGGCGTTTCTGAAATACGCTAAACAAGCCAACACGCCAGTTATTTTGATTGGACACATCAACAAAGAGGGCAGCATTGCTGGACCCAAAGTGTTGGAACATATTGTTGATGCCGTGTTGCAGTTCGAAGGCGACAACCACTATCTTTACCGCATACTGCGCTCAATAAAGAATCGATTTGGCAGCACGTCGGAAATAGGCATCTACGAAATGAAAGAAAGCGGACTGCGCGAAGTGACTAACCCGAGCGAAATGCTGCTGTCGCAGAGCGACGAGGCACTGTCTGGAATCGCCATTGGAGTGACTGTGGAAGGCGCTCGGCCTTTTGTGGTGGAAGCACAAGCACTTGTGAGCACCGCTGCCTACGGCACTGCGCAACGGTCGGTTACAGGATTCGACTCAAAGCGGATGAACATGCTGCTTGCCGTGCTTGAGAAGCGCGTGGGATTTAAGCTTGCACAGAAGGATGTTTTCCTGAATATTGCCGGTGGGTTGCGAGTGAACGACCCTGCAATAGACCTTGCCGTGATTAGCGCAATACTTTCGAGCAACGTTGATATGCCAATACACCAAGGCATCTGTCTCAGTGGTGAAGTGGGATTATCAGGCGAAATCAGACAAGTGACACGAATTGACCAACGAATTGGCGAAGCCGAAAAACTTGGCTTTAAAACCATACTCATTCCCAAAAATAACACCAAGGGAATCAATCTGAGCCGCTATAAAATCAATATTGTTGAAGTGGCAAAAGTTGAAGAAGCATTTAAACATCTGTTTGGATAGTTAATAATTGTTAACTTATCGGTTTACGTTAAACTAAATCATAGTTGTTTAGTCATAATTACAGAGTATACAAAATAAAGCTTCAAACTGACTAACTAACTTAATAATAAAACAGGTTTTGATGCCGACATTACTGCGAAAGTAAAGACGGCAAAAAATAGAAAAGTTATTTCATAATCGACTGCATTACGCCTACACACTCAGGCATAGTGCAGTCGGTTTTTCTATCAATCAAACACTCCGAAACCAGAACAAACAGAAATAAAATTATTACTGTCCGCTAAACTTTTTTAGAATCTAAAAAATTAGGGCTGGCACCTATTGCAGGAGTCAGCCCTAAATGGTTACTTTGCTTTTGCGACAA
>SFEA01000080.1 GCA_004557385.1 Bacteroidales bacterium
GAAAAATCCGACTGCACCTTTTTTTGACTGCTGCAAGCAATCAATAAACCCATACCAAAAAGCAAAATCAGATGTCGCATAGCCCCGAAGTCTTGACGTTAAACGAAGGACAGGCTTTAGCCGCGAATTCGTTGTGACCGTGAACGCTTGCGTTCGGGAACCGGCGGCGAAGTTCGGTGATGAGCCGAACGAGCGAAGCCTTTTGCGCCTCGGTTCGAGTGTCTTTAGGAGTTTTGCCATTGGTCGCGCAGCCACCAATGTAGCAAATGCCGATTGAATTGGCGTTATGCCCCGAGCAGTGTGCACCGACCTCCTCAATGGCACGTCCTTTGTGAACGCTGCCGTCGAGGTAAATCACGAAGTGATAACCGATGCACCGGAAGCCACGCTTCCTGTGCCAGGCATCGATGTCAGCGACCGTGAAGGACTTCCCTTCAGGTGTCGCGGCACAATGAATGATAATTTCGCTAATCTTTCTCATAAAATGTTTTATTTTAATAACCTATAACCACCGCCGAAGGCGGTCAATAACCCTATAACCTTATAACCTATCGGTCCTTCGACCGATACTTATAATGATAATCTATGCCGAACAGCGAACCGACAAAAGTCAGTATTTCGCCAAAGGCGATAAGCACTGAATTGTCGATTACGCCGGTAGGCGGAACGATAAAACCTGCGATGAGCAACCCAGCGCCGAGTAAGATTAGTACAACGGCTGAAACGAGTTGCAATTTGCTGTCGATTCGCTTCATAATTATTTGGTAATTAAATTATAAACTTGTAAATTTGTGGTGTATAGAGTTGCGCGACTGCGCTTCGCTGTGTATTCCGTTGAGCAATTGCTTTCCGGTTCGTATAGATGTGAGCGACTGCTTGCATCTTTTTTATTTCCCGAAGTGGAATTTGTCGGTTTTAGGGTCGAAAATCACCGAGAACTCGGCGAGGTTCGACACCAGCGAAGCCGGCGAAAGGCAAAAACAGTTGCGGTCGTAGTCTTTCCCGAAACCGAGTGCGAAGCGGAAGCGGCGCATCAGGTAATGCCCCTGACCGTTCACCAGTTTCACTTTCTTTCTGCCCCAAGGCACATATCTGCCCTCGGCTGTGCCTTTCACACCTATTAAATATTGCGCCTCGTAAGAGTGCGAAATAGTAACGTCTTTCAGCGCGTGCCATTCATTCAGTGGCGATGTGCGGAACATGACAAAGCCTTTGGCGTCAAACTTCACGTTGTTCGGTAAGCCGCCGATGACGTGCCAGCCCTTGTGTTTCGCACCTCGTTTGCGCTGAGGATAGTCCTGCAGATTAGCTCTGTTGCACTTCGACGTGAAACGGAAGACGAAAGGCTTATAGCCTTTAAGCAAATAGTAGCCATAGTTGACAATCTGCAGCTTTCCGTCAACCACCTGCGCTGCTATGCGCGGGCAGTCAGTCACGCTTTTAATCTTGTCGATTGACGCGGCGTTTGCGCTCACGTCTTTCATCGTGGCTGTGAGATAGTCGTTCGTAATCTTCAGATTGTCCACTATCGTCGGAATCTGCGAGTGATATTTGCTCGCATCTTTCGACAGCGCGATGAAGTCGGAATCCGCTGCGGCAGTGGTGATAAGTTCGGCGAGCCGTTGAAGCAGAGCGCCGAGCGATTCGGGCGAGATACTGTCCTTTTGGGACAGCGCCCGGAAATCGCTGATAAGTTGAGTAACGGTTGATGTATTGATAGCCATAATCTTTGATTTTTAAGCAAAGTTATGGTCTATCACTGTTCAATGAAAAGACACTATTTCGCCACTGAGCGACGCATCAAATCGGGATTCAGCACATTAGAAACAGCGTTGCAGAATTGCTTGCCGAGGTTGTCGGCATAAAATTCCTGAATGTTCATCACCGATGCGAAGTATTTTCGTGAGAACCACCTACGGCGTTTGCGGCGGTTGACGAAACCGTCGCCCAAGTCGCCCGAATTGCCGCGAGGAGTATTCGAGCCTGTGCCGTAGTCCACGAAAATACCGTAGGTGTTGAACGACTGGGCGAGCGTGATTTGCGTAAACTTGCCGTCGGCAGTCATACGCACCGCCATCACGGAGCGGTAAAGCGCTCCCGTGTCAATCACGCCAAGCAAATTGATTTGCTCACGCCAAATCTTAATCATCGTCCTATTGAACGACGTAACGTATTTGCGGCGTTCTTCAAGATTTGAATCTGTCATAGTTGTTAAGATTGGGAGCCGATGCTCTCGGCCCACTCATCGGCATTGTATCTTAAATCAGTGAACACATCAACCGCCACTTGGAAATAAGCGCATGCACAGCCGGAGAAGAAATATCGGTCAATCTCGTTGAACGATATTCGTGGGTCAAGGTAGATGCAATTCTGCTCTAACTTGACACGTTCAAGGGTTAGCACCGACATCAGTTGTCGGAACAACTCACGCATTATTTCCATGCACTCGTTGCGTGCGTCCATATCATCAATGGCGTGACGCATAGCGAGAAACACAGTTTTAATGCGACGAGTGCGAGGCGTGTTGTTGAGTTCCGTATAGCCGTCGGCGATGTCGCTGACGCAGCAAAAGGCGGGAGCCTGTTGCATAGCGTGAAGTGCTTCCTCGAAGCCTTCAAGCCCCGAAACCTTGCAGTAGGTAAAACCTTCGGCAACGGCAAGTTTATTCTTCGCAACCAATTCCTCGAAGAATTGGGTTGCGGACCAATCCCCATTAAGCGAATACAGAGATGTGCTTGCACTATCTATGTTGAGCGACCTTGGGGATGCACTTTGTGAATCACTTTTTAGCATTGATTTGAGCGTTTATCTGTTTATACTCTTTGGCTTGTGCGTTTAACTCCGTTAATGCGCGCCAAGTGTCGAGCGAAAGAATTTCGCGTTCCTTTGTGATGTCACCTTTGGTGAGGGCACGAATTTGTGCGTCCATCGACTCCTGGAGTTGTTTGCCGATGTCCGGTGAACTGCCGAGCAGGTTTTCAGCGTTGGCGGTAGCCGGCTGAAAGAAATCCGAAAAACGTCGGGCAAACATATCTTTAAGCGAAGCCACCCAATAAAAGATGCTGATGCGTTCCGCCGGCGTCGGCCTAACCTTATAACCTTTTAACCTCATAACCTTTGCCGTTGGCTTGTACAAGACAGCGGCAATCTCGTCGAGCAAAGCATCTTTTTGAGTGGAGAGAAATCCTTGATAGAGGTTTTCCACCACGATATACGTTTCAAACGATAC
>SFEA01000081.1 GCA_004557385.1 Bacteroidales bacterium
TACGCCGAGAGCCACGACCAGGCTTTGGTGGGCGACAAGACCATCATTTTCCGCCTCATCGACAAGGAAATGTATTGGCACATGATGGTTGACGACCACAACGCTGTGGTGGATCGCGGTATGGCGCTGCACAAGATGATTCGCTTGGCAACAGCCTCGACCATGAACGGCGGCTACCTCAACTTCATGGGTAACGAATGGGGACATCCCGAATGGATCGACTTCCCACGCGAGGGCAACGGCTGGAGCCACAAATATGCTCGTCGCCAGTGGGATTTGGTGGACCGCAAAGACTTGAAGTACCAGTTCCTCAACAACTGGGACACCGATATGATGCACCTGCTGGGCGGCCAACACGGCTTCCAGAAATTGCCAATCCGAAAGTTGTGGGATAAGGACGACGACCAAGTGCTCGCCTTCATGCGTGGCAATCTGGTGTTTGTGTTCAACTTCCACCCATTCAAGTCGTTCGCCGACTACGGTATCTTGGCTCCCGAAGGCGAATACGAGCCCGTGATGGACAGCGATAGCGCACAATACGGCGGTTATGGCAACATCGACAGCACCATTCACCACCTCACCCAGCACGACGACCTTTACAACGAGGCGCACTTGGGTTGGCTGAAACTCTACCTGCCATCGCGCAGCGTGCAAGTGCTGCGTATGCTTCCACCAAAGCGCAAAACCGCCAAGAAAAAAGCCGCCCCAAAGAAAGTGGCAACAAAAAAAGCAACCACCAAGGCTGCTCCAAAGGCCGCTCCAAAAAAGAAATAGCCACCATCGCCAACACCGATAACACGGCAAAAAAAACAAAAACTGCGTCGCAACCTTTCAAAGATTGCGACGCAGCCATTTTATATCAGTCGAATAGATTTAGCGGAGCCAGTCGGTGATGCGTTTTTTCACCAGCGAGGTTTCGCACAAAATGCGGATAAATTCTTTTGATGCCATGTTCTTATAAATGCCCTTCAAAGTCTGCACACAGCCTTCCATGTGGCAACCGTCGTGGTTGATGGGTATTGCCACCAAGTCGTCGACATCTTCCGTGGCCGACGACGAAAGCACGGTGTATAGCCCCGTGTTGCGCACCAGGCGCAGAAGCGGTGTCACCTCGTCCATTTCGGCACGCACATTGAGTTGGGTGTTGGTTTCGGAAAGTATGCGGTCGAGCACGTTGCGCGCTTGCAGTCCCTTGGCAGGAAGCACAGCAGGGTAATCCACTAAGTCGGCGAGACTCACTTTCTCGTGCTTTACCAACGGGCTGTCGCGGCGCACAATCACCGACAGCACATCTTCAAACAGCAGATGCGACTCGATGAGCGGATAATTGTCCTTCGGGCGAAACGAGAGCACGAAATCGAGTTCGTGGTTCATCATCCTGTTGATCAGCTCGGTCATGGGCTTGTACACAATATTGAGAAAAATATCGGGATAGAGCTTCATGTAGTCTTTCAGCGTTTCGTGCATCACCATATTGAACGAGTGCGTTACGCCAATGTTCAGCGAACCGCACTTCAGTTCGCGCAAATCATTCATACGGCGAGAGCAATTATCGGCAGAATCGATAGTGGTGACGGCAAAAGGCAGCAGTTCCTCACCAGCCTTCGTGAGCGACACCTTATGCGATGTGCGGTAAAAGAGCACCGTTCCCAGTTCTTCCTCCAGTTGTTTGATGGTTTGCGAGAATGTGCTTTGTGTTACGCACATTTCCTTTGCTGCTTCTGAAAAGTTGAGCCGTTTTGCGGCAGTGACGAATGCTTTAAGACTCCTTAATTCCATAAAAAAATATACACCTTGTAATACAATTTACAAAGTTAATATTTTTTTTGCGTAATATTGGTAAAATTCCCCTTTCTCATACGGTGCTCCATCAGCATTCGCTTCTCGTGCTTTGGCAGCATCAGTCGGCGGATAAAGATATTCGGGATTGCCACACCTATGGCGATGCAGATGATGATGAACGAGGCGCGCATACCGTTGTTCATCGCCACGGTCACTTCACCCACCACGCCGTGCATTTTAATGATGGCAAACAGCGCACGATACATCAGCACGCCCGGAATCATCGGAATCACGCTCGGAATGCTCAAGCAGTGGTGCGGTGTGTGGTGCCAGTGAATGGCTTTGATGCAGATGATGCTAATCAGCGCGCTGCCCACCAGCGAGCCGATAATAGGCCCCATGTCGAGCCCTACATTGCCATTGCTGGCGCCAAGACTAACGAAATTTCGGGTGCAGACGGCTATCACGCCACCCACAGCCACCACACCCAACAGACGGCGGGGCGTGTTGAAAATCATTGAAAAGCCCATAGCTGAAATGGCAGCGGCGATTGAAAATTCCCAATATTCGTGGTGCGGTGTCATCGACAAGTCGTTTACGAAATTATCGATACCCACCACCTCGATAGCAAACGAGATGCCGAACGCCATGGCGAGGACCATAAGCAGCGTGTTGATGGCTCGCGTCACGCCCACCTGCTGGAACCCCGACAGCATATCGCACACAAAGTTGATGAGCGGTACACCTGGCACGATAAACAGGGCGCAAGCCATCATCGGATGCCACGGCGTAGTGGTCTGAATCCACGCAGGCAGTTGCAAAGCGGTGGTGGTGTTGGCCACGCCAAACAGCCACGCAATCATGGTGCTGACAAATGCCACTATCGTGATATTGATATATGGGTTCATTTTTTTGCTTGCCAAATACATGCGCATACGCAATCCCACTGCGGCAGCGATAGATGCGTAGAAGAACGAAGGCCAGTCGCAGCCAAACTGAATGCAGAAGCCACCACATGCCAGACCGCCACCCAAAGCCACTTGCCAAGGCTTATAGACGCGTGGGCGAGCGCAGATTTCGTCGAACTCCTCCTCAAACTGGTCGAGGGTGTAGTCGTTGGCGATGGCACGCCACGAGAGTTTACTGATTGCGCTGATGCCAGCCATGTCAATGGCATGGTTGGAGCAACGCTGGAATCTGGTGTACGAACAGCGGTCGTCGCTGTAGTTCACCATCAGCAAATTGTAGTCAACGTAAATCTGCAAATTCTCCTCCTTGAAACCGAGGAACGCTGCCGTGCGTTTCATGTTACGCAAAATGCGCTGCGTGTCGGCAGAACTCTCCATCAGTTTGCAGCCCACCTTCAGCAGCACTTTCATTCGTCGAATCACATTGGCGTCTTCACACTTATTGTGAAGTTGTAGAGGCT
>SFEA01000001.1 GCA_004557385.1 Bacteroidales bacterium
AGCGGTTACAACTTGCATAACCCCACATTGGCGCCGCAGGCGACTATGTGGGGACAGCCGAACACACCCCACCATCAACAACCGCGGCGCGGTTGCAGACCCAACTGCTAAGGCATCCGTCGAGGACGTTATTTTGTGTTGGGTGCGATTTCTGCGAAAAAGGGCATAATTGTAATTTTTGCGTATTCGCCGTGGATTAACTATCTTTGCATTAAAAAGATGCGAAAAACAAAGCAGAATGGACACCAAAGAACTGATACAGTGTGTGGCTGAGCGTATTGGGCGCAGCGAGAGCGATTCGGCAAAGCTTGTCGAAGGCCTGTCGATAGTGCTTAAGGAGCGCTTGAGCGAACTCGACAGCATTGCCATACCCGGTTTTGGCACGTTCGAGGCCAAAAAGAAGGACGAGCGCATAGTTAACAACCCCAGCAACGGAAAACGCATGCTTGTTCCGCCGCGCGTGGTGGTGAACTTCAAGGTGAGCAACGTGTTGAAGTCGAAACTGAAATAGCCTCTTGAGAGATGAACAAGAAACTTACATTCCCCGAATTGGCTGAGCTGCTGTCGGCAGCCACTAACACCTCGAAGCGCATGAGCGAACTGGCTCTGCGCGAGATGTTTGCCTTGATTTCGTCGAAACTTGTAGATGGCGAGAGTGTGAAAATCGACGGGTTAGGCGTGTTTAAGGTCACTGAGGTGAGCCCACGCCGCAGCGTGAACGTGAACACCGGCGAAACCATTGAGATACCCGGACATGGTAAAATCAGTTTTGTGCCCGACAAGCGACTCGCCGAGGCGGTGAATGCTCCGTTTGCCTCGTTTGAGTCGGTGGTGCTTGACGACGATGTGACGGCAGAGATGCTGACTGCCATCGATAACGCTGAGCCTGCTGAGCCATCCGCCGAGCCCTCGGAGTTCTCGGAGCTCTCGGAGTTCTCGGAGCCCTCGGAGCTCTCGGAGTTCTCGGAGCCCTCGGAGCCTGCTGCTGAGCCAGCCGCCGAGCCTTCGGAGCCCTCGGAACCCTCGGAGCTATCTGAGCCCTCGGAGTCCTCGGAGCTCTCTGAGCCCTCTGAGCCCGCTACCGAGCCTGCCGCCGAGCCCTCGGAGCTCTCGGAGTTCTCGGAGCCCTCGGAGCTTTCTGAGCCTGCAGCCGAGGAGCCCGCCGAGCCGGCTGCCGAGCCTGTTGAGGAAGAAGATGCGCAAGGTGGCGCTATACATGTGTCTCAAAGCGACGACGATTATTATTACGATGATGACGACGATGAATCGTGGTGGCAGCGTCACCGCACGCTCAAAGGCTTTTTGATGGGCGTCGTGGCAGGAGCAGCGCTATATGCCGCAGCCGATTTTGCAATTAAATACTATGAGGATAATCGCAAGGTTGTTTCAGCCGAAACCATCGAGGCAACCGATGGTGAGGTGGTGGCAGCCGACACTTTGCCAAGCGACACATTGTCAGATAAGGCTTCACCAAAAGATTCGCTGAAACCTACAGCATCCACACCGTTGGAGTCGGCAAAATCGACAGCCGTGAAGCAGGTCACCGACACCGTTACCGGCAGCTATTTCCTCACCCGAATGGCTCGCCGTCACTATGGCAACGGCCATTTCTGGGTGTATATCTACGAGGAAAACAAAGGCAAAATCAGTAACCCGAACAACGTGAGGCCAGGCACCGTGGTGGTGATTCCGGATGCAAAGAAATATGGCATCGACAAGGATAACCCACAGAGCGTGGAAGCCGCCAAGCGAAAAGAAGGCGAAATACAACGTAAATTTCTTTGACACAAAGCAATAAGCAAACGGGCACCCGAAGCATTGAGTGCCCGTTTTTGGTGATAATGACAACGGAAATTTGCAGGTTTTTAACATTTCTAACTAAATATATCATAAATTAACGGAGTCGCTTTTTACTATTATTTTTAAAAGTGATAATTTTGTATCCTGAAACGTGAAACAGAAAAACAAAAACTATATACAGTAATGAGTGAATCAGTTAGTAATATTCGCGAATTAAACGATTTAATCGCCAGCAAAAGCGGTTTTGTGAATTTGATTACACAAGGAATGAATCAGACCATCGTTGGTCAGAAGCATTTGGTGGATTCGTTGTTAATAGCATTGTTGGCAAATGGGCACGTTCTGCTCGAAGGTGTGCCTGGTTTGGCAAAGACATTGGCAATCAACACATTGTCGAAGCTTATCGACGCCAAGTTCAGCCGCATACAGTTCACGCCCGACTTGCTGCCTGCCGACGTAATTGGTACGATGGTATACAGCGTCAAGAACGAGAAATTTGAAGTGAAAAAAGGTCCGATTTTTGCCAACTTCATTCTTGCCGACGAAATCAACCGTGCCCCGGCAAAGGTGCAGAGTGCGTTGCTCGAAGCCATGCAGGAGCGTCAGGTGACCATCGGTGACGCCACATTTAAGCTCGATAACCCATTCTTGGTACTTGCCACTCAGAACCCAATTGAGCAAGAAGGCACATATCCTCTGCCCGAAGCACAAGTCGACCGTTTCCTGATGAAGGTGATTATCGGTTATCCGTCGAAGGAAGAGGAAAAGCAGATTGTGCGCCAGAATATTGCATCAGTCAAGGCAAACGTGCAAGCACTCATCAAGCCCGAAGAAATTCTGGAAATCCGCAAGATTGTAGAGAAGATTTACATCGACGAAAAGATTGAAAAATATATTGTTGACATAGTGTTTGCAACACGCTTCCCGAGCGACTGCGGCTTGAATGACCTTCAAAGCATCATCTCGTTCGGAGCATCGCCCCGTGCATCAATCAGCATGGCAATAGCAGCTCGCGCCTACGCATTCCTTCGCGGACGCGGCTATGTCATCCCCGAAGATGTTCGTGCAATTTGCCACGACGTGCTTCGTCACCGCATCGGTTTGTCGTATGAAGCTGAAGCCAACAACATCAGTGCTGATGAAGTGGTGAGCGAAATACTCGACAAAATTGCAGTGCCATAACACTATCATTATAGAATGGTTTTTTGCCACCCCGGGGCACAAGGCTGCGGGGTGGCGTGAACATAAAATTAAATGAATGGTTATGGATTCGAATGAACTGCTAAGGAAGGTACGGAAGATAGAAATAAAAACCAAGGGACTCTCGCAGAACATCTTTGCGGGCGAATATCATTCGGCATTCAAGGGCCGTGGTATGACGTTCTCCGAGGTTAGAGAGTATCAGTATGGCGACGACATTCGCGACATTGACTGGAACGTGACGGCGCGTCACAACCGCCCGTATGTGAAGGTGTACGAGGAGGAGCGCGAACTCACCGTGATGCTGATGGTTGACGTGTCGGGCAGTAAGGACTTTGGCGCCGTGGGCGTGCTAAAGCGCGAACTAATGGCAGAACTTGCCGCCACGATAGCCTTTTCGGCAATTCAGAACAACGATAAGGTGGGCGTAGTGTTTTTCTCTGACCGCATTGAAAAATTCATACCTCCGAAGAAAGGTCGCAAGCACATCTTGCTCGTGATACGCGAATTGCTGGATTTCGTGCCCGAAAACCGCGGCACCGACATCAACATGGCTTTGGAGTTTCTCACCAGCGCCATTAAGAAGCGTTGCACCACATTCATCATAAGCGACTTCATCAACAGCAGCGACTATTATAAGTCGATGTCGATTGCCAACAGCAAGCACGACTTGATTGCCCTGCAAGTGTACGACAAGCGCGAGGCCGAGCTGCCTGACGTGGGACTGATGCGCATGATGGACAGCGAAACCGGCGAGGAACGCTGGATAAACACTGGTTCGAAAAAGACTCGCCAAGCCTATCAGAAATGGTGGTTTGAGCGCCAGCAACGCATGAACATCACCGCGCAGCGCTGCAAGGTTGACGTGGCGTCGATGGCTACCGACGAAGATTATGTGAAATCGCTCATGGCTTTGTTTAAGAAAAGAGGCGTAAGATGATTGAGAATTTTAGATTGAAAATATTATTTGCATTGGCGGTGGCTGCATTGTGGCTGCCTGCTGCAGCCGGCAACGTGATTGTTAAGGCAAAACTTGACTCCGCCACGCTGGTGATGGGCAGGCAAACGGCATTGCACATCGAAATTTCGCAGGATAAGAACGTAACCGGCTATTTTGTGAATGAAAACGCCGACACCATTGTGAGCAAAGTGGAAATCGCCCGAAAGACCGACGGCGACACCACCGACATCGATAACGGCAGGGTGATGATTAAGCGTGACTTTATCTTGCAGTCGTTCGACTCAGGCATGTATGTGTTGCCTCCGCTGCAATATGTTGTAGGAAAGGACACTTTCCTCACCCCTCACCAGTCGCTCAAGGTGATTGCCGTGAACGTGGACACGTTGAAAACCGTTCACGACTACAAACCGGTTGAGAACGTGCCGTTTAAGCTGTTCGACTGGGTGCCCGATGTGATTTCCGACTACTGGTGGGTGTATTTAATCGTGCTGTTGGTGATAGCAATCGGACTGTTTGTCTACTTGAAGTGGTTGCGCAATGGCGAGTTGCCGTTGAAGCCTAAGAAGAAGCGCCTGCCACCATACGAAGAAGCCATTTTGCACCTCGAGCTACTCAAGCAGAAACAGTTGTGGCAAGCCGGACAGGAAAAGATTTATTTCACCGAGTTGACCGATATCCTGCGTGTGTACATCGACCGCCGATTCGGCATCAATGCCGTGGAAATGACATCGTCGCAAATCATCGAAGTGCTGCGCACCAACGAGGAAACGCGGGCCGTGAACTCGCTGCTTAACAGCATCCTTGAGGTGGCTGACTTTGTGAAATTTGCCAATATGCGCACGTTGCCCGACGACAACGAGACCGCTTATCAGCGCGCCTTGAACTTTGTGAACGAAACCAAACCGGTTGAGCCAGCCCCGGATGCCGAAGGCGAAGCCCAACCCGAAGAAGATAAACAAGACAGCAAGGAGGTGAAGAAATGATTACGTTTGCACATCCCAATTATTTGTGGCTGCTGCTCGTGCTTGTGCCACTTGCCGTGTGGTATGTGTTGCGCCGCAGGCAGAGCCATGCCACGATGCTCGTGACCTCGCTTTCGCCGTTTGCCAAGCTTGGCACGTCGTGGAAAGTGTGGTGGATGCACCTGATGTTTGTGTGCCGCCTGATGGCTGTGGCTTGCCTGATAGTGATTCTTGCACGTCCGCAGACCCACGACAGCTGGTCGACGTCGGAAACCGAAGGCACCGACATAGTTGTGGCGCTCGACATCTCCACCAGTATGCTTGCACAGGACTTCCGCCCTAACCGCTTCGAGGCAGCCAAAGATGTTGCCTGCCAATTTGTCAGCGGTCGCGAAACCGATAACATCGGCTTTGTGATTTTTGCAGCCGAGAGCTTCACCCAAGTGCCAATGACCACCGACAAGGCAGCCCTGATTAATGCCATTCAAAACATCGAGATGGGCGCTTTGGAGGACGGTACAGCCATCGGCGACGGCATTGCCACGTCAATCAACCGCATCAAGGAAGGCAAGGCAAAATCGAAAAGCATCATCTTGCTCACCGACGGTTCGAACAACACCGGCGTGGTGGCACCGCTCACCGCAGCGTCGATAGCCCGCGAGAAAGGCATAAAGATATACACCATAGGTGTGGGCAGCAACGGCTCGGCATTATATCCCGTTGGCACAAACATGTATGGACGAATGGAATATCAGCGCCTGCCGGTGGTGATTGACGAAGCCACACTGAAGAGCATAGCCTCGTCGACCGGCGGTAAATACTTCCGAGCCACAAGCAAGAACGTGCTCAAAGACGTGTTTAAGGAAATCGATGCCCTCGAAAAGACGCAAATGGACATTCGCAACTTCTCGCACACCGAGGATAATTACATGCCGTGGGCAATAGCGTTGCTTCTGCTGCTGTGCATCGACATTTTAAGCCGTTACACCATTCTTCGCTCGATTCCTTGAGCCTTGAAGGTGTGGCACACTCAAAAAAAAGAATTATTTTTAATAAGGTGAATTGATTATGTTTAGTTTTGCTAATCCAGCATATCTCTATTTGTTATTGCTACTGCCACTTGCGGTGCTTTTGTTCCTGTGGTCGCGCCATACGCGCAAGCGCCGACTGAACAAATATGGCAAGATGGCAAGCATAGCAGGTTTGATGCCCGAGGTGTCGAAATATAAGCCTTGGATAAAACTCACATTGTCGCTGCTTGCGCTTGCTATGGTAGTGATTATTCTTGCGCGTCCGCGAGCCGGTGCCAAGACAGCAACCACAAAGGTGCGTGGCATAGAGGTGATGATTGCGCTCGACGTGTCGAACTCGATGCGCGCCTCGTCGACCGACGACCCGCAAGGCGTGAGCCGTCTGCAGCGTTCGAAGCTGATTCTTGAGAAACTCATCGACCGCCTGGGCGAGGACAAGGTGGGGCTGATAGTGTTTGCCGGCAATGCTTACACCCAGCTGCCCATAACGAGCGATTTCCTTTCGGCAAAAATGTATCTTAGCAGCATCAACACCAATATGGTGCCCACGCAGGGCACTGCCATTGGTGCAGCCATCAATCTGGCAATGAAATCGTTCACCCAAAACGAGAAATCGGGCAAATCGATAATTATCATCACCGACGGCGAAAACCACGAGGACGATGCTGTGGGTGCTGCCAAGGAAGCGCACAAACGCGGCATACAAATCAATGTGATTGGTGTAGGCTCGACAAAGGGCGCTCCGATTCCGATGGGCGGTCAAGGAAATTTCTTGAAGGACGACAACGGACAAGTGGTGACCACCTTCCTCAACGAGCAGATGGCAATCGACATTGCCAAGGCAGGCAAGGGCATTTATGTTGGCGGCAACTCAGCCGATGCCGTGACCGATGTCGACGATAATCTGAAAAAACTTGCCAAGGAAGACCTTGAGCGAGTGGTCTACACCCAGCACGACGAGCAGTTCCCCGTGTTTGCATGGTTGGCTCTGTTGCTCGTTATTGCCAATATGCTGGTGGTTGAACGCAAGAATAAGTGGTTAAGCAAATATAACTTCTTTACTAAAAATGTCAAGGATGCAAAAAAATAACATATTTAAAGCAGCTGTGATTTTTTGCTTGGCGATGGCTTCGTTGCAAGTGACAGCCAAAGACAATGCCGAGGCACAAAAAGAGGTGAGCATGAAGCGCGAACGCAACTTCATACGCAAAGGCAACAGCCTCTACAACAACAAGCGCTATGGCGAAGCCGAGGTGGAATATAAGAAGGCACTTCAGGTGAATCCGTCGTCGTCGGTGGCAAACTACAACCTTGCCACAGCGCTCATTCGTCAGGGCGGCGGAGTGAAAGCCAACGACAAGGAGGACAAAAACAACCCTGTGAATCAGGCACAAACCATACTGAAGAACTTGGTGACCACATGCAGCAATCAGCAGTTGGTGTCGAAAGCCTATTACAACCTTGGGAACATCGATTTCAACCGCGAGGAGTACAGCGGCGCCATAGAGAATTATAAGAATTGCCTTCGCCGTAACCCCGACGACGACAAGGCTCGCGAAAATCTGCGTCTTGCTCAAAAGAAACTCGAGCAACAGCAAAACGAGGACAAAAACAAGAATCAGCAGCAACAACAGCAGCAACAACAACAGCAGCAAAATCAAGACAACGAAGACAAGAAGAATAAAGACCAGAATCAGCAGAATCAAAGCCAGCAACGCAAGGACGGCGACAACAAGCAGGATAAGCAGAACCAGAACGGCATGAGCCAGGACAATATCGACCAGATATTGAAAACCATGCAGAACCAAGAAAATGCTATCCAGCAAAGAGTGAATGCCCAAAAGGCTCAGCAGCAAAAGGCAAACGCTCGCCGTACCGGTAATCAATGGTGATTAATTGAATAACATTGTGATAGTTATGAAGAAATTCGTATTGCAAACAATCATTTTAGCGCTTGCGATGACGGCATTTGCGGCAGAGGCCGCCGGAGTGTCGTTCTCGGCACAAGCACCTCGTCAGGTGGTTCAAGGCAACCGTTTCTCGGTGGTGTATGTGCTGCGCAATGGCGAGGGCAGCTCGTTCACCGCCCCCGAGATTGAGGGCGCACAAAAAATATATGGACCGGCAGTTTCCACTTCCTATAGCCAACAATGGGTGAACGGCGTGAGCTCGAGCAGTTCGTCGGTTGAATACACTATGACATATAAAGCCGTAAAGGCTGGTACATACAACGTGGGTGCAGCATCGGTGGTGGTTGATGGCAAACGCCTCACAACCAAGCCGTTCAGCCTCGAAATTTTGCCGCCCGACAAGTCGGCATCATCGGCACAGCAAGGCGGTGGTGGTGCGGTGCGATTCGACGACATCGACACTCAAGAAGCAGGCAAAGAGGTGAGCGGCAAAGATTTGTTTGTGCGCATTGCCATGTCGAAAACCAATGTCTACGAGCAGGAGGCTGTGGTGTGCACCATCAAGCTCTACACAAAATATCAGATATCGCAGTTTATGCCTACACTCCAGCCATCTTTCAACGGTTTCTTGATTGAAGAATTGCCTCTTTCGCCATCGCTGAACAACGTTGAGCGCGTAGGCGGCGAAAACTATATGGTGGCAGAGCTGAAAAAATGCATTCTGTTCCCGCAGCAGTCGGGTAAACTCACCATCACATCGGGCAACTACGACGTCACTGTGGTGCAATACGAAAAGATTCGCAGCATATTCGGCTACATCCAGCAGCCTGTTGAGAAGAAGCTGAAAGTGAAATCGAACTCGGCATCGGTGAACATCACGCCGCTGCCAACGCCCAAGCCAGCCACATTCAATGGCGCCGTTGGCCATTTCACTATCGAATCGAGCATCAACCCGCAACAGCTCAAGACCTACGAAGCTGCCACCTACAACCTTGTGATTCGAGGCAGTGGTAACATCAAATATGTGAAGTCGCCAACCGTAGGCTTCCCGTCGCAATTCGAGGTCTACGACCCGCAGTCGAACATCAATGCCAAGCCAAATGGCTCAACCGTGTCGGGCAGCATAGCTTTCGACTACACATTTATTCCGCAATTTGTGGGTAAATACAGCATACCAAAGACTGTGTTCACCTATTTCGACCCGTCGCAGCGCAAATATGTCACGCTGTCGACTGCCGACTACAACCTCACGGTGGGTAAGGGCAGTGGTGCACCTGCAACACATCGTGCCGGTGGCATGGAGCAGAAAAACCGCGACATATTGCACATCAAGCTTGGCGACTTGCATCTGCAAAAGCAGCACGATTATCTCATCGACAGCTTTGCCTACTGGCTGTGGTTCATTTTGCCTACATTGTTTGTGGCAGGATTGCTGTTCTATCATCGCAAGAGTCTCAAGGAGCGCACCAACATTGCCGTTATGCGCACCAAGCGAGCCAACAAGGTGGCACAAAAACGCCTCAAGACAGCCCGCAAATTCATGGCTGCCAACGACAGCAATGCGTTCTACGCCGAGATGCTGAAAGCGCTTTGGGGATATTTGAGCGACAAGCTGGGCATACCGGTTTCGGAGTTGAGCAAGGATAACATTCAAGCCGAACTCGATGGCTACGGCGCAAGCGAGGATGTGGTGAAAGAAGTGATTGACGTGCTCGACAAGTGCGAGTTTGCACAATATGCGCCCGAATTAAGCGGCAGCGACATGAGCCATGTGCTTGAGCAAGCTGGCAATGTGATGGACAAATTGGAGAATACTAAAAAGAAAAAGTGATGACCAAGAGAATTCTGTATACATTCATAGCATATTTGGTGGGAATTAATGTGATGTTCGCTCAGGATTTGGTGAAGCAAGCCAATAGCGAATACGAAAAGGACCACTACGAAAAAGCCATTGAGCTTTACGAGAAAGCTGCAAAGCAGCAGGGCACCAGTAGCGAGCTGTATTACAACATCGGCAATTCGCATTACCGTCTTGGCAATCTGGGCGAAGCCATCTTGAACTACGAGCGAGCATTAAAGCTCGACCCGAACAACGATGATGCCCGCACCAACCTCGATTTTGTGAACGAAAAAGCTAACGTGAAAATCGACAATGGCGGTTCGTATTTCACCGACAAAATTGCAGGGTGGGTGATGAGCCGCTCGTCGAACTCGTGGGCAGTGATATCGGCGGTGTTGTTCCTGGTGTTTGTGGCAGCGTTGCTGGCTTACATTTTCATGAGCAATGTGGCAATTCGCAAGATTGGATTTTTTGGTGGCGGCATTGTGTTGGTGGTTATGCTGTTCACTTTGTGGTTTGCGTTTGCAACTCGCAACCATGCCGTAAACAGCAAGTATGCAATTGTGGTTGTGCCATCGTCTACACTCAGCACATCGCCACGTCTGCCTAAAGACAAAACCGAAGAGGCGTTCCTGCTCAATGAAGGATTCAAGGTTGAAGTGGTTGACAGCGTGAAGTCGGAGATGCTGTGGTATGATGTGAAGACCAGCGACCAACACCGAGCATGGATTAAAGCTGGCGACGTAAAGATTATATAATCGCCCTTTGGCATAAATAAAACATAAAAAAGCGAAGCCTATGAGTGGAATAATTGAATGTCTGCAGCAAGCCGACGAATCCGTTTTTTTGGCGCTAAACGGGGCGCATTGTGCCTATGCCGACAGCGTCATGTGGCTGTTTTCGGGTCGTTGGGCTTATATGTTGCCGGTGCTTGCGTTGCTGTATGTGGCATATCGCAGCGGCTGGAAACGCGGATTAATGATAGTGCTTGCCGTAGCGCTCACCGTGGTGTTGAGCGACCAGATAGCCTCGTCGCTGATTAAGCCGCTTGTGTGCCGTCTGCGTCCATCGCACGCCGAGCATCTGTGTGCCTATATTCTCAATGGTCGTCGTGGTGGCATGTACGGTTTCGTGTCGAGTCACGCAGCTAACTCGTTTGGTGTGGCAGTATTGTTCATTTTACTTTCGCGCCACCGGCTGGTGGCAATAAGCATGCTGCTGTGGGCAGCCTTGGTGTCGTACAGCCGAATCTATTTAGGAGTGCATTACCCCGGCGATATTATTTGCGGAGCGTTGGTGGGTGTGGCAATGGCGTTTTTGGTGAACAAACTTGCCGAGCGTCTGCCCGAGCCATACCGTCCTGCAAGCTGTTTTAACGAGTGTAGCAGCCGGTTGCTGGCGGCATCGGTTGCCATTAATATGGTGGGCATTTTTGCCGCTTCAGTATTTTATTCGGTGTAAAATATAAAATTTTTGTAAAATTATTTTGTGATATAAAAGATAAGTGATAATTTTATAACAGAAAATTAAATTTTTGAGATAATTCACATAAGTATTAACTTACTAAAAATTTAAATATCATGGCTAAAACGATAACTTTCAATGAACTGCGTAGAATCAAAGAGTCATTGCCTGAAGGTTCAATCCACAAAATTGCCGACAAGCTTAATGTAACTGACCAAACTGTTCGCAACTATTTTGGTGGCACAAACTACGAATTTGGCAAAAATTGTGGATTACACATCGAACCGGGTCCTAACGGCGGTTATGTTGTTCTCGACGACACTCAAATCTTGGATATGGCTCTTGAAATTCTCGAAAAGAAAGAGGCGTAACTAAAGCAGAAAAGAACGTATTATAAAAAAGCATGAAACATCGATTAACCGAGTTTCGTGCTTTTTTTGTGCCAAATTGCGAGCTGCGTGCGAAATATTTTAGGGCTATGTGAATGATGCTATTTTATATTTCGAAATGTTTTGCTAATTTTGTTTGTTTAAAGAAATAATGTACACATTGTTTATGACTACTTCACAAATAATTCGCTTAGGGTTTATAGTTGCGCTGTGGCTCGTTTTGTGCTTCTTGCTGCTCACTCGTGCGTCGAGAATAGATTTCTATGTGATATTCACGATTGTGGCATCCGGAATAATCATCTTTGTGCCGTTATACAAAAAATACAAGAGAACGAAGGATTAACGAGGCTTTAAGCGTCGGTAGCTGAGCAAGTTGTTTGATAGTGTGGTTGAAATAATAATACGGTTAAGACATTGAATAAAGAGTATATAAATAGTAATTTTCCGCTATTGTCGCAAATCGACAGCCCCGTTGATTTGCGAGCATTGCCGGTGGAGTCGTTGCCTCAGGTGTGTAGCGAGTTGCGGCGTTTTCTCATCGAATCGCTGTCGGTGAATCCCGGGCATTTTGCCTCGAGCATGGGTGCGGTTGATTTCACGGTTGCATTGCACTATGTGTTCAACACCCCATACGACCGCATCGTGTGGGACGTGGGTCATCAAGCCTACGGGCACAAGGTGCTCACAGGCCGCCGCGACGCCTTTGAGAACAACCGCAAGATGAACGGTTTGAGCGGTTTTCCAAACCCCAAAGAGAGCGAATACGACGCCTTTATTGCCGGCCATGCATCTAACAGCATATCGGCGGCATTGGGAATGTCGATTGCTGCTCAGTTGCAGGGCGATAAAGACCGCAATGTGGTGGCAGTGATTGGCGACGCCTCGATAAGCGGCGGCTTGGCATTCGAGGCTATGAACAATGCGTCGATAAACAAGAATAACCTGATTATCGTGCTGAACGATAACGATATGGCAATCGACGAGTGCGTTGGTGCATTTGGCGAATACATGTCGCACCTCAACACGTCGCGCAAGTATAACGACATGAAGATGAAGGTGTATGAATATTGCGTTCGCCATAAGCTCATCAACGAGCATGGGCGCGGGCTCATACTTCGTTTCAGCAATAGTGTGAAGGCGCTGCTGGCTAATAGACAAAACATATTTGAAGGTCTGAACATTCGCTATTTCGGACCGTTCGACGGGCACGATGTTGCCAAACTTGTGGATGTGTTTAACGACATTAAGGACATGAGGGGTCCGCGCATTGTGCATCTGCGCACGCGCAAGGGCAAGGGCTTTGCTCCTGCCGAGAAAGACCCTACCACATGGCATGCTCCCGGCAAGTTCAACAAGGACACCGGCGAGATTTTGTCGAAGCCGTCCGACCAGCCGCATCCTCTCAAGTTTCAGGACGTGTTTGGCAAGACCATAGTGGAGCTTGCGCAGGCCGACGAGAAGGTGGTGGGCATCACGGCAGCAATGCCAACAGGATGCTCGTTGACGTTCCTTCAGGAAGCCTTCCCGAAGAGGGCATTCGATGTGGGCATAGCCGAGGAGCACGCCGTGACATTTGCCGGCGGTTTGGCAAAAGACGGATTGAAGCCCTATTGCTGCATCTATTCGTCGTTTTTGCAGCGAGCCTACGATGAAATCATACACGATGTGGCGTTGCAAAATCTGCCTGTTGTGTTCTGCATCGACCGTGCCGGATTGGTGGGCGAGGACGGTGCCACGCACCACGGCGCATTCGACTTGGCATATCTCAACTGCATACCAAACATGATTGTGAGTTCGCCAATCGACGAGCACTCGTTGCGCAACTTGCTTTACACGTCAAACCAAGTTGAGCACGGACCGTTTGCTATTCGATATCCGCGTGGCGGAGGTAAATTGGTCGACTGGCACAACGACATGCAGGTGCTGCCCATAGGCAAGGGCCGCAAACTGAGCAGCGGTGAACGAGTGGCAGTGCTGAGCATAGGCCCGTTTGGCAGCGACGTTGCCGAGGCTGTGGCTAAATTGCGCAGCGAAGGCGTTAACGTAGCTCACTACGATATGATTTTCCTCAAGCCAATCGACGAGGCTATCCTCGAGGAAGTGGGCAAGATGTATCACACGGTAATCACTGTTGAGGACGGCACAATTCGTGGCGGTTTGGGCTCGACTGTGGTGGATTGGTTCAACGACCACGGCTATTCGACGAGGGTGTATAAGATGGGCATCCCCGACGAGTTTATCTGTCAGGGTACGGTGGCGCAGCTGCGCGATTATTGCGGCATTGGCAAAGGTGAGATTAAAAACCGAATCAAGGAATTGTTTTACAAAACAGTGTAATTAAAGCAAAGAATATGAAAATTGTTATTGTCGGTGCTGGTGAAGTGGGTAGTCATTTGGCTAAACTGCTTTCAAACGAATCGCACGACATATATGTTATAGACAAGGACGAATCGAAATTGGCGGCTCTTGATAATCAGAACCTGATTACGCATGTTGGCCGCCCGACCTCGTTTGAGGTGATGCGCAACGTAGATATTAGCGATTGCGACCTGTTTATTGCTGTCACTCCCTACGAAACCAATAATGTTCTCGCGTGCTCGATGGCTAAAAGCCTTGGAGCAAAGAAAACGGTGGCTCGAATTGATAACTACGAGTTTTTCAAGAAAGAAAATAAAGACTTCTTCACGCAGCTTGGTGTCGACGATTTGATTTATCCTGAATATCTTGCCGCCGAGGAGATGATGATGGCTTTGAAGCACACATGGGTGCGAAATTGGTTTGAGATGTTCAACGGCGAGCTGATTGTGGTGGGCGTGAAATTGCGCAGTAAAGCCAAATTGCTTGGCTTGAAGTTGCGCGACACCTCAAACGTGTCGGGCTTTATGCACATCTGCGCCATAAAACGAAAATACGAAACCATCATTCCGCGAGGCGACGACATCATCCTTGAAAACGATATTGTTTACATTGCCACCAAGGACGAATATCTCGACAAGGTGATTGACATTTGCGGCAAACGCCAATCGCGCATCGACAAGGTGATGATTATGGGCGGCAGCCGCATTGCCAAGCGTCTGGTGCGCCTGTCGGATGGCAAATATGAGTTCAAGATTATTGAAATCGACAAGAAACGGTCGCACGACTTGGCGTATAAGTTGCCCGAATGTCAAATTGTGAACGGTGATGGGCGTGACAACGAAATTTTGCGCGAGGAGCACCTCGAGAACTACGATGCATTTGTGGCTCTCACCGACAGCTCGGAAACAAACATACTTGGATGCCTTACCGCCAAGGAATATGGCGTGAAGAAAACCATTGCCGAGGTGGAAAACATACAGTTTATTTCGGAGGCTGAAGGACTGAATATAGGCACAATCATCAACAAGAAGCTGTTGGCTTCGAGCAAGATATTCCAGACGCTAATCGACAACGACCAGAGCAATGCCAAGTGCTTGGCGCTTGCCGATGCCGAGGTAACCGAGATGGTGGTGAAGGAAGACTCGAAGGTGACCAAATCGCTTGTGAAAGATTTGAAGCTTCCGCGCGAGATGACCATAGCCGGGCTTGTGAGAGACGGTGTGGGCTATCTGGTGCAAGGTAATACCGAGTTGAAGCCGGGCGACCACGTGGTGGTGTTCAGCCTGTCGGGGTCGATGCATAAATTGGAGAAGTGGTTTAATTAATACGAATAGTCGGCTTAAAACATAGGATGATAGGAGAACGCAAATTATCGCTGAACATTGCTGTGGTGGCAAGGATTATTGGATGGCTGTTGATTATTGAATCGTCATTCATGGTGCTGCCGCTCATCACATCGCTGATATATTCCGAGCCGGTGAGCATACGGGCATTTGCCATCACCATAGGCATCACTTTGCTGGCAGGCGTGGCAATGACCTTTGGCATACGCCCAAAGCGAAACAATATGCACACACGCGAGGGATTGCTGCTCACGGCATCGGTGTGGGTGGTGTTTTCGTTGTTCGGCTGTCTGCCATACATGCTGTCGGGCACATTGCCGCGGTTTGTCGATGCCTATTTCGAAATGATGAGCGGGTTTTCGACCACTGGCGCCAGTGTGATACGCGATGTTGAAAGCGTTGCAAAAGGCATACTGTTGTGGCGCTCGATGTCGCAATGGCTTGGCGGTATGGGAATCATTCTGTTCACCCTTGCCGTGCTGCCTATGCTGAACCATTCGGGTGGCGTGCAGTTGTTTAATGCAGAGGTGACCGGATTGACCCACGACAAGATTCGTCCGCGTGTCAGCCAAACGGCAACAAGCCTTTGGGCTGTTTACTGCGTGCTGTCGTTGGTTTTGTTGGCATTTATGTGGGCAGGTCCGATGGAATTTTTTGATGCCCTCAATCATACGATGGTAATCACATCTACAGGTGGTTTCTCCACCAAAAACGCAAGTATGGCGCATTGGAATTCGATGTACTTGAATATTGTAGTCACCGTGTTCATGTTGCTTTCAGGTTTGAATTTCCACCTGCTGTATAAGTTTGCCGTGGGCGACCGTATGGCGATATGGAAGAACGATGTGTTTCGATGGACAGTGGGGTTGCTTGTGGGCGTAGGCGTGATTGTCGGCATAAATGTGGTGTTGCAAGACACAATGGACAATAAGCTTATGGCATTTGTTTGCGGCCTTTTTCAAACCATATCGGCGGCTACATCAACCGGATTGTCGGCATTCGACTATGAGGCTGACGGACCATTTGTGTCGTTGATGTTTGTCATGGTTATGCTGTTTGGAGCATCGGCTGGTTCAACAGCCGGTGGCGCAAAAATCGACCGCTTAGTGTTGTTGGTTAAGAACACATCAATACAGATATATCATTTGCTGCATCCCAACACAGTGAAGGTGATTAGGGTGAACGGGCGAGTGGTAAATGACGAAGTTTATGCCAAATGTGTGGCGTTTTTGACGTGCTTTTTCATTATGATAGCCATAAGCACAATAGTTTTCACCGAATCGGGTATGCCGGCATTTGATGCCATCTTCACGGCGGTTTCGGCAGTGAGCAACGTTGGTATGGGCTATGGCGTTACGGGCTTGCATGGCTCGTTTGCCGATATGAACGACTTGTGCAAAGTGGTGTTCTCGTTCGATATGCTTGCTGGACGACTTGAGTTGTTCACCATACTCATTTTGTTCACCCGCGGTTTTTGGAAGAAGAGTTGATTACATTAACATAAAAGGAGAAAAATAGGTTTTAAGAAGTAAAATTTGTAAATTTGTAAAAAAACAATGAGTAGCAAAGTGGAAAATGATTCGTTTAATCCGGATATAAGAAATGTGTCGTTGGGAGGCGCAAAGAATGCAGGTGCAACCAATGGCGACGAAAGCACAACTACAGGTGCTGTCAGAAAGGTAAAAGACGTGCTAATGCTTCGCCGCACTCAATGGACATTGGGTGTGATAATAGGCTTTTTCGGCGTGTTTTTGTTGCTGTCGTGCATCTCGTTTTTTGTGCAAGGTGCAGCCGACCAAAGCGAAGTGATGAATACGGCAGTGTCAAGCCAGAGTGCCGAAAACATAAACAACCGTGGCGCCATTTTCGGAGCCTACCTTTCATATCTGTTCATCGAGCGGGGAGTGGGGTTGGCAGCGTTCATTGTAGTGGCATGGTGCTTTGTGATAGCCTTGCGGCTGCTGAAAGGCGGAAAGGTGTTTTTTATGCAATTCACCTTCCTGTCGCTGCTGAGCATCTTTGCATTTTCGATGGTGGCAGGTGCCGTCACCTATAATCTCGACCTTACATTTTTCCCTATAGGCGGAAATATAGGATATTACCTAAACACCTTGCTGATTGACTATACGAGCATCTACGGGATGATTATGGTGAATATAGTGATAGCAATGGTGTGGGTGTTTGTGTTCTACAGCACGCTGAAGCGAATCTACGACTACACATCGGGCGTGATTAAGCGTTCGCGCAAGGTGCGCACCACAAATTCGGGCAACGAACCGGCAGCTGCCGAGGTGCCGCTCTCTGATTTCATGGGCGATAGCCATGCCGCAAAATGCCAAGCAAAGCCTTCGCTTGAAGATTTGCCAGTAGAAGAGCGTGTTGCTCCGGTGGCGAGCGTGGCGCAGGAATCGGCACCAGTGGCACCGGTGGCAGAACCGTTGACGCCGGCTCCGGCTGTTGCGGCTTATGAAACCGAAAAACCACAGGAGTTTGTGATAAACCAGGCTGCTGAGATTGAAAAGGTGAATAAAGTGGCAAACGACGATGTTTACGACCCTACAAAAGAACTGTCGAGATATAAGTTGCCATCAATCGATTTGCTTAAGAACTACGGCAGCACAAAGGTGTCGATTGACGTGCGTGAGCAAGAAGAAAACAAAGAACTTATCACGCGCACGCTGCTCAACTATGGCATTGAGATTAACAGCATCGAGGTTACTGTAGGTCCAACCATCACTTTGTTTGAGATTGTGCCAAAAGAAGGCGTGAGAATACAGAAAATCAAGTCGCTTGAAGACGACATTGCAATGAGCCTTGCCGCCAAGGGTATACGCATCATTGCTCCGGTGCCAGGCAAAGGAACGGTGGGCATTGAGGTGCCAAACCGCGAGCCGCAGATAGTGTCGATGCGCTCGGTGATTGAGTCGCGCGCTTTTCAGGAGTCGCGCGCTGCGTTGCCGATTGCGCTGGGCTGCACTGTTAGCAACGACGTTGTTGTTGCCGACCTTGCCAAAACACCGCACCTGCTTGTTGCCGGTGCAACAGGTCAGGGTAAATCGGTTGGTTTGAATGCCATCATCACATCGTTGCTCTACAAGAAACATCCTGCCGAACTGAAGTTTGTGCTTATCGACCCAAAGATGGTTGAATTCAGCCTCTATGCGCAGCTCGAACATCACTATTTGGCAAAATTGCCTGAAGAAGACCGTGCCGTAATCACCGATGCCAAGAAGGTGGTGCCAACGCTTAACTCGCTTGTGACTGAGATGGAAGACCGCTACCGCTTGCTTGAAAAAGCCGGCGAGCGCAATATCAAGGACTATAATGCACGCTTTGTTAAGCATCAGCTCAACCCGAACAACGGACACCGTTATATGCCGTATATTGTGCTCATCATCGATGAGTTCTGCGACCTTATCATGCAATCGGGCAAAGAGGTTGAAACGCCGCTTGTGCGCTTGGCTCAAAAAGCGCGAGCCATTGGCATACACGTGATTCTTGCCACTCAGCGACCCGATGCCAAGACCATCACCGGATTGATTAAAGCCAACTTCCCAAGCCGCATTGCATTCCGCGTGGGGCAGATGCAGGACAGCCGTACAATCATCGACTGCTCGGGCGCTCAACACCTCATTGGCAAGGGCGACATGCTGTTTTCGGCTGATGGCGACATTGTGCGTGTGCAATGCGCGTTTGTCGATACGCCCGAGGTGAAGTTGATATGCGAATTCATTTCGGAACAAATAGGCTTTGAAAGTGCTTATGAATTGCCGGAGCCGATGAATACCGACGACGATGCCTCGGCGATGGGCGGCGAAGGCGGTAAGGGCGGCCAGTTTGAGCGCGACTCGTTGTTTGAGGAGGCGCTGGAGTTTATCGCTGCGAGCGATTATGCATCCACCTCGTCGCTACAACGCCGTTTTGGCATAGGCTATAACCGAGCCGGCCGTATAATGGACCAGATGGAAGCTGCGGGCATTGTCGGTGCTTCGCAGGGCGGACGTCCGCGCAAGGTGTTGATGACTCCGTCGGAGATTGACATGTATTTAGGCAAATAACCAGTTAAGGAGAACACTATGATGAAAAGAATATTCGCAATATGCTTGCTTGCTGTGGCAGTGGCACTCGGTGCTGCGGCTCAGAATGCCGGCGACGTGCTCAATAAAACCATAGCTGCCTACAACAATGCCAAGGGCATCAGCGCAAGCTATGTGGTAACGTCGAGCCAAGGCAGCAACAGTGGCAAGATTGACATGAAGGGCAACAAGTTCCGCATCAAATCGCCCGATTTGATGTGCTGGTACGACGGCACCACGCAATGGGCATATTCAACATCGACAGGCGAGGTGAACGTGACCGAACCAACTGCCGAGGAAATGCAGATGAGCAACCCCTATGCAGCGCTTGCTTCGATGAAAAGTTCGTGTCGAGTGTATAAGGCTTACACACAGGTGCCCGGTTTCTACACTTTGAAGATGGTGCCGAAGCTAAAGTCGAGCGACATCAAGCAAATTTTGCTGTATGTGATTAACGGCAGTTATCGAATCAGCAAAGCCTACTTTGAAATGAAGGACGGCAACACCTTCACCACCAAGATTAGCGATTACAAGGTGGTGACGCTGAGCGAATCGACGTTCGCTTTCGACAAGTCGGCAGTTCCGGCAGGCACCGCGGTGGTGGATTTGAGATGAAATAATAAAGGATACAGAAATACATAACAGAATTAAAAACTATATAATAATGGAAAGAACTAAATGTTTGATTATAGGTTCCGGCCCGGCAGGTTATACAGCCGCAATTTATGCTTCGCGAGCTAACATCGACAATGTGTTGTACGAAGGTATTCAACCGGGCGGACAACTTACCATAACCACCGAGATAGAGAATTTTCCGGGTTTCCCCGAAGGAATAGGCGGACTTGATTTGATGGATAATATGCGCGCTCAAGCCGAGAGGGTAGGTTCGAAGATTCGCAGCGGCGAAGTCACCTCCATCAATTTCGACAAGGCACCATACGTTGCCACTATCGACGGCGGCGAGCAGATTGCAGCCGACACGGTGATTATTGCCACCGGAGCTTCGGCAAAATATCTTGGCATAGCCGACGAAAAGAAGTATGCCGGACTTGGCGTGTCGGCATGTGCCACCTGCGATGGTTTCTTCTATCGCAAAAAGGTGGTGGCTGTGGTAGGTGGCGGCGACACCGCCTGCGAAGAGGCAAGCTATTTGAGCAACATTGCTTCGAAAGTGTATATGATTGTGCGCAAGGACTATTTGCGAGCATCGCAAATCATGCAGAAGCGTGTGGCTGAAAAAGATAACATTGAAATTTTGTTTAACTGCAACACTGTGGGCTTGTTTGGCAACGGTGGCGTTGAGGGTGCACATTTGGTGAAGTTTAAGGGCACCGACAAGGAAGAAATGCTCGACATAAAGATTGATGGCTTCTTCCTTGCTATCGGGCATAAACCCAACACCGATTTTCTTGGCGGAAAGATTGACCTCGATGCCAACGGCTATATCGACTTGAAAGGAAAAACCACGGCAACCAACATCCCCGGCGTGTTTGCTGCGGGCGACGTTGCCGACCCGATGTATCGTCAAGCCGTTTCGGCTGCCGGTATGGGCTGCCACGCTGCTCTCGATGTGCAGGCTTATTTGGTTGAGAAAGGAGAATTGTGATGCAGTTTGACGACGACATAAACAAATGTCTTGAAGTGCTTCGCCAGGGCGGGATAATCCTTTATCCCACCGACTCGATATGGGGTATCGGTTGCGATGCCACCAACGAAGATGCTGTGCGACGCATCTACGAACTTAAGCGACGCAGCGACAACAAGGCGATGCTGGTGCTGCTTGATTCGGCGGAACATCTCGACCATTATGTGGTTGATGTTCCTGAGATGGCATACGAACTGATTGACGTGGCAGTGGAGCCATTGACAATAATTTACGACGGGGCATATAACCTTGCAAAAAATCTGTTGGGCGACGACGACAGCGTGGGCATTCGCATCTCGCACGAGCGCTTTTCGCAGACCTTGTGTGAGCGTTTTCACAAGCCCATTGTGTCGACCTCGGCTAACATCAGTGGCACAAAGTCGGCTATGACTTTTGCTGAGATTGCCGACGAAATTAAGCAGGGAGTTGACTATGTGGTGAAGTATCGTCAGGACGATAATTCGCGCCACAAGTCGTCGAACATCATCAAACTGAGTTGCGACGGCACGTTTAAGATTATACGATAACGCAGCGCGTTAGCCTTTCGGTGTAAAAAATACTTTTTTGTTTAGGACGTGATAAGTGCAGGATTACAGCGGGCTAAGTATGTTGTTGGCGATTTGATGTCGTCGGCATTGGCTTGGTTTGCCTACACTTGTTTGCGTTACTATCTGAATCAGGTGACCATGCTTAGTCAAGGGTTCAACAGCTTCGAGATGTTCGTCACATCGAGCTATGTTGCGCTTGGCATGTTGTTGTTTCCGTTGATGATGATGTTTGTGTATTTTCTGTCGGGCTACTACAACGAAGTGTTTCGCAAATCGCGGTTGCAAGAGTTTTTTGTGACAGCGGCAAGCGTGCTGTTCAATTCGCTGATGATATTTTTTGTGGCGCTTGTCAACGACATGGCAAACGACCGCGCCTATAACTACGAAATGATAATGTTGCTGGTGGTGCTGTTGTTTGCTATGGTGTATACGGTGCGATGCGTAATCACCTCGCAAGCTTCGCGTCGACTCAAGCATCGCATTTGGCAATTCAATACACTGATTATTGGTGCCGGCAACGAGGCGCTGCGCATGGGCAACAACCTGAACACCGTGCCCGAAAGTCTGGGCTACGATGTTGTGGGATATGTGCGAGTGCCTGGCGAAGATGCTGCCGAAATCAGCACCGATTTGCCCGTGTTTGAAATGGACGAGATTGACGATGTGTGTCATCGACTCGATATAAAGGAAATCATCGTGTCGTTGTCCGATTGCCCGGCTGACCGTGTGCTCGACACCATCAACCGGCTGTTTCACTTGAATCTGCCCATAAAAATCACCCCAACGCTCACCGACATTGTGCTCACACGAGCTTCGGTGCAGCAATTGGTAGGCGACCCTCTGGTGGATGTGTCGGGGTGCAGTATGGGCGACTGCGAGCGCAACATCAAGTGGCTTTGCGACGTGGTGATTTCGGCTGTGGCATTGGTGGTGTTGGCACCGTTTTATGCCATGCTTGCCGTTGCCATAAAGCTCGATTCGAAGGGAGCTGTGGTGTATAAGCAGCGACGCATAGGGCTTCACAACAAGCCTTTCACCATCTACAAGTTTCGCAGTATGGTGGAAGATGCCGAGAAGGACAGTGTGCCGCAATTGTCGGGCGACGACGACCGTCGCGTGACTCGTGTGGGCCGCTGGATGCGCAAATATCGCATCGATGAAACATTGCAGTTTTGGAATGTGCTGAAGGGCGACATGTCGCTTGTGGGTCCGCGACCCGAGCGCGAATATTATTTGAAGCAGATGATGGAGCGGGTGCCGTATTGTGCGTTGCTGCATCAGGTGCGGCCCGGAATCACTTCGCTGGGCATGGTGAAGTATGGCTATGCGCGCAATGTTGATGAGATGATTGAGCGCCTTAAGTTCGATTTGCTCTATCTTGAGAACATGTCGCTCGTAAACGACTTGAAGATTTTAATATATACGGTGAAAATTGTAATTAACGGTCGAGGCATTTGAAATGGGAACAGAACGAAAACAAAATATGCCGACGGAAGGCGACAGCATGTTGCTTCGGTTTTTGAATTGGCGTGAAACTCACATTTCCGAGTCGCAGTGCGTGATTATCTTGGCGTTGCTCACGGGCATAGCGTCGGGGCTTGCGGCGGTGTTGCTAAAGACGCTTATTGGCTCAATATCGTCGATGCTCACATCGCGGCTGTCGATTTCGGAGGACAACTATCTATATCTCATCACGCCAATCATTGGCATATTCATCGTGGGCGTGTATGTGCGCTATGTGGTTAAGGACAACATATCGCACGGTGTAACGCAGGTACTTTATTCCATATCGCAGAAGAAAAGCCGCCTGAAATTCCATAATATGTACACCTCGGTGGTGGCAAGTTCCATCACAATCGGGTTTGGCGGGTCGGTAGGAGCCGAAGGACCTATTGTATACACCGGAGCGGCAATAGGCTCGAATCTTGGCAGCATGTTGCGATTATCGCCAAAGACGCTTATGGTGCTTGTGGGCTGCGGAGCAGCTGCGGGCATAGCCGGCATCTTCAAGGCGCCGATAGCCGGTGTGCTGTTCACAGTAGAAGTGTTGATGCTCGACCTCACGGCAGCCTCGGTGATGCCCCTGATTGTGGCAGCCGTGGCAGGTGCCACAGTGTCGTATATCTACACCGGATATAATCTCGAATTCTTTTTCTCGCAGAGCGAGCCGTTCTACACTTCGGGCATTCCGTATGTGATTTTGTTAGGATTGTTCTGTGGCTTTGTGTCGCTCTATTTCACCAGCGCAATGGGCTTGATGGAAAAGATGTTCAGCAAGCTGCGCAATCCGTGGATAAAGTTTGCTGTTGGTTCGGTGGTGTTGAGTTTGCTCATATATTTGTTGCCGCCGCTTTATGGCGAAGGTTACGAGCCAATAAATATGCTTTTGAACGGCAATGTGTCGGAGATTTTCGACGGTAGTGCATTCTATAGTCATCGCCACGACGTGCTTTATATATGCATCTTCATTGGCATGATTATTATAGCAAAGGTGTTTGCAACCAGCGCCACCAACGGCGGTGGCGGTGTGGGCGGTACATTTGCGCCATCGCTTTATGTGGGCTGTATGGCAGGATTCTTTTTTGCCTATTTGCTCAATCACATTGGTATCATCGACGTGTCGCTTTCAACCAAAAACTTTGCCCTTGCCGGCATGGCAGGCGTGATGGCAGGTGTGATGCACGCTCCGCTGATGGCAATATTCTTAACTGCCGAGATGACCGGCGGCTACGAACTTTTCCTGCCGTTGCTCATTGTTTCGGCAATCAGCTACGGCACCGTTCGCATATTCTCGCATTACAGCATCTACACCAAGCGTTTAGCACAGCGAGGCGAGCTACTCACGCACGAAAAAGACAAGACTGTGCTCACCTTGCTGAAAATCGACAACGTGATTGAAACCGATTTCATGGTGGTGCACCCCGATATGGACCTCAAACAAATGGTGCAAGTGATTTCGCAATCGCACCGCAACCTGTTTCCCGTAACCGACAGCGAAGGCTATCTTAAAGGCATAGTGTTGCTCGACGATATCCGAAACATCATGTTCCGCACCGACCTATACAAGAAAATGAAGGTGAGCAAGTTTATGGCTGTTCCGCCAGCCAAAATCGAGCTTGGCATGCCCATGGAACAGGTGATGAAGATGTTCGACGACACTAACGCCTGGAATCTGCCTGTGGTTGACGGCGGAAAATATGTGGGCTTTGTGTCGAAGTCGAAGATATTTAATTCCTATCGAAGTGTGCTCAAGCATTTCACCGACGATTGAAAAAATACTATTTATTTTGAGAAAATGGAGAAGAAAGATTTACGCATAGTGTTCCTCGGAACACCCGATTTTGCAGTTGAAAGCCTTAGCCGCTTGGTTGATGGCGGTTATAACATAGTGGGAGTGATAACCATGCCCGACAAGGTGGCTGGACGTGGACACAAAATGTTTCAGAGCCCGGTGAAGCAATATGCCTTAGAGCATGGATTGAAGCTTCTTCAGCCAGCCAACCTCAAGGACGAAACATTCGTTAGCGAACTGCGGTCGCTCAATGCCGATTTGCAAATTGTAATAGCCTTTCGCATGCTTCCCGAAGTGGTTTGGAGCATGCCGCCTATGGGCACATTCAACCTGCATGCCTCGCTGCTGCCAAAATATCGTGGAGCGGCGCCCATCAACTGGGCAGTGATAAATGGCGACACCGAAACTGGTGTAACCACATTCTTCTTAAAGCACGAAATCGACACCGGCGACATCATTCAACAGCGCAAGATTGACATCAGCCGCACCGACAATGTGGGCACCGTTCACGATCGTTTGATGATGCTCGGCGCCGATATGGTCATTGAAACTGTCGATGCAATAATTGCGGGCGAGGTGAAGCCAATATCGCAGGACTTGCTGTGCAATCAAGGCATTGAACCTACTCCTGCGCCAAAGATTTTCAAGGAAACATGCCGCATTGTGTGGAACCAGCCAGCCGAAAAAGTGTATAATCACATTCGTGGCTTGTCGCCTTATCCAGCTGCTTACACCGAGATTACCAACGACGAAGCCACCTATAGCATAAAGATTTTTGAAACCTCGCAACCCATTGTATCGCAAGGTATTGCTCCCGGCGAATTGCGCTTCGACGGAAAACATCTCACCATCGGCTGTGCTGACGGCGCACTCGAAGTGCTGTCGATGCAGCTCTCAGGCAAAAAACGCATGTCGGCTGCCGAATTTATGCGCGGTTTCAGCCTTGCCGGTTATCGGGCTGAGTGAGGTTTTACGGTTTTGTGGAAGCAGTGGTCTCTTCGATGAAGTATCGCGGACGGCGTTTTACTTCGCAGTAGATTTTGCCAATATATTCGCCAATGATGCCAAGGCTTGTGAGTATGGCTCCGCCAATAAACCACAGCGAGAGCATCAGTGAGGTCCAGCCTTCTATTACCGAATGTGTGATGTATCGATACAAGCCGTAGACAATAAATGCCGCCGACACCAGCATGCAGCTGATGCCAAGACTGCTGATTAGGCGCAGTGGTTTCACCGAGAACGATGTGATGCCGTCGAAAGCAAAGTTGAGCATTTTCTTTAGCGGATATTTCGATTCGCCGGCGAGACGTTCTTTGCGGTCGTAGTAGACGCAGCTCGAAGGAAAACCTATGCTCTTGACCATGCCGCGCAAAAACAGGTTTCGCTCGGGATGGCTGATGAGTGCCTGCAAGGCGCGGAGGCTCATAAGGCGGAAATCGGCGTGGTTGTAGATGATTTCGCCGCCCATCCACGACATGGTGCGATAGAAGCTTTGTGCAGTGAAACGCTTGAAGAAAGTGTCGGTTTTGCGTTCGCGTCGCACGCCAAACACCACATCGTCGCCTTCGGCAAAACGCTTCACCATGTCGGCAATCACATGTATGTCGTCCTGCAAATCGGCATCAATGCTCACGGTGGCATTAAACTTCATCTCGGCAGCAGCTTCAAGCCCAGCCCACAAAGCATTTTGGTGACCCACGTTGTGTGCCAGCTTTAGCCCGATGATGCGGTTGCTCTCGGCGCTGAGCTGTTTAATTATCTGCCAAGTTGCGTCGCGGCTTCCGTCGTCGACGTATATGATTTTGCCCGACGATATGCTGCCGTCGGTTTCCATAGCATTCAGCACTTCGCTCAGTTTGGCTGTTGTGTCGTGTAGCACCGCCTCCTCGTTGTAGCAGGGCACCACCAGTGCCAGTGTGATTTCGTTGTCCTTTGCCATTGCTGTAGTTTGTTTTTGTATATTCCTTTTTACAAAGGTAGCGAATTTTTGTATGCCGTAAAAAAATATACTTCAATAAATAACGATTAAAAATCGAAATGTTTTTTTGTGGTTTAAAGCATAGTGAGTAATTTTGCAAGATGAATGCGGCACTGAGCTGCCAAAGTCGGCAAAGAGGCTGCAAAGTTAGTTTTTCGTGCATCAAATTGCATGAGCGAACAAACGAAAGGATTTATGAAGAAATTTATTGAATATAAAGGTGCACGCATGTGCTACACTGTTGAGGGTGAAGGCTATCCGGTGGTGCTGATGCACGGATGGGGATGCAATCACACCACCCTCGCCAGCATCGAGGCTGCATTAGTGCCGGGAATGAAAGTGTATAATGTCGATTTCCCGGGCTTTGGCGAGAGCACCGAACCCGGCGAGGTGTGGGGCGTGGAGCTATACACCCAAGCCATAGAGGCAATGATAAAAGCCGAAGGCATAGAGGAGCCGGTGATGCTTGGGCACTCGTTTGGCGGCAGAGTGGGAATAGTGTATGCGTCGCGCAACAAGGTGCGTAAGCTCATTCTCACCGATGCAGCCGGCGTGAAGCCCCGTCGCAGCCTGAAGTATTACTATAAGGTGTACACCTATAAGTTGATGAAGCATTTGATATTGGCGCTTTACGGCAAGCAGCGCGGCGAGGAGCGGCTCAACAAGATTCGCAGCCGAAAGGGCTCGAGCGACTACAGCAACAGCACGCCCATGATGCGAGCCATCTTGAGCCGCGTGGTGAACGAGGACCTCAAGCACCTGATGCCATCAATCAAATGCCCCACGTTGCTCATTTGGGGCGAAAACGATACAGCTACGCCTCTTGCCGATGCAAAGGTGATGGAGCGCCTGATTCCCGATGCCGGACTGGTGTCGTTCGCCGGGTGCGGGCATTACAGTTTCCTCGACAATCCGCTGCAATATCGGGCTGTGCTGCTTAATTTCTTGGCAAAAGAGATGAAGAATCAATAACGTAGAAAAGATACATTTTTTTTACCGAAAGGGGAATAATATGGAAATATCATCATTAATCAACATAGCGTTTGCTGTATCGTCGTTGTTTGCAATGGCGGTTCTTATTAAGTTCGACATGCAGATGATGCAGCAAAACAGTTATCGCAACGAGCGGTATATCAAGTGGTTTAAGCTGAACAGTGAATATATGAGCATGCCTCGACTGGTGTGCCTTGTGTGCCTTATGGCAGCGCTGACGCCGTTTGCCGAGGCATCGTGGTATGTTGTTGGCATCTTGGCGGTAGTGCAGGTGTGCGTGGGCGTGAATGTGTTGCGCCGCAAGAGCAAAAAGCCGCTGGTGTTCACCCGTCGTGTGCAGAGGCTTTATTTTAGCGAGCTGGCGCTGGCGTTGCTGCTGATTGGCGCTGTGTATGCGGCAAAGCAAAACGCCTACGATTTGGCTCTTGTAGCTACGGCAGTGGCGGTGATTTCGTATGCACTCACCATGGCTGTAAACTGGCTGCTGAAGCCGGTTGAAAAAGCCATCAACAACAGCTATGTGAAGGATGCCATGCGTAGGCTTGCCGGTATGCCCGGAATGACCATTGTTGGCATCACCGGAAGCTATGGCAAAACAAGCACCAAGCACTACCTCAATCGCATTCTTTCGGAAAAATATTCGGTGCTCATGACCCCGGGTAGCTTCAACACGCCCATGGGTGTTGTGCGCACGGTGCGCGAAATGATGCAGCCCTACAACGACCTGTTCATCGTGGAAATGGGCGCAAAGAATGTTGGCGACATCAAGGAGATTTGTGACATTGTGCATCCACAAATGGCAATCGTAACTGCTGTTGGCGCTCAGCATCTCGAGTCGTTTAAGACCATCGAAAACGTGCAGCGCACCAAATTTGAACTCGTTGATGCATTGCCTGCCGACGGTTTTGCCGTGGTGAACAACGATTTCCCGTATGTGGCAAACCGCGAGGTGAGCAATGTGGCATGCAAGCGTTATTCGGTGGGCGAGCAAGGCACCGGCGACTATAAGGCTGTGAACATCGAGTATAGCGCGCAAGGCACCTCGTTTACCATCGAAGGCGAAGGCAAAACCATCACACTCACCACCAAACTGGTGGGTGAGTGCAACATCAGCAACCTTATGGCGGCTGTGATAATGGCGTTGCATCTTGGCGTGCCAGAGCAAAAAATTAAATATGCGGTGAGCAAAATCGAGCAGGTGGAACATCGTCTGAACGTGAAGCGCACGGCATCGGGAATCACCATCATAGACGACGCTTTCAACAGCAACCCCGACGGTTCGCGAATGGCACTTGATGTGCTTGGCGGAATGAAGGGCGGCCGACGCATCGTCATCACCCCCGGCATGATTGAGCTGGGCGACAAGCAAGAGTATTTCAACGAGAAATTCGGTGAACACATCGCCGAGACGTGCGACGTTGCCATTGTGGTTGGTCAATACAACCGCGAAGCCATTGTGCGAGGCATTCGTGCAGGCGGCATGGCTGAAGAAAACATCAAGCTTGCCGACACTTTCGCCGAGGCACAGCAGATGATGCTCGGCTTTGCCAAGGCAGGCGACACTGTGCTCTACGAAAACGACCTGCCCGACACCTTCAAGTGATTGGCTGTTGACGCGCCACCATTGTGAGTAAAGATTTCAGAAAAAATATAATCAAAAAGCATTAAGAGAGAAAAGATGAAAACTAATATCGGAGTGTTTTTCGGCGGCCGTTCCACCGAACACGAAATTTCGGTGATTTCGGCTTCGCAAGCCATGGCTGCCATCAATCGTGACAAATACGATGTAACACCAATCTACATATCAAAGCAGGGTAAGTGGTACACCGGCGACCTGCTGTTCGACACAGCCAACTATCGCGACATGAATGCGCTCATTGCCAAGTGTCAGGAGGTGTATATGCGTCCGGCTTACGGCGACTATAACTTATATAAGGCGAAGAAGCCGCTGTTTGGCAGCGATGTAGTCGCACATATCGATGTGGTGATTCCGGTGCTTCATGGCTCGAATGTTGAGGACGGCATCTTTGAGGGCGTGCTGCAAACCATAGGCATACCATACGCAGGTTGTGATGTGCTTGCCAGCGCCAACGGCATGGACAAAATCACTATGAAGATGATTCTTGCAGCTTGCAACATTCCGGTGGTGGATTATGTGTGGTTCACCGACAAGCAATGGTTTGCGCAACGCGACCAGCTCATTGCCGACATTGAGGGTAAATTGGGTTACCCGGTGATTGTGAAGCCTGCCAACCTCGGTTCGTCGGTGGGCATTGGCTGCGCTCACGACCGCGACCAGCTGATTGAAAAAATCGACAATGCCGAACAATATTCGTCGCGCATCGTTGTGGAATACATGGTGAAGGACTTGCAGGAAATCAACTGCTCGGTGCTTGGCGATTGCGACGACTATCAGACCTCGGTGCTCGAACAACCGCTCACTTCGCAGGATATTCTCACCTACACCGATAAATATATGGGCGGCACCAAGGGTGCACAAGGCATGGCTGCTTCGGCTAAGAAGTTTCCAGCCGACCTGCCTGAAGCCGAAACCAAGCGCATACAGTTTCTTGCCGGCGAGACATTCCGCGTGCTGTCGTGCCATGGCGTGAGCCGTGTAGACGTGATGATTGAAGGCGCAAGCAAGCCCGACGAAACAGGCTGCCGCAAAATCTATGTGAACGAAATTAACACCATCCCCGGTTCGCTCTCGTTCTACTTGTGGGAGGGCACTGGCATTCCGTTCGACCAACTTATGGAGCGCCTTGTGCAGCTTGCCATCAAACGCAAGCGCGAGGAAGGCATGAAGACCGTGAGCTACGACCAAAACATTTTCAACCTCACAGGTGGCGCAAAAGGCACCAAGGGCGGAAAGTTTGGTGGTGTGAAAAAGTGATACTTCACCGTTGAGCACTGGCGTGTGCTCCTTTATATAAATCAAGAGGCATTAAGCTAAGCCTACTTTTTGGGGCAAAACCGTTGTGCCTCTTGATTTTTTTCGCCTTTATTAATCTTATTTCGAGTAATTTTGACTGTTATGAAAAACAACTTTATTTTAGCAGTGTGTGCCGCTATAATTCAAGCTTTAGTTATGTCGTGCAATAGCAATAAATCGATAAGCGAATTAGAGTCGCGTTATGCCCAGGTCTATAATGCCGTGAAAGTGCATTATAAAACCAGTGGGAAAGGTGATATTGCCATGGTGTTTATTCATGGTTTTGGATGCGATGTAGAGACGTGGCAAAAGCAGTATGAGGCGTTTCGCGATAGCAACAACCTGCAGCTGATATTTGTCGATTTGCCCGGATATGGCAAAAGCGATAAACCCGATGTGGATTACAAGCTTGAATATTTTGCCAAAGCCATTGATTCAGTGCTTGAGAAAGAGAATGTTAGCCGAGCCATTATGGTTGGGCATAGCTTGGGCACTCCCGTTTGCCGCCAAGTGGCGTTTTCCTATCCAGCAAAGGTGGCAGCGTTGATGGACATCGACGGCGTTTATTGCCTTTATCCCGCAGTTGATGAGCAGTCGAGCGACGACGAGCGCGAGCGTGCCGAGCAATATGAGCGAGCCGTGAACGACTTTGCTGCATGCTTTTGTGGCGACAGCGTGAGTGCCAATATTGCCGGCTTTGCCCAGTCGCTTGCCGGACCGCATACTCCCGGTTGGATTAAGCGATACGCCATTGAACACATGCCCGAAGCCGACGAACGTGTGGCTTGCAGCACGATGACCAACCTTATTGAACGCAAATGGTGGACCGGCGCGTGGATTGATGTGCCAACCACCGTGATTTGCACGCAAAACAGCGGACTCGAGCCCGACAACGAGGCTCAGATGCAAAAGCTATATTCGAATCTCGACTATGTGGAGCTGACCGATTGCGGCCATTTCATACACATGGAGCAACCCGAGCTGGTGAACAAAAAACTTGCCGAGTTGCTGTGGTATGCACGCAGCCGCAAGGTTAGTCGTGTTGATGTAAACGGCGTGAACCTGCTCTATGAGGTGGCAGGATATGGCAAACCGGTGCTGTTGTTTCATGGCAATGGCGGAAGTCACGAATCGGTGGAAACTACAGCCGGGCAGCTTGTTCGCGCCGGCTACAAGGTGTATGCCATCGACTCACGCGGGCAGGGCGCCAACAAGCCGTTGAAGGCTTATCACTACAAGGATATGGCTGAAGACATGTATCAGTTTTGCCGAAGGCTGGAAATCAGCCATCCGGCAGTGTATGGATGGAGCGATGGCGGCATAGTGTCGCTGCTGCTTGAGATTATGCATCCGGGTACGGTGAAAATGATGGTGATTAGTGGCGCCAATGTCAGCCCTGAGGGCGTGGTGAATTACGAGCAGTTTAAGCGCGACATCCTCAGTCAAAACAATCCGCTTGCCGAAATGATGGTGTGGGAGCCTAATATCACCGACGAGGAGTTGGCAAGCATTAAATGTCCGGTGATGGTGTGTGCCGGTTCGGCTGACCTGATTCTGCCTGAGCATACGCGTTATATCGCCGAAGCCATTCCGGGTGCCGAGTTGAAGATTGTTGAAGGCGAGGACCATGGCTCGTATATTTGGCACAACAAGATGGCGGGAGAGATTGTGATTGACTTCTTCGTTCGCAAAGGATATAAACCGGCTCGCTAAATGGGGAAGATTATTTAATGGCTATCTCGCTGTATGCTGGAATATCGTTGCTGAATGAGTAGGTGTTTTTCTCGTAGTTGATGGTGCAGAGGTAATGCTGCAAACCGTTGGTGACGATGAGATAGCGTGCTCGCAGCACCATGTTGTAGCGCACAATCTGGTCGAACACTTGTTGTGTGATGGCAACCGACGGGGCTTTGTATTCGGCAATGAGCAGCGTGGAGCCGTGATTGTCGCACACCAGTGTGTCGCATCGCCGCTTGATGCCGTTGAGCATCATCGACACTTCGTTTGACATCAACGCTGCAGGAAACCCCTTGTGGGTGATGAGGTATGCCACAAAGTTCTGCCTTACCCATTCCTCCGGCGTTAGGGCTACATAGCGAGTGCGCAGCTCGTCGAAGATGACCAAGCCGTGGGCGGTTTCTTTGATTTTGAATTTATGTTCGGGCAGATTAAGTTGCATCCGGCAAAAAAAAATTGTAATTTTGCAATCGGGTTTTGTGCCGCAAAGGTAGCGAAATTTTTTTACAATCAGCATCAGCCATGCCACCAAAAAAAGAATCGGTAACATATTTGAGTCTGGTGAGCGAGATTGCCAAGAAGCAGTTTCGCCCCATCTATGTGCTCCAAGGCGAGGAACCGTATTACATTGACAGCCTCACCGACAAGATTATTGACAGCGCGCTCACCGAAGATGAGAAGGACTTCAACCTGACGGTGTGCTACGGCATCGACACCGATGTGCGCCAGCTGATTAGTGCCTGCAAGCGCTATCCTGTGATGGCAGAGCGGCAGGTGGTGGTGTTGCGTGAGGCTCAGAATGTGCGCGAAAGCAAGGATAACGGGCTCGATTTGCTCAGGTTCTATGCCGAGAAACCGCTGAACAGCACCATACTTGTGATTTGCAACAAGGGTGCTAACGTGAAAGCAGCCGAGTTTCTGAAGCAGCTGAAGGTGAGCGGTACGGGCGTGGTGTTTGAGTCGAAGAAAGAAACCGAGCGCAGCATAGTTGACGTGATAACAAAATACGTGGCAAGCAAGGGCTGCAAGATTGATGAGAAATCAACCTGGATGCTGCGCGACTTTGTGGGCACCGATGTTGCACGTCTGTTTGGCGAAGTCGACAAGTTGAGCATAGTGGTAGGCGCCGACCGCCAAATCACTCCCGGGCTGATTGAAAAAAACATAGGCATCAGCAAGGACTACAACATATTTGAGCTTGAAGATGCCTTGTTCACGCGCAACAACGAGAAAGCGTTCAAGATAATAGATTATTTCGAAAAGAACCCCAAGAACTATCCTGTGCAGATGGCAACGCCATTCCTGTTCAACGCGTTTGTGAACATATTGCTTGTTCGCACATCAAAGAGCCAGTCGCCCGATGCAATTATGGACCGAATCGGCACCAAAAGCAGTTGGCGAGCACAGAAGTTCACGGCGGCAGCAAACCGCTACACCACACTGGGTTGCGTGAACATCATAGACGCTATTCGCCGCTTCGATGCGCAAAGCAAAGGCGTAGGCTCGCGCCAAAACGGCTATCACCTGCTGCGCAACCTCCTGTTTTTTATCCTAAATTCATAACAATATCTCGATTATTGCGCTACGGCAACTTTCTTTATGGTTGAGCCTACGCGGACAATGTAGATGTCGGCAGCTAATTCAGGCATGTTGTCAGCCACGCCACAGTAAACATCCGCACCGTTTGTGTTAAACACCTCAACCTTGGCATCGCCTGCACCGTTAACCACAATTCTGCTGCCCTCAACGCCGATGGTAAAGCCACCCTCAGCATCGATTTCCTCAATGCTGTCAACCGTGTATTCAACAATGTTCACAAAGCTCTTCCAAGGTTCAGTCTGCTCGTAAATCGCCTTTTTGCCTGTTGGAACATGAAGTGTCCCCGATTGCATAATGGCATAACTGAATGGCTGTTTGTCGAAAGACATCGATTCGTCCGACAGGTCATCCCACTCAACATATACATCTAATTTGATATTGCAGGCAAATGCTTCCGAACCAATGACTTTAACAGTTTTAGGTATAGTTATTTTAGAAATCCCGAAGCAACTGGCGAATGCATAAGCTCCAACTTTTGACACCGAGTTGGGTATAGTCACTGAAGTAAGTCCGGTGCAACCCTCGAATGCAGCATCGCCAATCGAAGTAACTGTGTTTGGAATGGTTGTTGTGCTGCAACCTGCAATTAGTTTATTGGTTGCACTTTCAATAATTGCATTGCAGTTGTCGCGGCTATCATATACCTTATTCTCTAAGTCAACAATAATGCTTGACAGCCCAGTGCAGTAAGAGAATGCATTTAAGTCAATCTCCGTCACTGAGCTGGGAATGGACAACGAGGTTAGACCGCGGCATTCATAAAATGCATTTAAACCAATTTTAGCAACCGAGTTGGGGATTGTCACCGAAGTGAGCCCACGGCAATAATAAAATGCATAAGCACCAATCTCTCTGACCGAGTTAGGGATTGTAACCGAAGTTAGTTCGCTGCAATTATGGAATGCATGGTCGCCGATTGTTGTTACAGTGTTCGGAATAGTTGTAGCTTTGCAGCCTGCAATTAATTTATTGGTAGCACTTTCAATGATTGCATTGCAGTTGTCGCGACTGTCATATACCTTATTCTCTGAGTCAACAATAATGCTTGACAGCGCAGTGCAAACGATTAATGTAGATTCTCCAATCTTTGACACCGAGCTTGGTATGGTTAAAGAGGTAAGCGAAGTGCAATAAGCGAATACATAATTGCCAATCTCAGTCACCGAGTTGCCGATTGTTACTGATGTGAGCCCTTTGCAGTTGTTGAATGCGGAATTGCCAATAGTAGTGACCGAGTTGGGGATGGTCACTGAAGTAAGGTCGTTGCATTTATAGAATGCATTACCGCTAACCGAAATAACTGTATATTTCACCTCATTTACTTTGATTTCGGATGGTATAACAACTTCACCACTATATTTGGTGCTTCCATAAGTGACCGATGCAACTTGTGTACCATTATTGAGGTTGTAAAAGATTCCATCGACTTCAACATCGTAAGCCGATGCCGAATAGGCAACACTGAGCATGGCTGCAATGAGCCATAATTTCTGGGTAAAAGATTTTTTCATAAGCTTCCTATTAATTAAAGTTTTATGATTAATCAAAGAATCCCTCCCGCGTTGCCCACGACCGGACTCTGCTCGGGTGGTCGATATTGGCAAATATACATACTATTTTGCGCGTTTACAAGATACAAGGATAAATTTTTGTGTAGGTGCTTGGCTGCTGAATTTGCAACCGCTCCACGCCAACTCATAATTCTCTCGCGGAAAGCGCTGATACCGCAGAAGTGGTTGGTTGGTTCACTCAGATTATTCAGATTGATAGGATTATCTGCGCATATCTGCGTAATCTGCGAGAGATTATCTCTGTCACCCGCTGTGAAAGGTCTCTCGCAGAAAGCGCAGAACTCGCTGAAACAGGTGATGGGCTCGCATAGATTAAGCGGGATTATGGGATTTCTGCGAGAGGAGAGTGGGGTGGTGGGTTATTTGATTCGGAATGAATAGCCGGCGGTGATAGACAGCGTCATGTTTGACGATGCCGAGAAGGTGTCTTTTTTGTTGCTTGGAAACACGCTGCCGAGTCCGTAATAGAGGCGGGCTTCGAGCGAGAACGAGTGTTTGCGCCGTGCAATAAACTCGGTGCCGAGCCCGAAAGCCAATCCATAGTCGAATTTGCTTTTCACATTCATTGTGAGCTGGTCGAGGTAGCGGTTGGTATATGGGAAGTCGGGCACCGACTGAGGGTCTTGATAATTGAAGTTCGACGAAATGGATTCACCGATGTAGTAGCCCAGTTGCGGTCCGAGGTTGAAGAAGCCGCGGAACCGGCTGCTGCCAAAATAGATGTGCGTGAGTATGGGTAATTGCAGATAGGTGAGCGAGCGGCTGTAGTTGAACCGGGCATCTTCGAAGTTTTCCTTCCAGCCTGCACGTGTGATTAGGGCTTCGACGATTAGTCCGAAGTGCTTTTCCTCCATATAGCGGAAAGTAGCGCCGGCAGTTTGCCCCATGTTCCATCCTTGCTTCACACCGGGCGAGAAGTTGACTTTCGACAGTGTCACGCCTGCTTTGCCGCCAACGGCGATGTTAGGCTGAAAATGTTTTTGTGCCCGAGCCGGCATTAGGGCAAAGAGCAAAAATACAGCTGCGAGTATTGTTTTAATTGAGTTGGTCATAGTTGAATAATGATGCCTGATTATAGTTTCTCGATAGTGAAATGAGGGGTGAATTGCACAAAGAGTAGCTCCTTGTTGATGAAACCGCTCCAATTGCTTATTCGCTGGAATTTGAAGGAAGTCTGTATGCCGTTGTATAGCTCGAGGCTTCGGCTCTCAAAAGCATGATTGCTTTTGCTCATTGCAGAGAGGAAGAAAAAGCCGGTGTCGAAGCCAAGTGCGCCCATTCGTGGTACGGTGTAGCGCATCTCCTCGCCGTACCATCGGCTGTAGGTTGCTTCGAAAGCCTTTGTGCGAGGGTGGGAGTCGTTGTAGAAGAAACGGCTGTAGATATATGTGTCCACTTTGTGAAAGTCGGGCTGATATTCAAGCAGATAGGCACAATATTCGGGGTAGCCCATTAGCTTGACATCGATGTCGATGCGCTGTTGCTTGAGCGCTTTCAGCACCGGCATGAGCGAGGCAAGAGTTTCCTTGGAGCTCGACGAAGGAATGACGATGTACTTTGAACCCGGGTTTAGCTTGTCGCTCAATTTCTCGTAGGAGAAATCGTTGCCAAGCGAAATGGTGATTGTGGGCACTTTGTGAGCGGCAAAATGGCTGACCAAATCGTTGTAGATATCCTTTTTTTCGCGAGTGTCGTCGGTGACGAGCACAATCTTGTGGTTGCTGAATGTCTTGTCGAACCATTCAGCGATTTCAGCAGAGAGATAGCTTGGCGGGATGTTCGACTGGAAAGCGTAAGGGTTGTTGGTGTACGCCTCGTCTTTCACCGAAAGCGCGTTCACGGCTACAATCTGGTTTTCGCAGGCAAATCGGTTGACGGCAGCCAGCTGTTTGGCGTCGGAAGGAGCAATAATCATGTCCATTTGCTTGAGCACGGGCTGTAGCAGGATGCTGTCGGTGACGTGCAGCGAGCCGGCGTTGTCGAAGGCGTAGATGTTGAAATGCTTGTTCGATGACTTTCGCACGCTGTCCACGGCAATCATAAAGCCTTTGTAGAATTCGGTGTAGTTGCGGGCATTAGCCGACGGCGAAGCCGATTTGAGCATGAATGGCAGAATCAGAGCCACGTTCACGGTGTCGGGGTTCTTAACTTTGCGTTCGATTTTCACGTTGGCTAAGCTTGGGTTGTTGATTTCCGAGGGGCTAACAGTCACTTTTTCGGTGCGAGTTACGGGCACGTTAACGGTGTTGCCTTTTTTCAGTTTCTTAATGTCAGGGTTGGCGGCGATGAGCACATTCACGTCCACGTTGTTGTCGCGGGCAATTGAATAGAAAGTGTCGCCCTTCTTAGCCTCGTAGGCAAAAAACTCGGTGACAGGTTTTTCCACCACAACCGGTTTGGCAAGATTCGGGATGATGCGAATCACCTCATCGGAGCGGAAGTTTGAAGCCGAAATGCCGGGGTTGAGGTCGAGAATGCTTTGTATGGTGGTGTTGTAGGAGCGCGAAACGCCGTATAGTGTCTCGCCAGCTTTGATTTTGTGGTAGATGGGTTTTCCGTCGGCGGGTGTGGTGACAGCCGGTTTTTGTTGCTCCGGTTGTTGCTTAGGCTGAGCAATGCTGATGCTTTCGGGTTGCGGAATCACCACAATTTCACCGGTTTTCAAGCCGTTGCTTGTTTCGGGGTTGGCAGCAATGATTTCCTCGATTGAAATGTTGTAGAGCTTCGAGAGTCCATAAAGCGTTTCGCCCTTGGCAACCAGGTGAGTGACTTTAGAGATTGCTTTGGATGATTGCTTGGGCTGGCTCTCGGCAGCTGTTTTGCCGCCTTTGAAAGCGTCGACGGGCAAGAACAGGGTTTGCTTGTCCTTGAGGCCTTGTTTTGCACTGGGGTTGTACTTCACGATGTCGGCTTGCGAGATTCCCAGTTTGGTGGAGATGCCATATAGGGTTTCTTTTTTCTTCACCTTATAACAATAGTATGACACGTTGTCAATCTTTGTTATTGGTAAATTCAACTGAGCTTGCAGTGTGAACGATGCTCCTGCAAGCAAAAGAGCTGATATGAAGAACTTAATTTTCATTATATGTTTGTTTTTCTATTATGTTTGATGGAGAGAGTATGTCTCGCCGATGGTTTCTGCTGAGCTGCGTGTTTAGGCTTCCATTGCTTGCTGCATGTCGGCAATGATGTCGTCGACATTTTCGATACCTACCGACAGGCGGATAAGGTCGGGTGCCACGCCGGCTTCAACAAGCTGTTGCTCGGTGAGCTGGCGATGGGTGTGGCTTGCCGGGTGAAGCACGCAGGTGCGGGCATCGGCAACGTGGGTTACGATGGCGATGAGTTTCAGGCGGTCCATGAATTGCTCGGCATCTTTACGCGAGCCTTTCAGTCCGAACGACATCACGCCGCAGCTGCCGTTAGGCATATATTTTTTTGCCAAAGAGTAGTATTTGTTGCTTGGCAGGTCGCAATAGTTCACCCAAGCCACCTTCGGATTTGCTTCGAGCCATTTAGCCACGGCAAGTGCATTCTTGCAGTGGCGTTCCATTCTGAGGTGAAGCGTTTCAAGACCCACGTTAAGCAGGAAGGCGTTGTGCGGAGCCTGAATTGAGCCGAGGTCGCGCATCAATTGCGAAGTGGCTTTGGTGATGTACGCCAGTTTGCCAAAGTGCTCGGTGTAGGTTAGTCCGTGGTACGATTCGTCGGGTGTGGTGAGTCCCGGAAATTTCTCGGCGTGAGCTTGCCAATCGAAATTGCCGCTATCGACAATAGCACCGCCAACCGTCATGGCGTGGCCATCCATATATTTTGTTGTGGAGTGAGTGACAATGTCGGCACCCCATTCAAATGGTCGGCAGTTGATTGGTGTTGCAAAGGTGTTGTCGACAATGAGAGGCACACCGTGGTTGTGTGCAACGCGGGCAAACTTTTCGATGTCGAGCACGTTGATGCTTGGGTTTGAGATGGTTTCGCCAAACAGCACCTTTGTGTTAGGCTTGAAAGCGGCTGCTATTTCCTCTTCTGAAGCGTCGACGTCGACAAAGGTGGTTTCGATGCCCAGTTTGCGAAGGGTGACGTTGAGCAAATTGAAGGTGCCGCCGTAGATTTGCGCGCTGCTCACAACGTGGTCACCCGCCTCGCATATATTGAAAATGGCATAGAAATTGGCTGCCTGCCCCGACGAGGTGAGCATAGCAGCCACACCGCCTTCGAGCGCGGCAATTTTTGCAGCGACGGCGTCGTTGGTAGGGTTTTGCAGGCGAGTGTAGAAGTAGCCTGATTCTTCGAGGTCGAACAGGCGGCCCATTTGCTCGCTGCTTTCGTATTTGAAAGTAGTGCTTTGATATATCGGAAGGATTCGGGCTTCACCGTTCTTTGGTGTATAGCCTGCTTGAACGCATAATGTTTCTTTTTTCATCGTTAAAAATATATTTTTGTATGTTTTGTTTATTAATTTATCAAATCAGGGGTTAATCACACGGTCGCCAAGATACTTGGCAAGAATGGCGCGGTTTTGTTGCAACTCGAGCAGCTGAGCCATCAGATTCATTACAGCTGCGCTGTCGGTTTCGTGTTTCAGTTTTTCCTGAAGCGTATTGATGTTGAGCGTGAGCATCTCGTAGCGCAGATTGTTAATTGCATCTTGCACAAATATGTCTAGGCAATCGAACTCGGTTGGCAACTTGGCTTGTTGAGTGTGAATCTTGCTCAATTTGAAGCGCTCGTTCACCAGGTCGAGGCTCGTGGAGCGAATCTCGCGGTCGGGGTGCGAACACAAATAATCCTCGAAATAGCGTTGGCGATAGTCGTCAATCATCTTTGCCATTTTGGCATTGATGCGGCTTTTGAGGCGTTCTTCCTCCATTTTCACCGAATCGAAATCGATGTTGCGGTTCATCAATTCAGCCACGCCTTCGTTGAACATTTGGTCTTGCACTTGGTTGAGGTGCTCCATAAAATCGCCGAAATCGGAATAGAAGTCGGTTACCAGCGTTTTGCCCAATTCAAAAATGCGTCGGTAAACGGGGTTTTGAAATTGCAGGTTGTTGGCTTCAAATTCGAGTTCGATGTATTCAATTAAGCAAGTGGGTGCCGTGTTGTTTTCGTCGATTTGCCTGAATCCGAACGACACCATTCCGTATTTAGCCAGATAGTGCATTATTTCGCGCTCTTTGCTCAGGATGTTTGGGTTGCAATCCGATGCGATGCCGTTGTCCACCTGCTCGGTGAGTAATGATGAGCCAATCAGACTGTCGTCGTCGGCAGGCTGTGCGACTCCGTCGGGCAGAGGCTCGGCAGCCGCAGGTTGCTGCTGGTTAGCATTTGCCCAGTATTGTTGGCGAGCTTGAGCCTGTTGATTGCGTCGGAACTCCTCCTCCTTTATGCGGAACATTTCCTGCTTGACATCGCTAAGCACCGATTCTTCGTTGATGTTTAGCAAGTGGCTGCATTGCTTCACCAAAGCAGCGCGGGTTATGTCGTTGGGTATAAGTGCAATTTTCTGAACGATTTCGCGAGCCACTTGGGCTGTGCGAATAGGGTTGTTGAGCTGCTCGTTCAGTTTTGTTATGAAATAGAACTGAACAAGGTTGATTGCATTGTCGGTGATGAAGCGTTGCGCTTCGTCGTGCGAGAGGCGTCGAGAAAAGCTGTCGGGGTCGTCGCCTTCGGGCAGCAACACAATCTGTGGCACAATGCCAAGCGGCAAAAGGTGTTGCAGCGCCACCTCGTTGGCGTGACGTCCGGCGCCGTCGCCGTCGAACAGCAATGTGATTTGGTCGGTGAAGCGGCGCAACACGCATGCTTGTGCAAAGGTGAAACCGGTGCCCAGTGGAGCCACGGTGTTGTTGAACCCAGCTTCGTGCATCGACACCACGTCGGCGTTGCCTTCAACTAATATGCAAGAGCCCAACCTAAGGATGTGCTCGCGAGCTTGATAAAGACCGTATATTTCGTTGCCTTTAGTGTAGATTGGCGTGTCGTTGGTGTTTTTGTATTTTGCAATGTTGTCGTCGTGCTTCATTGTGCGGCAGCTGAATGCCACAATGTTGCCGGCAAGATTGAAGATGGGGAATGTGATGCGCTCGTGAAAGCGGTCGTAAGGCGGATTGTTGTCGAAGCGCACACCAATGCCCGAAGCCACGATGTCGTCCTCGGTATATCCCTTTTCCAACAGTTGAGAGATGAGAGTGTTATCGGTGCGTGCTGGCGAGTAGCCGAGGCTGAATTGATTGATTATTTCGTCGGAGAATCCGCGTTGCTGCTTGTAGTAGGTGAGCGCAATGTTTTGTCCCGTTGTAGAGTTGAAAAGTTGGTCCTGATAGTAATGGCAGGCTTCGGCATTTATTTCGTAAAGTGTGGCGGCATTGCTGCGTTCGCCTTTGGTTTTGAAGTCGATGCCGTAGCGGTGAGCAATCATTGCCAGAGCTTCATCGTAACTGATGTGCAGATAGTCGATTAGGAAATCGATTGCGCTTCCGCTTTTGCCGCACTCCGAGCAGCGATAAGTTCCGTTTGAGGTGTTGACGTTGAACGTCATCATCTTTCCGGTGTGAAACGGACAATATCCCACAAAATCGTTTCCTCGGCTATGCAGTAGCATATAGTCGGAAACGATGTCGTTAATTCGGCATTTCGAAAGTATTTTATTTATTGTCCGTCGGTCAATCATGAGTGAGTAAGCTGCGCATTAAAGGTTGTTCATCTCTTTGCTGAGGGTTTCAACAGGATATCGCGTCAACTTGCTCAGCACGCTCAAATAAATCTGTTGACAGGTTGCATCGCGCATAGCCTTGATGGTTCGCAAAGTGCTGCGAATGGCTTTAATTCGCATTGTGTTGTTGTTTGCGGCATCGTTGAGCAGAATGGTTGCTTTCCATGTCACGATGTCCTGTTTGTTGTCGTTGATGTATTGCGTCCACGCCGAAGCACTGCAGCCCGACAGCGTTGAGGCTATGCTTGATTCGGGTTGCGGAGTGTTCACTGCAAACACGTTGATGCCGGCGGCAATCAGCTGGTCGGCTATGCGGAACATGGTGGCAAGTTGCTGCGGAGAGCGATGTGCGGTGATAAGGGTAGCCGAATCGTCCTTGATGCTCTTTGCCAAGTCGTTGATGATGTATCGGTCGATTGCTTCGCCGATGGGCGAGATGGTGTTAGTGAGTCCGTTTTGATGCATTGCCATCACGTCGAACGGGTTGTCGACAATGAAGCATGATTTGGCTTTTGAGATGGCGTGATTGGCTTGGAATAGCCCAAACACCGATTCTTGCGGATTGAATATTGCACTGCGGCATGTGGCGCTGAACGATGTAGGGTCGGCTTCGATGCTATGCCAAGCAAAGCCGGTGACTTTGCCGGTTTTGTTGTATACCGGCAGCACTATGGCTTTGTTGATGACGTCGCCCATGCCGTTAGCCAACGGTGCCACAAGCCCGAGGTCGTTGGCGTTTGATATGCTGAAGCCCGCTTTTGAAATCATGTCGACAAGCGAGTCGGGGGTGCTGTCGGCATATCCGAGCCCAAACAGCTTCACCACTGCTTCGTGCAGCCCGAGCGCGTTGAGCCGTGCCATTACTGTGGCGTTGTTCGACTCAACAGCGATTTGCTGTTGATAGTGCTTGCACACAAAGTCGCAAAGCGTCAAGAAAGATTGCCGTTTTTGGCGTTCGGCAATTTCTTCGCTTGAGAGGTCCACCTCTTTAATTTCGATGTGGAATTTGTTGGCAAGATGCACCAAAGCCTCGCGGTAGGTGTAGTTGTTCAACTCCTTCAGGAACCCGATTGGGTCGCCACCTTTACCGCAACCAAAGCAGTGGCAATAGTTTTTGGCAGGCGACACGATGAACGACGGGGTGCGCTCGTTGTGAAACGGGCACAAGCCTTTGTAGTTTGCTCCGGAGCGGTGCAAACTCACATAGTCAGCCACAACATCAACTATGTTGGCGGCATTTCTGATTTGTTCAACAGTTGCTTGGTCAATCATCGTGTTAACGCGTATAGTAAGCAATATGCGAAGTTACGAAATTTCTGCCAAATTAGGGTAATGGTTGCAAAAGAATATGAGGGGCTATGGCTAAACAAAATTATAAATAAAGACAAAAACAAACCCGGGTGATGTTTTGGCATCCCCGGGCATATTATTGCACCATCGTAGGTGCTTTGATTATAAGCTTTATTTAGCGTATGCAAAATTGCTGCCTGTGGCGACTTGCTGATAAGCATAAACACCGGCTTGCGAGAGTTCGAATGTCTGGAAGTCGCCTGCAGGTGTAATCATCTTCACGTGGTTGTCGTCGACAAAAGTCATGAACTTGTGGCTTTCGCCGTTAGCTTCGATTGACCACGAGTTGTCGGTTTCGTCGAATGCAAAGCGCATTTCGGTGTTGTCGCTGAGGTTGGTGATGGTGTAGCCCTTTGAGTCTTGTTTTACAAGATATTTTGCGTCTTTGCCGTCGATAATCTTAGTGTTGTTTGCGCTCACAGGGTTGCTTCCCGACCAGAACTCGATGGAGTTGATGACGAGCACGTCGGCAATGCCAGTGATTTCATAAACAGGAAGAATCCAGAATGCTACAAACACCAGCTCGTTAACGAATTTGCTGCCAATTTGCTTGTTCCAGTTAAGCACCTTGTTGGTGAGTGCAAAACTGCCAATGCAAGAAGAGAATGTTAATGTGCAAGCCAAAGCGATGGCGATTGCAAGAGAAAAGTGAGACTTTTTCATAATAATAAACATTTAAAGTGAATACTTTTTAATTTACTTTTTTATTTTAGAACAATAAATGGAGTAGTAATGGTTCACGTTTGCCACATAACTTACGGTTTGCCTTCCGCGGAAATAACCGCTTTTGCAAATGCTGTCGTTATAGTAGATTGGGTTTGACTTCAGCAGCAGCGATTCAGCCACGTTGCCGTTCCAAAGTTGAGGATTTTTGCCATATTTGCGAGCCAGCGCAATAGCATCGAGGATGTGCCCGATGCCGGCATTATATGAAGCCAACACAAACTTTTGTCGCTCTACCTTGTCGGGCACCTTGCGCTTGAGTATGGCGTCGAGGTGCGCAATGCTTTTGGCGGCGGTGGCAATGTTTCGGTCGGGGTCATCAATTTGGTCGATGCTCAAGCCAAAGGCGCATGCAGTGCGCGGCATCAGCTGCATGATGCCGCGGGCGCCCGCCCACGAAACCACATCGGGTCGGAACTGCGATTCCACCCAACCGATGGCAGCCAAGAAGCGCCAGTCGAGGTTGTTGTCGGTGGCATGCTGCTTGAAAAAGGCGTCATAGTCTGAAATGATGCCATGCTTGATTGATGCAATCACTTTTGCATCGCTGACAGGCGAGCCGGTGAATCCGGTTTTGCTCATCTCAAAGTATCGGCGCAGCACCTGCTTGTCGGTGGCACCACTTGCCTGAGAATTGCTCCATGCGTTGATGCTGTCGGCAAGCATCTGGTTGCTGCTGCTTACAGCCCACGATGCGCGTTGCCGAAAACTAACTTGCAAGCTGATATCGATGTTGCTGTAATAGGTGTGGTTGAGCTGAGCGATGTCGCTGTTCACCACAGTGAGCGGCAGCTTGCCGGTTGCCACCTTTTCGATGAGGTCCTCAGCGGTGATGGTGTCCTCGTCGATGGTGTGGATGCGTATACCGCCGCCAATCTCATCGTCGAGATTGCGGATGCGTGCCTCGTATTTCGACCCTTTTTCAACATAAATGTCCTTGCCGATAAGCTGAATCACGTTGGTGATTACCGAATCGCTTTTGGGCTGAACGAGCACCTGATAGGTGATGTTTTCGCTGCCGCAGTTGAGCACAAGCTTCTTGTATTCGTGGGTGATAGGCACTTCGTAGGCAATGATGTCGATGGCGCCGCTGTCGAGTTGCTCGATGAGCGACTGTAGGTTGCTGCCTATTACGAAGCGCGTGGCTATGTGCTTGCTTTTAGCAAAACTCATAATGCGTTCGTATTCGTAACCCATGGTGTCGCCACGAAACAGGAAGAACGAAGTGGGACTATACAACGTGCCTACAACCAGCGTGTCGGGCAAGCCGTTGTGAAGAGCGTCGGTGTTGCCGTCGCCCTTACCGCCTTGGCACGCCGATATTGCTATGGTGCCAATAAGCATTACAACTATTGCCCACAAACATTTTCGCATACGCAATGTTTTGCCCCGATTTTGTGAAAAATGATTTGCTTGCGCCCAAAGGGTTTATTCGTATTCGAATGTGCCTTTTTCCGACACGATGGTCAGATGATTGGCGGGTGCATCTTCAACACGGCCTATGATTTGAGCATCGATGTTGAACGATTTGGCAATTTCGATTACGCGTTGAGCCTTTTCGGGACGCAGATACACTTCCAGGCGATGACCCATGTTGAACACCTTGTACATTTCCTTCCAGTCGGTGCCCGATTGCTCTTGAATGAGTTTGAACAGCGGAGGAATGGGGAATAGGTTGTCCTTTATGACGTGCTTGTTGGTGACAAAGTGCATGATTTTGGTTTGTGCGCCACCCGAGCAGTGCACCATGCCGTGTATGTCGGCACGCATCTCGTCGAGCATGCGTTTTACAAATGGAGCGTAGGTGCGAGTGGGCGAGAGCACCAGCTTTCCGGCGTCTAAGCTAACGCCTTCAACAGCGTCGGTGAGCTTCACGTTGCCGGAATAAACGAGTTCGTCGGGCACGTGCGGGTCGAAGCTTTCGGGATATTTCTCGGCAAGGTATTTAGCAAACACGTCGTGGCGCGCCGAGGTGAGTCCGTTGCTGCCCATTCCGCCGTTATATGATTTCTCGTAGGTGGCTTGTCCGCACGACGATAGTGCCACAATCACGTCGCCGCCAGCTATGTTGGCGTTGTTGATTACGTCGGCACGCTTCATGCGGCAAGTGACGGTGCTGTCAACGATTATTGTGCGCACAAGGTCGCCCACGTCGGCAGTTTCGCCGCCGGTCGACACAATGTTCACGCCCAGTTCTTTAAGCTCGTCAATCAGCTCCTGAGTGCCGTTGATGATTGCTGCAATCACTTCGCCGGGAATGAGATTCTTGTTTCGTCCGATGGTTGATGAAAGCAGTATGTTGTCGGTAGCGCCTACGCAAAGCAGGTCATCGATGTTCATAATCAGCGAGTCTTGAGCAATGCCTTTCCACACGCTCATGTCACCGGTTTCTTTCCAATAGATGTAGGCAAGCGACGATTTTGTGCCGGCGCCGTCGGCGTGCATGATGTTGCAGTATTCCGGGTCGCCGCCAATAACGTCAGGAATGATTTTGCAAAAAGCCTTAGGATACAGACCTTTGTCGATGTTTTTGATGGCGTTGTGCACATCTTCTTTCGAAGCCGACACGCCGCGCATGTCATACCTTTGATTGCTCATTGTTCTTTATTTATATATTTGAGTTTTGTTTATTGTTTTTATATAGATTAATGCACTAAATACAGGTAAGCAAGTATTGCCGGAGCCACAAACAGCAGGCTGTCGATGCGGTCGAGCACGCCTCCGTGACCAGGCATTATGTTGCCCGAATCTTTCACTCCGGCGGTGCGCTTGATGAGGCTTTCAACCAAGTCGCCCCATGTGGAGAACGCGCTCACGATGATAGCAAACGGAATCCAAATGGCTTGGCAGCCACCTATGAGATGATGGGCAAACGCTCCGGCAGCAATGCAGAATGCCATGCCACCGAAAAATCCTTCCCACGACTTCTTGGGCGAGATGCGCTCAAACAGGCGATGCTTGCCAATTGTGCAGCCCACGAGGTAGGCGCCGGTGTCGTTTAGCCAGATGCACACGAACATGAACAGCGCTATCAGCATGCCGTAGGTGTGCAGAATCAGTGCCAGCATCGTCAGCGGCACTGCCACATAGCATATTGTGAAGCACGAGTTTGCCCACGATGCGATTGGCGATTGTTCTTTTAGGTATAGCCCGGCAATAAATCGGGCTAACACCAACAAAATTGGCAGCGGAGCAGCAAGCCTCGGGTCGGTGCCAAAAGCAACTGAGGCAAACGCTCCGAGAAACAATGCCATTCCGGTGGCAATGTCGAGCACTTGAATGGTTGTGCTGCATTTGCCTTTCCACGCCAGCTTTTGAGCTTCGTGCATGCCAATTATCACAAGTATGCCAAAAAATGTTGCAAATAACCATCCGCCAAAATAGATGGAGGATATCACTAATGCTATGTATACTGCGCCTGAAAGCGCACGGATAATTAGATTCTTCACCTGATGTATGATTTCTGTTTTATCCTACAAATGTAGTGATTTTTTCGTTATGGCACAACCTATAGATTCATTAATTGGGAAATGAATGTGTGTAAACGCATTTTTTGGTTATTTTATATGAAAGTGCTATGATTTGTTAATTTATTGAAAAACGATAAATATTTATTGCGAATATATTGCGTATTCCAGAAATCGACTCTAATTTTGCTTATCGAAAAAACGATAAATTATTATTAATATTCAAAACAAATTAATTATGAAAGAAATCAAGACTAAAGCAAGCATTTTATGCAAGTTGCTGCTTGTGTTTGTTGCCATTTGGGCAGTGGTGATGTTGTTTAGAGTGTTGGCAATATGCGGATTGCTAAACTTCGAAGTAGGGTTGGGCATAGACATTGCACCGGCAGTGTGGTTCAACGACCCCGAAGTAGATTTTATTCAATGGATAGAGATTGCAGGTTATATTCTCACAAATGTGCTGATGATATGGCTATTGGCGAGCATACTCATCACTGCCATTAAAGGCTTGAATAGCGGCAATGTGTTTTCGCGCAAGAATGTGTGCAGGCTATATGCTTTGGCAACGGTTTCGCTGTTCTATGAGTTGTTCGACGATAATCGCGGCATAATTTATGGTGCACGTGAGATGGTGTTGAATACTGGTGTATTCACCACGCCGGTGATTTTGTGTTGCGTGGCATTGATTTATGCCATTGCCGTTTCTACCGCCGAGGAGAATAGTCTGACCATTTGATTGAACGGATTGTTTAACATGTAAATTAGCATTACTTATGATAATAGTTAATCTCGACGTAATGATGGCGAAGCGAAAGATGTCGCTCAACGAACTCTCGGAGCGGGTGGGCATCACGCTTGCCAACCTATCAATACTGAAAACAGGCAAGGCAAAGGCTGTTCGGTTCAGCACGCTCGATGCCATTTGCAAGGCGTTGGATTGCACTCCGGGCGACATTTTGGAGTATCGCAACGACGAATAGACGTAGCTGAAAGATTGCATCTCGCAGAGAGCGCAAATGGGGTGTTATGGATTAGAATGAAATGCCTCGGCGTTTTCTGCGAGATGTAGTTTTACTGCGGTTATTTGGCATTGAAGCGGTGTTCTGCCACAACTGTTCCTTGCGAAACATTGTGGATGCGAATCACCAATTCCTTGCCTTCGGTGAACCCTTCAATCACTGTTGGGAAGCCATTCTTGGAATTTATTTTTGGTCCGCCGCCAACAATCTGTGCCCATTTGCGTGAGCCGGTGGGAGCATCGAAACGATATTTGTGCATGTGGGCTGTGATGATTACGCGGCAACCGGCTTTTTGCAGCAGCGGAGTCCACATGTTGGCACATGTGCGTTGCCAAAGGGCAAAATCTTTGGTGTAAGCAGGGTCTTTGTCGGCAGGCGCCACGTCGCCTGGATTGTGCGTAGGGTCGTCGTCGAAAAGCGGAATATGGCAAAAAGCAACGATATGCGGTGCGCTGGCGATGTCTTTTTGCTTGAGCGCGTGTTTGAGCCATTCGGTTTGCGCTTTGCGGTATTCTTGGCTGTTATACAGTCCTGCAAATAGCGGGTTGGTGTCCTGCTTGTCCTCGGCAGTGTCGAGCCCGATGAGCGCAATGTCGCCCATGCGCACGGCGAAGTTTCGCCCTAGGTCCCAGTCGCGGCTGAGCCGTTCTTCCGGCTGACGATACATCCACACGCGTTCGAGGTGTCGGTTAGCCATGCCGCGCAGGTCGTGGTTGCCCGGGCAAAACAGATGGGGCATTGAAGCGGCATAGTCCTTGCGGTTGATTTCAGGTTTTAGGAAGATGCGTTTTTGAGCATCAACCGTTTCCTCGGTGTTGCAGGCATCGCCGTTCCAAATCACGCACGACGGCGCCAACTGAGCAATTTTGTCGGTGACGCGGGCGAAAGCATCCCAATGGGCGTGAGTGTCGTTGATAACGCAGAAGTGGGGATTTGCCTTTTTGCCGGCTGTGGTGAACGAATAAATCTCGCTGCACGTTTGGTTGCCCGTGATTTTCATGTTGTAGCCACCGCCGTAGCCGATGCGGTCGGCGCCTATGCGATAGTAATAGCGTGTGGCAGGCTGCAAACCGGTGAGCCGGACTCGAATTATTTGATTGTTCATGTCGGTTACTCGATAGCCGCCACATTTCACGCGCTTGGCATCAGAGAGGTCGGGCTGTAATCCATATTCAACATATCCGTTGGCATAATCGGTGACGCTGAAAGCGATGCCGATGCTTGTTTCGGCATAGTTTTGCAGCATTGGAGCGCTGTCAATAAGCGGAGCATTGGCTGCGGTTTTGTTTTCGGCGGGTGATATGGCATCTCCGGCTTTTGCGTATGGCGCAATTGCCACTGCGGCAGCTGCCATAGCCGAGTTTTTTAGGAAATCTCTTCGGTCCATCTGCGTAGGTTTTTCTTGCTTGTTTTTTAGTTTTTTCTCACTGTAAGCAAAGTTACAACTTTTTTCCGTACACTAATTGGTGGTTGATTAGTTTTTTTGCAGCAGGTTCGGCCGCCACGGCGCTTTCTTCGTGTCAAAAAAAAGCATCTCCACATAGTCGATTTTGTCAACTATGTGGAGATAGTCTCTTGCTTGCCTTCGCAGCCAGCAGTGGAGCGATTGCAGCTCCGCCGGCAATGGGTTAAAGCTAAGCTTCTATTTTACCGCGCCGGGGATTAATCGAGTTTGTGAACCACGATGCCCGAGCGGAGTTTTGGTTCAAACCAAGTGGTTTTTGGCGGCATGATGTTGCCCGAATCGGCAATGTCGATGAGTTGCTTCATGCTCACGGCATAGAGCGCAAGTGCCATCTTCATTTCTCCGCTATCGACGCGGCGCTTCAATTCGCCCAGACCGCGAATGCCGCCCACAAAGTCGATGCGCTTATCGGTGCGCAAGTCGGTGATACCCAGCAAGTCACGCAGAATCAGGTCTGATGAGATGGTGACGTCGAGCACGCCAATCGGGTCGCTGTCGTTGTAGGTGCCCGCCTTGGCAGTGAGCGAATACCATTTGCCGCCCAGATAAAGCGAGAAGTTGTGAAGCGCTGAAGGATGATAGATTTCCTCGCCCTTGCATTCAACATCGAAGTTATCAGCCAATTTGGCAAGGAACTCGTCGTCGGTCATACCATTGAGGTCTTTCACTACGCGGTTATAGTCGATAATCTTCAGGTGGCTTTCGGGGAAGCACACAGCCAGGAAGAAGTTGTATTCCTCTTTACCGGTATGGTGAGGGTTGGCAAGCGCCTTTTCGTGACCCACAAGAGCAGCAGCGGCAGTGCGGTGATGACCGTCGGCAATATACAGATACGGAATGCCGGCAAACAACTCGGTGATGCGTGCAATGGTGGCTTCGTCGTCAATCACCCAGAAGTGATGGCCAAAGCCGTCCTCTGCCACATAGTCGTATTCCGGTTCTTTCTTGATGGTTTCGTCGATAATCTCCTGCAAACCGGCGTTGTCGGGGAACGCAAAGAACACCGGTTCGAGGTTGGCATTATTGATGCGAACGTGCTTCATGCGGTCCTCTTCCTTGTCCTTGCGGGTAAGCTCGTGCTTCTTAATCACGCCGTTCATATAGTCGTCGACGTTAGCTGCCACCACGATGCCGTATTGAGTGCGGCCGTTCATGGTTTGGGCATAGATGTAATAGTTCTCCTTGGCATCCTGCACGAGCCAGCCCTTCTGCTGGAACATATTGAAGTTTTCAACAGCCTTGGCATAGACTTTAGCATCGTGTTCGTCGGCAATCGGGTCGAAATCGATTTCCGGTTTGATGATGTGATACAGCGACATCTCATTGCCCAACGCTTCGTTGAAAGCCTCTTGAGAGTTGAGCACATCGTAGGGGCGCGAAGCCACTTTGGTTACGAGGTCCTTTGGAGGGCGCAAGCCCTTGAATGGTTTAACTAATGCCATAGTTCGTTTGTGTTTTTGTTCTGATATTTTGTTTAAAATAAGGATTTACTTTTTCAGCTCGATGGTTTGAGTGCGGTCAGGACCAACCGAAACGATGGTGATGGGCACTTGCAACTTTTCTTCGAGGAAGGCGATATAGTCGGTGAATTCCTTCGGGAATTGGTCCGGGCTTGTGATGCCGGTCATATCGGTGTTCCAACCTTTGAGTTCGGTGTAAATCGGTTCTATGCCTTCGTCAATCGAATATGGGAAGTCGCGTGTCTCAATGCCGTTCACCTTATACGAGTCGCACGCCTTGATGGTTTCGAAGCCATCGAGCACGTCGCTCTTCATCATAATAAGCTGTGTGACGCCGTTGAGCATTATGGTGTAACGCAGAGCCACGAGGTCAATCCATCCGCAGCGGCGTTCGCGACCGGTTACTGCACCGTATTCGTGACCGATGTCGCGAATCTTGGCGCCGGTTTCGTCGAACAGCTCGGTTGGGAACGGCCCGCTGCCCACGCGTGTGCAATACGCCTTGAAAATGCCAAACACCTCACCAATCTTGTTGGGAGCAACGCCAAGGCCCGAGCAGGCACCGGCGCAAACGGTGTTCGACGAAGTGACGAACGGATACGAACCGAAGTCAACGTCGAGCATGCTGCCCTGTGCACCTTCACACAAGATGCTCTTGCCTTCAGCAAGATATTTGTTTACAACGTGTTCGCTGTCGATAATTTCAAATTGCTTGATGTATTCAATACCCTCAAACCATTGTTTTTCGAGTTCTTCCACATCCACCTCAAAACCCAATGCGCTGAGCAGACGCAGGTGGCGCTGCTTGGCTGCGGCATATTTCTCGGCAAAATTGCCGTAGATATCGCCCAGGCGCAAGCCGTCGCGGCTAATCTTGTCGGTGTAAGTAGGGCCGATGCCCTTGCCGGTGGTACCAATCTTGGCGGCACCCTTCAGCGACTCGTAGGCAGCATCCAACTTGCGGTGAGTGGGCAGGATAAGGTGTACCTTCTTTGAAATCTTGAGCACTTTCTTGAGGTCGAAACCGCTCTTTTCAAGGTCTTTTGCCTCGGCTGCGAACAATATCGGGTCGAGAACCACACCGTTACCTATTATATTCACCTGTCCTTCCTGGAAAATGCCCGACGGAATTGAACGAAGGACATACTTTTGACCGTTAAACTCCAGAGTGTGACCGGCATTCGGTCCGCCTTGGAAACGGGCAACTACATCATAGCGAGGGGTCAACACATCAACCACCTTACCTTTTCCTTCATCTCCCCATTGCAATCCAAGCAATACGTCTACTTTCATTTCCTCTTAAATTATAGTTTTTAATATATAAAATAATTATGTTATTTCTTCTTTTTGGTTTGTTTCACGGCTGTTGTAGCGCCGGCTTTAGCCGAGGGCTTGTCAGCAGCGTTCTTTGTGGATGTGGCACTACGGCGCTTTTTGCTCTTTCGTGCGCAATTGTTGCAAGTGCCATACACATTCAGCGAAAACAGCTCGGTGTTGAATGCCGAAAACTTTTTGGTGTTCAGGTAGCGTATCAGTTCCACGTCCTTAACATCTTTTATTCGTCCGCACTCATTACATATCAAATGAATGTGCTGCATCTTGCCGTCGACAAGCTCGAACACTGCATGGTCGGTGAACAGATGACGCTGCACAATGCCACACTCCACAAGCAATTCAAGATTGCTGTAGATGGTGGTTTTGCTCACTTTGTAATGCGACTCCGACATTTTGTCACGCAGCATCTCCACATCGAAATGCCTGTCGATGGTCAGTATCTCATTCAGTATAGCAAAGCGTTCGGGCGTCCTGCGGCAACCCTTGCTCTCCAAAAACCTTTCGAACTTTTCAGCTAACAATATTTTGTTCTGATTTTCCGGCATATACTTCTTTGAAACACACAACAAAAAGGCGCTGCCTGTATTCTTGTCATCGCCATAATGTCTGCCACGACAACAAGCTTTGGTGCCACCTGTTTTCGTCACTTCTTTTGCAAAGATATACATTTAAGGTGAGATTCTCAAAAATAATCAATGTAAATGTTTGGCACAATTATTGCATATTCGTATAACGAGAATGTGTTTTTACTAAAAAAAGCAACAACAAATGAACTTGAACAACGAAGACATAGAAAAATATATGCTCAACCGGCAAATGCTGCCAACGAGCGGACCCGACTTCGCCGAGGACGACGAAGATGAAGAAGACGACTTGCCGCCAAGCAGCGGCGCTGAGCAGTCGGGCGCCGGCAAAAGCACTGCCAGCCGCACATCGGTGCGCGACACTGCCGACACTCCGGTGCTGAACAAATACGGCAAGGACATCACCAAAGAAGCCGAAAACGACCGCCTCGACCCCGTTGTGGGTCGCGACAAGGAGATTGAGCGCCTGTCGCAGATACTCAGCCGTCGCAAGAAGAACAACCCGGTGCTTATTGGCGAACCCGGCGTGGGCAAATCGGCTATCGTGGAAGGGCTTGCAATAAGAATAGTGAATCGCAATGTGTCGCGCACGCTATTCAACAAGCGAATTTTTGCGCTCGACATGGCGTCGCTGGTTGCCGGAACCAAATATCGTGGACAATTCGAGGAACGCATCAAGGCTGTAATCAACGAGTTGTCGAAAAACCCCGACATCATTCTTTTCATCGATGAGATTCACACCATTGTGGGTGCCGGCAACGCTTCGGGCTCGATGGATGCTGCCAACCTGCTCAAGCCGGCGCTTGCCCGAGGCGAGATTCAATGCATCGGCGCCACCACACTCGACGAGTATCGCAAAAACATCGAAAAAGACGGCGCACTCGAACGCCGTTTCCAGAAGATTATCGTTGAACCTACCACGCCCGATGAAACGCTTGCCATACTGCATAACATAAAATGCAAATACGAAGAGCATCACTGCGTGAGCTACACCGACAAAGCCATTGAGGCATGCGTTTCGCTCACCGACCGTTATATCTCCGACCGACAATTCCCCGACAAAGCCATCGACGCATTGGATGAAGCCGGCTCGCGCTCGCACATCAACAACGTGGAGGTGCCTAAGGAAATCGACGACTTGGAGAAACTAATTGCCGAGGCGCAAGCCAATCAGGCTAAAGCCGTGGCTCGCACCGACTATGAGTGCGCTGCGCGATATCGCGACAGGAAAAACGAACTTATCAGCCAGCTTGAGAATGCCAAAGCAAAGTGGGAAGCCGAATTGGCTCAACGCCGCGAAATCATCGACGAGCACTGCGTGGCTGAAGTGGTGGCTATGATGACCGGCGTGCCTGTGCAACGCATCGCACAAAGCGAAGGCATACGCCTGCTGAACATGGACACCGAAATACGCCAGCAAATAATCGGTCAGGACGAGGCTATCGAAAAGATTGCTAAAGCCATTCGCCGTAATCGCGTGGGCTTGAAGGACCCTAACCGCCCCATCGGCTCGTTTATGTTCCTCGGTCCTACGGGTGTGGGCAAGACGCTGCTTGCAAAGAAGCTTGCCGAATTCCTGTTCAACTCGCCCGACGCTCTCATTCGCATCGACATGAGCGAATATATGGAGAAATTCAACGTGTCGCGCCTCGTTGGTGCGCCTCCGGGATATGTGGGATTCGAAGATGGCGGTCAGCTCACCGAGAAAGTGCGCCGTCACCCCTATTCGGTGGTGCTGCTCGACGAGGTGGAAAAGGCTCACGCCGACGTGTTCAACATGCTGCTGCAAGTGCTCGACGAAGGTGCGCTCACCGATAGCCTTGGCCGCAAAGTTGACTTCAAGAACACCATCATCATCATGACGTCGAACATCGGTTCGCGCGAGCTAAAGGACTTTGGCGCTGGCATAGGCTTCAACACCAATGAAATCACCAAAGAGCGCAGCGAATCGGTTGTGCGCAAAGCATTGAACAAGAAGTTCTCGCCCGAATTTCTTAACCGCGTCGACGACATCATCATGTTCAACTCGCTCAACCGCGACAACATTCAAAGCATCATAGACATTGAGCTGAAAAAGTTCGACGCTCGCGTGAAGGACTTGGGCTACGAGTTGCATGTGACCGACGCTGCCAAGCAATTTGTTGCCGACAAGGGCTTCGACAGCCAGTATGGCGCACGTCCGCTCAACCGTGCCATTCAAACGCACATCGAGGACCCGCTATCGGAACTGCTGCTCAAAGGCGAGGCGCAAAAGGGCAACACACTGATGATTGATGCTGCCGATGGGCAAATTGTAACAAACATTCTATCTAACAACTCGATAACATCACAACAATCAAACATTTAAAACATAAACATATCATGACAAAAGGAACAATTGGGGTAACTACCGATAACATTTTCCCCGTCATCAAAAAATTCTTATACAGCGACCACGAAATCTTCCTTCGCGAACTCATTTCGAACGCTGTCGACGCTACGCAAAAACTCAAAACACTTTCGTCGATTGGCGAATATAAAGGCGAACTCGGCGACCTGAAGGTCACTGTTGCCATCGACAAAGAAGCCGGCACTATCACCGTGAGCGATATGGGCATTGGCATGACAGCTGAGGATGTGGACAAATACATCAACCAGATTGCTTTCTCGGGCGCCGAAGAATTCCTCGAAAAATACAAGAACTCGGCTAACGCCATCATCGGACACTTCGGCCTTGGTTTCTACTCGGCTTTCATGGTGTCGAAGAAGGTGGAAATTCGCAGCCTCTCATACAAAGAAGGCGCAAAACCTGTGCTGTGGAGCTGCGACGGCTCGCCTGAATATGAAATGACCGAAACCGAAAAGACTTCGCGCGGAACCGACATTGTGCTCTACATCGACGACGATGCCAAGGAATTCCTCGAAAAGTCACGCATCGACTCAATGCTGAAAAAGTATTGCCGATTCCTGCCTGTGCCTATTGTTTCGGGAAAAGAGCAGGAGTGGAAGGACGGCAAATATGTCGACACCGACCGCGACAATGTAATCAACAACATCGAGCCAATCTGGACCAAGAAGCCGGCTGACCTCAAGGACGAGGACTACATCTCGTTCTATCACGCCATTCAACCCGGTCAAGAGGACCCATTGTTCTGGATTCACCTCAACGTGGACTATCCTTTTAACCTCACCGGCGTGCTCTATTTCCCGAAAATCAAGAACAACCTCGACATCCGCAAGGACCGCATACAGCTCTATTGCAACCGCGTGTTTGTAACCGACAGCGTTGAAGGCGTAGTGCCCGACTTCTTGATGCTTCTGCAAGGCGTAATCGACTCGCCCGACATTCCGCTGAACGTGTCGCGCTCCTATCTGCAGAGCGACGCTCGCGTTAAGCAAATATCGTCGTACATCACCAAGAAAGTGTCGAGCCGTCTTGCCGAAATTGCCAAGAACGACGCCAAGGCTTTTGAGGAAAAATGGAACGACATAAAGATTTTCATCGAATACGGCATGCTCACCGACGAGAAGTTCTGCGACGCAGCGCTCAAGTTTATGCTGCTTGAGGACACCGACGGCAAGTTCTTCAAACTCGACGACTACAAGAAGCTTATCGAAAGCACCCAGACCGACAAAGACGGCAACATGGTTGTGCTTTATGCTACCGACAAGGAGGCTCAATACAGCTACATCAAAGCCGCTACCGACAAGGGCTACAACGTGCTGATGATGAACGGACAGCTCGACAGCGCTTTCATTGGCACCCTCGAGCAGAAGGTTGAAAAATCGCACTTTGTGCGTGTCGACTCCGACGTGATTGAAAACCTCATCAAGAAAGAGGATACCAAAGAAGCCGACATCACCACCATGCAGCGCAACGTGCTCACCACCGTGTTCCGCTCGCAAATTCCTGCCATCGAAAAAGCCGATTTCACCATCGCATTTGCCGCTCTCGGCGAGGAATCGACTCCTGTGGTGGTTACTCAAAGCGAATATATGCGCCGCATGAAGGAAATGGCTGCTCTGCAACCCGGCATGAGCTTCTATGGCGACTTCCCCGACAGCTACATCGTAACTCTCAACACCAACCACCGCGCTGTGAAGAAGGTTATGGCAGCAGCCGGCGAGGCTCTCGACGCCACCGTTTCGCCAATTGAGGACGAACTTACTGTGGTTAACAGCGAAATCAAAGCCATCCGCGACACCGACAAAGACTACAAGGGTCTGCCTGCCGACAAGCAGAAGGAAGTTGACGAAAAAGAAAAGACTGCCAACGAGCTCCGCGAAAAAGAGCGCGTGGCAGTAACCGAATGGGCAAACTCTCAGGACACCGTTAAGCAGCTCATCGACATCGCACTGCTCAGCAACGGTTTGCTCAAGGGCGAAGCTCTCAGCAACTTCCTCAAACGCAGCATCGACCTGCTGTAAAAGCCCAAAAAACAAATATTACACAAATTAAAAGAAGGGGCATCAAATAATATGACGCTCCTTCTTTATTTTCTTCTGGCTTACTGGATGTGGCTGTACAAATCGGTGTCAAAGGCTGTACTGACCCTCGGGAAAAGTTAGTGCGAAGGTGCTTTGCTATGCGTAGCCGTAGGAAAATACTTTAAGGACATGAGCCAAGCTTTAGCGTGGCACTTAGCCCGGGGTAAGCGAAGCGCAACCCACGCTGAATGCTTTCAGTCGACAAAGCGCTTGGTGAGGTCGCCGTAGTGGTCGATGCGACGGTCGCGCAGGAACGGCCACCAGCGTCGCACTTGCTCGGTTCGAGTCATCGACACGGTGACGATGGCAGTTTCGGGCTGGCTGTCGGATGCTTGGTAGAGAAATTCGCCTTGCGGGCCGGCGACGAAGCTCGAGCCCCAGAATTGGGTGCCGTTGGTGGCGCCCGACGGGTCGGGTTCGTGTCCCACGCGGTTCACGGTGATTACGGGCAGACCGTTAGCCACGGCATGGCCGCGTTGCACGGTTATCCAGGCTTCGCGTTGTCGGGCTTTTTCGTCTGGCGTGTCGGTCGATTCCCAACCGATGGCGGTGGGGTAGATGAGCAGTTCGGCGCCGTTCAGTGCCATAAGTCGTGCTGCCTCGGGATACCATTGGTCCCAGCAAACCAGCACTCCCAATTTGCCTAACGACGTGTTGATTGGCTTAAACGACAGGTCGCCCGGCGTGAAATAGAATTTCTCGTAGTACGCAGGGTCGTCGGGGATGTGCATCTTGCGATATTTGCCGGCAATCGAGCCGTCGGTGTCGAACACCACCGCAGTGTTGTGATACAGCCCCGGAGCACGTTTTTCAAACAGCGATGTCACCAGCACGATGCCGTTGCGACGGGCAATCTCGCTGTATGCGTCGGTCACCGGACCGGGTATGGTGGTTGCCAAATCGAAGTTGTCGGTCGATTCCACTTGGCAGAAATACAGCGATTCGTGCAGCTCTTGCAGCACCACCAGTTGGGCGCCTTTGCTTGCCAGCTCGTCGATTTTCTGTTCCAAATAACGGTGATTGGCTTCGGCGTCGGCAGTGCGCGATGCCTGAATGATGCCTATTTTGATTTCTCGATTATTCATGACTTGGAGGATTATTTTTTTGGTGTAGTTTACTTGATGTTAGTTGAGCCTTTGGGCAGCTGCATGGTGATGCAGTGCAGCGAGCCGTGCTGCTTGATTAGTGCTCGGCAGTCGATTCCCACCACCTTGTGCGATGGCACGGCGGCTTGCAGCGCTTGCAGTGCCAGATGGTCAAGCTCCGGCTGGTTGTAGGTCGGCACCAACAGGCAGCGGTTGGAGATAAGGAAATTGGCATAGGTGGCAGGCAGGCGCAACCCGTCGTCGTCGAAGATTGGTTCGGGCAAGGGCAGCGTCACCAAGTTATATGGCTTTCCGTCGGCATTGACGAAAGCGGCAATTTGGCGGTGCATCAGTTCAAGTTCGGCATAGTGGCAGTCGTTGTTGTCCTGGCAACGGGTGTAGGCAATGATGTTTCCCGGCAGGAAACGAGCCAGCGTGTCGATGTGGCTGTCGGTGTCGTCGCCAGCAAGCTCGCCATGGTCAACCCACAGCACTTGTCGAGCGCCGAATTGCTGCATCAGATAATCCTGAATATCTTGCCGGCTCATCTCGCCGTTGCGGTTAGGCGAGAGCAGGCAGTTGCTTGTGGTCATTATGGTGCCGTTGCCGTCGCTCTCAATCGAGCCGCCTTCGAGCACAAATCCCAGATGGTTGACCAGCTCGGCAGCAATAAAGCCCTTGTTTTTGAGTGCACGATTGATGAGGTTGTCCTTGTCTGAAGCAAATTTCAGCCCCCAACCATTGAACTTGAAGTCGAGAGCCACCGGCACGCCGTCGGTTTCCACCGTGATTGGCCCGAAGTCGCGCGCCCAGGTGTCGTTAGTGTCAATGTCAACGATGCAGATGCGGTTGCGGTGGGGCAGATGCGCCAGTTTGCTGCTCACGAGGTCGGGTTGCGGAGTGGCAATAATCAGCGGCTCGTGATTGCTGATGGCTTCGGCGACGCTCATATAGCAAGCTTCCACCTCGTCGAGCATATAGTTCCAGTCGGTGTCGGGGTGAGGCCATGCAATCAGCACGGCGTCCTGTTCAGCCCATTCGGCGGGCAAGGTGATGTGTGGCTTCGTTGTGTTCAATGTAGGGTAGATGTTTTTATGTTAATTTGCATTCAAAGTTAGCAATTTTTTTTGGAATAGTGCTGATGCAAGAGTGTCAAGGCGGCAAGATTGCTTTACTTTCAAAAAAAATATTCATTAATATCAACTAAATTGCTAACTTTGTACATAATATATGTAAATGCATTTTTTAATCGAAATTCTTTAAACAACCGGCAATGAAATTTTTGCGTTACGGCATATTTGCTGCCATTGTGGCAATTATGGCATCGTGCAGCAACCGAGGTGAACATCTCGACAAACTCATCAGCGACGATGTGGCTGGTGTGATTAGCATTAACATGGCTAATGTGATAGAAAAGTCAACCATCAAGCAGGGCGACAATCTGGCTTTGCCAGAGCAGTTGGCTACGGTGATTCGTGGCAACGACGAGCAGCTGATAGGTCAGATGGTGAAAAGCATCCCCCTAATGGGCATCGAAATCAAGGACAAGGCATATTTGTTTTTCCCTAATGACATGATGCAATATGCAGTGCTCATTTCGCTCAACGATGCCGACAAGGCGCGTGCGCACGTCACCCATCGCACCGGCGCGCAGTTTGCCGATGTCGACGGCGTGGAGATGGTGGTGAGCGACATGACGGTGTGGTGTGTCGACGACGATGTGTTGCTCATGGGCATGCTTCGCCAGAATACCGACGAAAAAAAGGTGGCAAAATGGCTGCGTGGCGTGTTGAGCCACGAGGGCGCTTGCGTGAGCGACGTGCCCGGCGCTAAAGCTGCCTTGCAGAGCGAGAGTGAGATTGCCGGCTACATCGACATGCCTCGATTCTCGAAGCTGATTCGCGGCAACATGGTTTTCGGCAAATTGGTGGCTGATTATCCCATTCTTTCGTTGCTGGTTGACAGCGATGTGCGTGCATTCACGTTCGATATGGCTTTCAACGGCAATAAGGGCACCATCAATGCCAACCTCGACATGGATGAAAACGGCGAATTTGCCACTTTGCTGAACACGCTGCTGCGCCAGCCGAGCGCCGACTTCCTGCAAGCCATTCCTAACACTATGCCTGTGGTGATGAACCTAAGCGTCAACGGCAAGGCGTTGGCTGCGCTGCCGCAGGTGCAGACCATGATTCGCATGGTAAACCAAATGCCGTTCCTTGGCAACCTCGATGTTAATGCCATTGTAAGTTCGATATCCGGCCCTGTGGCTGTGGGCGTGGCAAGCGACCCGTATTTCGAGGACGAATATAACTATGTGTTCTGTGCGCAGACCACCGACCCGCAGGGCGTGGTGCAGCTCATCAGCCAGTTTGCTTCGCGGCTTGGACAGGACCCCGAGATTGTCGACGGCGAACACATCTACGCCTATGCCAACAAGCAAGTGCGTCTGGGCGTTATCGGCAACTTGGTGTATGCCAAGATGCTCAACTACGAGCAGACCGAACCCAACTGCAACACCGACGAGGCTATGTGCAAGTTCTTTGCCGAAACGCCGATGGGCGTGTATTCGCGCTTTAGCAGCGAAGGCGTGAACTCAGTGCTGAACATTGGCATGAAGGCTGACGGCTCGTTTACAGGCGAGTTTGTTACTGCCGAAAAGGGCAACGCCATGTTGCAGTTCCTTTGCCTGCTGTGCTCAATAAAGCCTGTGAGCAGCTACGACTACGACGGCGGTGCAGCCGTTGTTGACGAAGGCTCGATGGTGGGCGAGTTCCAACCGCTGTAACCGCATATTCGATACGCCCCCTAAGCGGACGTTCTTTGTGTCAGCTGTGGGTTATCTCTCGCAGAAAACGCAGAGCACGCATAGGGGTGATTGGCTCACACAGATTAATTTGATTTATTAGATTTTCGCGGTATCAGTGATTTATTCGCGGAGTCGGACTTGTCGGACATGTCAGACGGGTCAGACCGGCATTTGCTTCTGCGGCGCATGCAGATGAGGGGGGGTATAAAAAAGTTGCACCCCGATTGGGATGCAACTTGGTATTTTCGCTTAAAGAGTGAACTGAGCGATTATTCTGCTGGAGTTTCAGCAGCTTCAGCTTCAGGAGCAGCTTCTTCAGCAGCCTTAGCAGCAGCTGCAGCAGCGAGTTCTGCCTTCTTCTTAGCTACGGCTTCAGCCTTAGCAGCGTTCTTGGCAGTTTCTTCCTCGAGGCGAGCCTTAGCAGCGCTGCGCTTAGCGTCAGCCAAACCAACCTTGATGGCGTTGATTTTAGAGTCCTTAGCTTGCTTCCAAGCGTCGAAACGCTTTTGTGCTTCTTCGGCAGAGAACGCACCCTTCTTAACGCCGCGTTGCAAGTGCTTCATGAGCATAACGCCTTCGCGAGAAAGGATAGTGCGAACAGTGTCGGTAGGGATAGCACCGTTGTTAATCCAGTAAAGGGCTCTTTCGAAATTTAAACTGATTGTAGCAGGATTAGTGTTAGGATTGTACGAGCCAATTCTTTCAATAAATTTACCATCGCGTGGCGCTCTGCTATCAGCGATTACAATTGGATAGAACGCATAGTTCTTGTGACCATGGCGTTGCAATCTGATTTTTGTTGCCATTAAATAATGTAGTTTAAATTGTGATAATAATTAAAATTATTGTGCGGCTTACTCGAAGCCTATTGCCTCATGCGTGGGCGTAAGCTTTCGCATTTAGCGGTGCAAAGGTAGTAATAATTATTTTGTTATCAAAATATTATGTGGCTGAAGTTCGAAAAAAATTGTTTGAAACACCAATTTCGCGAATAATCACTATCTTTGTAGACATGAGACATCAAAAAGCATAAGATGGAAGAGAAAGTGGTAAGCAAAGAAGATGCCATATACAACCGCAGCGAGCGACTGCTGGGCAGGGATATGGTGGAAGCGATGCACTCATGCCGAGTGATTGTGTTCGGCGTTGGCGGCGTAGGCAGCTGGTGCGCCGAAGGATTGGTACGCTCGGGCGTGACCCACATCACCATAGTTGACAGCGACACGGTGTGCATCACCAACATCAACCGCCAGCTAATGGCTACGAGCGAGAACATCGGCGCCGTTAAGGTGGATGAGCTGAAGCGCAGGTTGCTTGCCATCAATCCGCAAGCCGAAGTGATTGCCATAAACGGTGTGTACAACGAGCAGACGTCGGCAGAGTTTGCACTCGACACCTACGACTATGTGATTGACTGCATCGACAGCTTGAAGGACAAAGCCAGCCTGCTGGTGAATGCCAGCCGAAGCGGCGCACGGGTGTACTCGTCGATGGGCGCGGCTCTGAAGCTCGACCCCACGAAGGTGGCAGTGGCAGAGTTTTGGAAGGTGAAAGGCTGTCCGCTTGCCCGGGCGTTGCGCAAGAAGTTTAAAGCCAGTGGCGTGTATCCGCGAGGCAAGGTGATGTGCGTCTACAGCGACGAACTGCTTGAAAACCGCGGTTGCAGCATGGAGTGTGAGCAGTGCCCCACACGATGCCCGAAAGCCGATGCCGACGATGTAGGACCAGGATTTGTGAAAGGGCAGGTGAACGGTTCGCTTGTGCATATCACAGCAATCTTTGGCTTTCATCTGTCGGGGATGGTGATAATGGATTTGAAAAAAAGATTGAAATAAACCGCATTTGGTGGTCGAAAATGGCGCATTAGTATTCAAAAATGCGGTAATGGCAAATGGTTTAGCAATAAGCAGTTAAACTTATTGGACCGGCTAAGGTCAAAACAAACAAAAGAAGAGAAAAATAAAGACGGAAAGGGAATTGACGATGAAGACTTTATTTAGAAATATCGTAATAGCATTGGCATGCACATCGATGATGACAAGTTGCGCAATGTGGAACAACGAGACAAACGGAGCAGTGTTAGGCGGACTTGGCGGCGCATTGCTTGGCGGCGCATTAGGCGAAGCACTTGGCGGACATCACGGCAGCCATATTGGTTCGGAAGTGGGAGCGATAATCGGTTCGCAGGCAGGCGCAGCAGCCGGACGTGAGCAAGACCGCAGAGAAGCCTACGAATATTACTACGGCAACTCGGGCAGCACATCGAACCGCAACTCGGGCAGCACCTCAAACCGCAACGATGGCTATTACAGCGACTACTCGGAAAACTATCAAAGCCAAAACAGCTACTACGACGAAGAATCGGGGTTGACCTACGTGAGAATGAACAGCGACGGCGACATCACCTTCGAGTCGGGCAGCAGCAAGCTGGGCTACAGCACCACAAACGCGCTGAACAACATAGTGAGGAAGCTGAAGAGATGCAACAACGACATATATCTTTACGGCAGCACCGATTCGCGCGAGCGTAATGCCAAGCAGCTGTCGAAGTCGAGAGCCAACGCCGTGGCTAATTATCTGATAAGCAAAGGTGTGAACCAACGCCGCATCCACATAGTGGCATTGGGCAGCGACAGCCCCATAGGCAACAACAACACCGAACGTGGCCGTCAGCTGAACCGCAGTGTAGAGGTGTTTATTGTGAAATAATCAAGAATTTATATAATGTATAGGCAGAGCCGGTGGTGCATCGGCTCGCCTTTTTTTTGTGCGGCGAAATTTGTTGCGGAAGTGAATTTTTTGTACTTTTACTGATGTTATGAAAAAGTTGTTAGCTATACTTGCAGCCGGGGCGTTGGTGACGCTGCCGGCGGCATCGAAAGGCCTTGAAGGCAAAGTGATTTATGTGAACGCCGGACACGGCGGATGGACCACAGGCGACCGTCCGACGCCGACCATCAACTACGAGTATATGGACACGCTGGGCTTTTTTGAGTCGAAAACCAATTTGTGGAAAGCCCTTGAGTTGCAGAAAAAGCTTGAAGCCGACGGTGCAAAGGTGATAATGAGCCGCACACGCAACGGCATTGTCACCCGCGACCTGATTGAGCGTGGCATAGTGAACGAAAACTCGCCACACGGCACGATGGAAGGCTCAGCCACCAACCGCGACCGAGCCGAAATGGATGCCGACGAAAACGGGCAGCAACAGATTGTGGGGTTGGAACGAATTGCTTGCCAGGTGGATTCGCTGCGTCCCGACTATTTCATTTCGCTGCACAGCAACGCCCATAAACGCGGCAGCACGGTGAATTACCTTGTGATTCTGTTCCGTGGCGAAACCGGTAAGGCATATCAAGAAGGCAGCGACGAAATGGCACGCGTGGCATATCCTTACATCTGGGATAACCCGTTGAGCTATTGGAGCAGTTATTCTCCCGAGAAACCGCTGGTGGTGGGCGACATCACCTTTATGGGCGGAACACCTCCCGGAAAGCCTAACCGCATAGGCGTAAACGGCTATTATGCCGTGCTGAAGCATCGTGTGCCGGGCTATTTGGTTGAAGGCTCGTTTCACACCTACGACCCCGAGCGTCAGCGCTTGCTCAACCGCGACTATTGCCGCATGGAAGGCGTGCGCTACTATCGCGGCATCAGAGCCTACTATAAAGGTAAGCCCGAAAAAACCGGTTATATTGTTGGCGCTGTGAAAGACGAGGCTGAGAAGATGAACCATCCGCGCTTCAGTTACAAGGAAGGCACCGATGACCAATGGAAGCCAATCAACCATGCGATGGTGTATCTCACCGACATGAAGGGCCGTCCGTTGCGCGCCTATTGCACCGACCAGGACTGGAACGGCGTGTTTGTGTTCGACAACCTGAAGCCCGGCAAATATAAACTGCGCTACGAGGCTTACGGCTATGTAACCAAAACCGAAACAGTGAAGGTGACAGCCGACAAGACCACATATTTGCTGCCAAAACTTACGAAGAAATAAAATACAAGAAATATAGATATGGAAATTGACGTAAAAGCAAATAAAGAGGAGTTTATTGAACTGCTTCGCAGCACCGAGCGCGAAGGCGTTGACGACGTGATTGAAGAACTTGAAGCGCTTGGCTTCTTCACTGCGCCTGCATCGTGCTCGCAGCACCTCAACACCGAGGGCGGACTTGTGGAGCACTCGCTGAATGTGTGCAAGGTGGGGCTTATGCTGCGCAAGCAGATGAACGAACTCGAGCCGGGATTGGAAAACGAAGTGCCCGAGGACCGTGTGAAAATAGCTTGCCTGCTGCACGACGTATGCAAGTCGGACATTTACTTTCGCACTGTGAAGAAGCGCAAAACCAGCATCGGCACGTGGGAAGACTGCGAAGGATATAAAATCAGTTATAAGAATTTTCCGATGGGACACGGCGAGAAGTCGGTGATAATGCTCATGGGCATGGGTTTGGCGATGTACGACGACGAGATGCTTGCCATTCGATGGCACATGGGCGCGTGGGACTTGCCAATGCAAAGCTCCGAGGCATGCAAGAACATCGACGTGGCGCGCAAGCAGTATCCGCTGTGCACCCTTGTGCAGTGTGCCGATACACTGGCAGCCGGCATTATGGAGCGTAAGGGCGAGACTCTCGACGACCTGTAAACTCCGTTTTTTTATATTGAAAATGGGCTGAAACCATTCGCGGTTTCAGCCCATAATATTTATGTCAATATCACATCGGAGTTATCGCAGAGGCGAGATGAGGAATGTGAATGAGCGGTCCTTGTAGTGGAGCAGGTATTCATCCAATGGCACATGACCCCAGCTTGTGACGCAACCCAGACCCATGTGCTCGCTGTCGATGAGCAGGTTGGTGTAGTCAATCGGTTCAACTTCGGGGAAGTGAGCGTTACGCTTTTCGTCGCCTTCATCGAGCGATTCAATAGAGTAGTGAAGCGCCGAAGCATAGAACGGAGCGTCGGCAACAATCATGATGCCCTTGCCGCCCTTGTTGGTTTGCTTCCACCAGCGCATGTCGCTCTTTGTTCCGGTTTCTTGCGGACGGATGTAAGGATAAGCCTGTTCGTCGGCAGTTTGGTTGTAGATGCCAAGGAAAGTGGAGTTTTTGCGGTCGATGTAGTTTTCGATAGGTCCGCGGCCATAGAAGCGGCTGTATTCCATCTTAGCAGGCATAGGCAATTGCATGCCAAAGCGATACATATCGGGTACTTTTGCGCCCTCGGTGGTGTGCATGGCTTGAGTAACCTTAATTTCGCCCTTGCCGTTGATGGCATAGGTGAGAGTGAGGGTAGCGTTCACTTCAGGCATCTCGTAGTTTGCAGTGACGTTTACAATTCCGTTTGCAGCTTCAGCCTTGAGCTTTTCGGTGAGCTTGATTGTTGGGTTCTTCCACACCTTATAAAGCTTTTGCAGACCAGCACCGTAGTCGTTGTCGGTGCCGGCACGCCAGAAGTTAGGAGTGAGTTGGTGACCATCTTCCAAGATGTTGCGGCCTGCCACGTTGTAAACAGTGAGGTAGCCGTTGGCGCGAGAGAATTCGATGTTGAAATCGGCGCCCTTGATGATGAGGTAGTTCCAGTCGTTTTCGATGAGTTCAGGAGCTTCGCCACATGCAACGAGTTCAACCGGTTGCGGCTTGTAGGCTTGCACGGTGTGTTGCTGACGGGCAATCACCTGACCGGCGCTGATGAGTTGGGCAGCGTTTTTCTGCACAAACTCGATGTTGAGCAGCACTTCCTTGCATTTGCACACCTTGTTGAGGTCGTAAGGCAGAGTGAATTCAGCCTTGGCTTGCGGAGCCACCTTGAGGTTGTCGATGATGCCCGACTGAATTGCTTCGCCGCCAGCCATCAATGTCCATTGCATGCGATAGTTAGAGAGGTCGACGAAGAAGTTTTCGTTGTATACCGAAATCTTGCCAGCCTTCAGGTCGACAGGAGTCGTCCAGATGTTTTGGTAGATGTAGCCCACCTCGTCCATGTGCGGGTTAGGCACGCGGTCGGGGCTAATCAAACCGTTGTCGTTGAAGTTGCCGTCAGAGCCGTCGTAAGGGTTATAGTCGCCGCCGTATTTGTAGATTTCAACGCCGTTCTTGCCTTTTCCGCGGAGGCTTTGGTCGACAAAGTCCCAAATGAAGCCGCCTTGATACTTAGGATATTTGCGAACGAGGTCCCAATACTCTTTGAAACCGCCTTGCGAGTTGCCCATTGCGTGAGCGTATTCGCATTGAATGAGCGGGCGAGTCTTGGTGTCGTCCTCGCAGTAGTTTTTGCAAGAATTGTAGTCGTAGTACATCGGGCAGAAAATGTCGGAGTGAGGGTCCATTTCGGCGCGCTCATATTGAGTGGCGCGGCTTGGATCCTCAGCCTTCACCCAGTCGTAGCAAGCCTTGAAGTTGTCGCCAAAACCGGCTTCGTTGCCCAGCGACCAGAAGATGATTGACGGGTGATTGAAGCTGCGTTGCACTTGGCGCATGTTGCGTTCGAGGTGAGCCTTTTTGAACGAAGCGTTTTGTGCAAGAGTTTCTTTGCCGTAGCCCATACCGTGCGATTCAATGTTAGCTTCGGCAACGAGATAGATGCCGTAGCGGTCGCAAAGCTCATACCACTGGTTGTCGTCGGGGTAGTGGCAAGTGCGCACGGCGTTGATGTTGTATTTCTTCATGATTTGGATGTCCTGAATCATGCGTTCGCGAGTGACGTAGTAACCGCCGTCAGGGTCCATCTCGTGACGGTCAGCACCCTTGAACAGCACCGGTTGCCCGTTCACAAGAATTTGCGAGTTTTTCAGCTCGATTTTGCGGAAACCCACTTTCACAGGAATCACTTCAACCACGCTGTTGCCGTTTTTAACGGTGAAAGTGGCAGTGTAAAGGTAAGGCGATTCGGCGCTCCACTTGTGAGGATTGTCAACGCTGAGCGAGTGAGTTCCCTTGCCGCAGTTTTGCAGCGAAGCCACTTGCTTGCCGGTGCAGTCGGTGAGAGCAACGTCAACTTTGGCTGCGCCGGTGGTCGAAAGCTCAATCTTGAGCGAACCGTTTTGGTAGTTGGCGTCGAGGTCAGGCGTGATGCGCACATCGTCGAGCTTCACGCGTTTGTTGCGGGTGTAGAGGTAGCAGTCGCGAGCAACACCCGAAAGGCGCCAGAAGTCTTGGTCCTCGAGGTACGAGCCGTCGCACCAGCGGAACGATTGAAACGCAATCAGGTTTTTGCCTGGTTTAAGGTAAGGAGTAAGGTCGAATTCGGCTTCGAGTTTGCTGTCCTCGCTATATCCCACAAATTTGCCGTTCACCCAAAGATAGATGTTTGAAGTAACCGAGCCAAAGTGAGCAATGATTTGCTTGCCCGACCATCCTTCGGGGATGGTGATAGTGCGGCGATAGCTGCCCACGTGGTTGTTTTGAGTAGGCACCATAGGCGGATTGTTGCGGAATTGGTTGCACCAAGCATATCCAACGTTTTTATAAACGGGGTCGCCGTAGCCGTTAAGTTCCCAGATTCCTGGCACAGGCATGGTAGCCCAGCCCTTGTCGTTGAAGTCGACGCGATAGAAGTCGGTTGGACGCATATCGCAGTCCTTCACCCAGTTGAATTTCCAAATGCCGTTGAGCGACAAGAAGTTCTCGGATTTCTCGCGGATTCCGGCTTCGGCTTTTTGTGCATTTTCGTAGGCGAAATAGTTGGTGTGCATTGGCAACCTGTTCACTTGGTTGAGTTCGGGGTCCTGCCATTCCTTGAAAGTCTGAGCGCCTGCGCCCAATGAGAGCAATAACGCGCAAGGCAGAATCGAGGCTTTGAATAGTGTTTTAATCATAAAAAAGTTTGGTTTAGTGTAATTGAATTTTGTTAAAGAAATCGGTTTCGCGAGTCGTTGGGATGAGAATGTTTCCAACGCTTGATGTTGACAAATTCGAGCAGCTTTGCCACCAGACGGTTGATGCAAAGCAAGCACACAAGCACATTGATAATGGTGCCGTAGAATAGCGAGTTGATGATGGCTTCGCTAAGAGGCAACCCCGTTTTGATGTAATCGAACAGGAACAGCGACGCATATACAATCACGCAGATTCCGGTAACAGCCATCCAACCATAATGCTTATTGCGGGCTGTGAGTTGCTGCTTGAGTGCTTTGGCTTGGTTTTGCAGCTCGTTGTGCTGTTTGATTTGTTCAACCTTGTTTTTCAGCTCGGCATTGCTTGCTATGGGAGCATCATCGCCGGCATTAGCCAAGATTGAGGCTTGGCGGTCCTCTTCCTGCTCTTTGGCACGCAAATAAGCCACGACGTCGGTGTAACGGCGTGGCTCGAAGAATTTGTCATTACTTTTGTTCACCAGAAACGAGTAGCATTGGCTTTCGCCTTGCGGCTGAAGCGCCAACAGCACACGGTCGAAATACGCAATAGTGAACTTGTGTTGGCTATTGCTACCCGTAAGCGACAACACACCGGCTTTGGTGTCGATTTCCCAGGAACCTTTCAGAGTGTTCCCTTTAAGGGCAATCATCACCACGCCGTTGCCCATGAAAGTGTAAGTTTCGCCCTCGGCATCCTCGCTGAAAGCAACCCAAGGTTTGTTGCAGATATTCTTTTTGATGCCGCGCAAATCGCCGAATCGTCGGTATCGTTCAAGGGAGTCGAAGGCAAATGTTTTCATGTCGTTGAAATTTTTGGTAAATATACGAAAATTCCTTAAATAATAAAAGGAAATATTTGCCAATTACTTTCAGGGCATGGTGTATTGCCAGAGCTGCGCGAGAGTTTTGTTGTAATCGTTCTGAAGTGAGAGCATCACGGCTTGTGCCTCAACGAAGTAGCGAAGCTCTTGCAGATAGTTGAGCAACGACATTTCGCCGCCGTTCAGAGCCTTGTTGAGCACTGCAATATTGTCGGTTGACGTTAATGCGTTGTCGTAGACACCTATTTGGTTCTTCAGTGCAGTGGCTCGTTGGTGGCAGGTGATGATGTTGCTTTCGATGGTGTTTTGCGTGAACGAAGCATCAATTTCGGCAGCAAAAACACTGGCTCGAGCGGCGCTCTTTTTGCCGCGGTTGGAAAACACCGGCAACGAAACGCCCATCGATATGCCGTTGAAGTGGTCGCCCATCTCGCAAACGTGGCGATAGCCAAGGCTGAGCGACGGCAGCGCCTGTCGGGCAGTGGCAGTTGCGTTTTTCGATTGGGCAGTGACCAAGGCATTTTGCTTGGCAAGCAGCGGCGAAGACGAACGTGCTTGCGTGAGATGCTGCTCGAGCGAAAGCAAAGGCAGAGGGGCATAGGTGTTGATAGATTCGGCACCGGCTATGTCAATGCCGCCGTTGATGCCCTTCAGCTGCTCCACGGCAGCTGTGCGCAGCGAGGTTGCTTCATCGATTTTCTGTTGCATGAGTAGTCGCTCGATTTTAAGCTTGTTCACGTCGATAATGCTTACTTCGCCGTGAGCGAGAGCTTTGTTGTAGGTGTCGAAAAGGCGGTTGAGATTGTTGAGCACACCTTGGTTGAATTGTATGAGATTGTTGTAGCCCACAATGTCGATGCAAAGCGAGCGAGCCTGCGCCAGCACTTCGAGTTGCTCGGCAGAATAGCCGTGCTGCAAAGCGCTTATGAAGGCGTCGGCAGCATTTGAGCGAGCGCTGTAGACGCCCGGCCATTCTACTTGTTGGCTGATGCCTATTTCCCATTTGTCGTCAAGCGGACCTTTGCCAAACAGATAGGCGCCACCCACCTCGGGGTCGGGCAGGTTGTTGCTCGATTTCAAATTTTTTTGGTCGGCATCGAGCCGAGCGCCGGCAGCCTTGAGTTGCGTGTTATTTTGCTTCACCTGGGTGAGCACATCGTCGATGGTGATGGCGTGAGCCGAGGATAAAACCAAAGCGGCTGCAAGAATAGCAATATGTTTAATCATTATTTTTCTCCTTTTCTTTGTTGAGTGATTTTGTAGATGATTGGAACGACAAACACGTTAAGCAGTGTGGCAGAGAACAAACCGCCGAGTATGACAATAGCCATTGGGCTTTGAATTTCGTTGCCCGGCAGGCTCGATTTGAGCGCCAGCGGGATGAGCGCCAGTGCCGATGTCAGGGCAGTCATTATGATAGGCGGCAGACGGTCGGCGGAGCCTTTAGCTATGCGTTGGTCGAGGTTGACTCCTTGTTCTTGCAGGTGGCAGTAGCGCGAAATCAGAAGCATGCCGTTGCGCGTTGAAATGCCAAGCAGTGAGATGAATCCAATTGTGGCAGGAATGTTGAGCTCGCCGCCGGTGAGCACCAGAATGAGAATGCCTCCAATCATAGCCAAAGGCAGGTTAAGCAAAATGATGAGCGAAAGTGACACGTCGCGGAACTCATGGAAAAGCAACATGAACACAACAAACAGCGCAGCCAACGAAGCGATGGCAAGCGTGCGTGTGGCGCGTTCTTCGCTTTCGAACTGTCCGCCGTAAACAATATAGTAGTTTTCGGGCAGCTTGATTTTGCTGTTGATGGCTTCTTTTATGTCGTTGACAGCGCCTCGCAAGTCGCGACCGTCGATGTTAGCCGAAACCAGAATTCGGCGGCTCACGTTTTCGCGGCTAATGCCGTTAGGTCCGCTTGTCGATACGATATCGGCAATCTCCTGCAAAGGCACTTTGCCAAGGTTTGTGTCGATGGCAATGTTGCGCAGAGCCTCGATGGTGCCACGCTCGTCGTCGGCAAGGCGCACGGTTAGGTCGTAAGGCAACCCGTCGCTGTATACCTGCGACACCACCTCGCCTGACAGAGCCGTGTTGAGCATTTGCTTGAACTGAGCCATAGTGACACCATATTTAGCCATGATGGCGCGTCGCGGCGTGATGCGCAGCTGCGGGCGGTCGACTTGTTGCTCAACATTGGCATCGACAATGCCATCTACGCCTGAAATCACATTCTTTATGTTATTGCCAATGGAGTAGAGTGCCGACAGGTCGTCGCCAAACACCTTGATGGCTATCTGTGCCTTTGAACCGGAAAGCATGGCATCGATGCGGTGTGAAATTGGTTGACCGATTTCGATTGTCGTTCCCGGTATTTTGCTGAGTTTTTCTCTGATTTCTCGTGCAAGTTCCTTTTTAGAGCGTCCGTTGAGGGTGTAAGGAGCTTCGATTTCCGACACGTTGGCACCAAAAGAGTGTTCGGCAAGCTCGGCACGACCGGTTTTGCGGGCGGTGGTGTTGATTTCAGGAATCGAAAGCAACAGTCGTTCGGCTTCGCGGCCTATCTTGTCGGATTCTTCGAGCGAGACACCCGGCAGAGTGCTCACGTTGATAGTGAACGAGCCTTCGTTGAACGACGGCAAGAAGCTGCGTCCGAGTGTGAAGAACAGTCCGAGCGAAACCACGAACAATGCTGCTGTAGTGCCGAGCACAAGGCGCTTATGGCATATACTCCAAGCTAAGGCTTTTTCGTAGCCGGCTTTCATTTTGCGAGTGATGAAAGCCTCTTTCGGGTGCGAACCCTTTTTGCCGAGCAAGAAGCTGCAAAGCACCGGAGTGACGGTGAGTGCTACTATGGTTGACGCCATCAAAGCCACGATGAATGCCACACCCAGAGGCACCAACATACGGCCTTCCATACCCGAAAGGAAGAACAGAGGCAGGAAGCTGGCTATGATGATGAGCGTGGAGTTGAAAATTGGTGTGCGCACTTCGGCAGATGCGTTGTACACCACTTTGATGAGTGGCAACTGCTCTTCCTTAGGCAGTGCAAGGTTTTCGCGAATGCGCTTATACACGTTCTCAACGTCGACGATGGCATCATCAACCAGCGAACCAATGGCAATTGCCAAACCACCAAGTGTCATGGTGTTGATGGTTGAGCCCATGTAGTGCAGAATGATGATTGCAACCAGCACTGACAGCGGCAGTGCCACTACCGAGATGAGTGTAGTGCGGGTGTTCATGAGGAACAAGAACAGAATAATCACCACAAACAATGCGCCTTCGATGAGCGAATTTTGTATGTTGTCGATTGAGTTGTTGATGAAATTGCTTTGACGGAACGTGTCGGTAGAAATTGCCACATCGGCGGGCAGGGTAGATTTCACGTCGTCGAGGCAATCCACAATCTTGTCGGTGAGGGCATTAGTGTCGGTAGATGGTTGTTTGGTGACAGTGATAAGTACCGCCGGTTTGCCTTTTTCGGAGCCTACGCCGAGCACCGGGGTTTTTGCGCCCACTTTCACTGTGGCAACGTCGCTAATTAGCACTGTGCCACGTTGGTCGCTACGGATAACCGAGGTGGCAATCTCGTTGAGGTTGGTGGTGTTGATGTCGCCCTTTATGGTGTATTCGTTGCCATATTCATAGAGTATGCCGCCGCCGGCGTTATTGTTGATTCCATTAGTGGCGTCGAGCACTTCCTGCAGGCTAACGTCGAAGAACTTCATCTTCTCGGTGTTGAGCAGAATTTGATACTCCTTTACGTCGCCGCCAATCACCGACACCTGCGACACTCCGCCCAGCGCCAGCAGGCGAGGCGTGATGTTGCGGTCGGCTATGGTGCGAAGGTCGAGCATCGATGTGTTTTCTGCCGTTAGCCCGATGATTATCATTTCGCCCAAGATTGACGATTGAGGTCCGAGCACCGGAGTGTTTATGCCTTCGGGCAGCTGCGAAGCAACGGTGGTGATTTTTTCCGACACAATCTGACGAGCCCGATAGATGTCGGTGCCCCAGTCGAACTCAACCCACACTATTGAGAAACCCGGAGTGGATGTTGAGCGCACACGTCGCACGTCGGTGGCACCGTTCAGCGCTGTTTCGATTGGAAATGTGACAGTGCGCTCCACCTCTTCGGGCGCAAAGCCTGGTGCTTCGGTCATAACGGTGACAGTTGGAGCATTCAGGTCGGGGAACACATCGACTTCGGTGTTCTTTGCCACGAATATGCCGCCAACAAGCACCAGCAACGTCAACAGCAGCACCAGCATGCGATTGTGGAGCGAGAATTTTATGATTTTGTTAAGCATGATTCATTAATCTTTAAATCGTGAAAAATGGTGGTGGATGACTGTTTTTAGTGTTCGTGCGAGTGACTAGGAATGGCACCACTGTTGCCGGCAAGCTTAATTATCATTGCACCTTCGGCAACCACTTTCTCGCCCTCGTTCAGCCCTGAGAGAATCTCGATATTGCACCCGTCGCTGATGCCTGGTTCAACGCGACGCTTGGCATAACACTCGTCGTCGAGCTGCACGTAAACGAAGAACGAGCCAAGTTCCTCGGTGAGCGCCTTTACAGGCACAGCAATGGTGTTGCTGCGGTCGGCGCCAATCAGATAGACTTCGGCAAACGAACCGCTCACAAGAGTTCCGTTGTTGGCAAACTCGAAGCAAACAGGAATATAGCCGGGTTGAGCGGCAGCAACGGTGCCAGCGGAGATGCGACGTCCGCCGAGTTGACTCAGTGAATACATCTCACTGCTCGACGACGTGCGAAAGTTGGCACTGCTAATGTTTTGCACTTTAGCAGCAAACGAAGCCGGCAAATCGGCGCGCAGCAACAGGCGGGCATTCTTACTCACTTTGGCAATCACTTCGCCTGCTTCCACAAATTGTCCGTCGACCACATTCAAAGCAATCACTGTGCCCGAAATTGCAGTAGTGGCAACGCCGCTGCCCGAGCCAGATGAGCAGGCTGCTTTGGCACGCTCGTAGTTTTCGAGAGCAGTGTTATAGTCGCGTGCGGTGACAATTTTGTCCTCGTAGAGCGGTTTAAGTCGTTCGAGTTCGCGCTTAGCGTTGTTATAGATTATTCGTGCCTGCTCGTTGGCGTCGCCGCCAACCATATTTTTAGCCGATATGGAGGCAATGGCTTGTCCGGCCCCGACGTGTGAGCCTACAGCCACCGATTTGCGAAGCTTAACCATGCCAGCCGACGAAGCCACTACGGTGTATTCGTCGCCTTGTGCGCCAACGATTTGCCCCGATACCTTTATGGTTTCGTGGAACGAGCCTTTTTTCACTTCAATGCTCTTCACGCCAAATTGCTTGGCTTGCTCCGGCGAAAGTGTAATTTCGTTCGACGCCCCGCCTTTGTTGTGCTCGTGTTCGTCCTCGCTGTGTTCGTGTGATTCGCCGTGTTGATGTTCATGAGCCTCGCTGTGTTCATGCTCATGCTCGTGAGCGCCTTCATGGTCATGGCCGTGGTTGTCGCTGCCTGAACATGCCATGAAAATAACCAGAGATGCGCATGTGATGATTGATTTTAATAGAGTTTTCATATTATGCTTTTTTGGTTAATTACGTTTGGATTGATGATGCGCATTACACACGCTTGATGTGAGGTTGCAGTGTGTGTAGATGCAAATAGTTTATCCCCCTGTAATATGCTATGGGTGCAAGCAAATGCTTGCACAAGGGAATTGCAAGAAGAACTAATTTGGTGATTTATGCCACAGGAGGGGCACGAAGAGCCCAACAAAGCCCACTTATGGCTGTGACGTTGCCAATTACGGCGATTGTTTGCCACGATGTATGCTCGGGTTCAAACAGATTTAATGTAGACAGGCAAGCACATAGCACTGCACACAATGCTGTGTGTGAATGAGTGGTGCTGTGACTGCTTGACGGGATGTTATTGATATTAGAAACTTCGGTGTCGCTCAAGTGAAGCGAACATTCGCTCTCGCCGGCATGGTTGTGCGTGCTCGACAGGTTAACGCCGTGACACGACGCACATCCTTGATTGAAGGCAGCTGCCTCATGCAAATGCATGTGCATACACAAGCATCCGTCATCGTCGTGATGATGGAATTGAACGATTGTGCAAGCCAGAAACACAAGGGCAACTACACAATATAATATGCGAAGCAACGCTTTCATCTATGGCAAAGATAACAATAGTTAATCTTTTGGCAATAGAAAACAGATGATTTTTAACAACAATTATATTAGTTTTCGGCACGGTATGGTTATGGCATGGTGTAATTTCTTGCAAGGAGTGGGCATCTTAAAAATGAAAAAATGAGGATTAAAGCTCTGCGCATGTGCAGCAGTTTTAATCCTCATCGATTGTTGTTGTCGTAGTAGTCGAATCCGAGGTCGTCGTCATCGTCGTCGTCGTCATCGTCGTCGTCGTCATCGTCCATGAAATCGTCGAATCCGAAGTACGCCTCTTGTGTGAATTTCTGCAATTCTCTGCCGTCTTTTTTCGTTGGTCTGCCCAGTCCCTTTTGCCTATCGATGAAACCGCTAATCTTCACCATTTCGAGCAATTGATATTGGTCGGGCGAAGTGATGTTTTCGAGATAGTTTGGCACGAGCTTAGCGCCGAGTCGGTTAGGCGCAAGGGCAAGCACGCGGAATGTGTAGGTAATAGGCGGCTTGCGCACGGCAATGGTGTCGCCCACGTGTATTAGGCGCGACGGTTTCACGCTAACGCCGTCAACCATCACTCTACCTTTTTTGCAGGCATCGGTGGCAATAGAGCGCGTCTTGAAGATGCGCATTGCCCACAGCCATTTGTCCACTCGTTGGTCGTTTGCCATAATGCAATTATTTGTTATTAAAGTTGTTCATGGCAAAAGCCGCACCCGAGAGGCAGAATGCTTTGATGGCGTCGACAGCGATGCTCACACGTTCGGGCATGGCAGTGCGCTGTTCGGCATCGAAGTGCCCCAGCACATAGTCGATTTGTCCGCCTTGAGGGAAATCGTTGCCCACGCCGAAACGTAGACGTGCAAAGTTGGGCGTTTGCAGCAGCTGGGCAATGTTCTTGAGCCCGTTGTGACCGCCGTCGCTGCCTTTGGGCTTGATGCGTATGGCGCCAAAGGGCAGTGCGATGTCGTCAACCACCACGAGAATGTTTTCGAGCTGAATGTTTTCTTTCTGCTTCCAGTAGCGCACAGCCTCGCCGCTGAGGTTCATGTAGGTTGATGGCTTGAGCAGCACCAATTGCTGGTTTTTGAGCCTCATCTCAGCCACGTCGCCATAGCGCTGTGTGGTGAAAGAAATATTGGATGCCTGTGCAAAGGCATCCAATACTGTGAATCCTATGTTGTGGCGGGTGTCTTGGTATTCGCTGCCAATGTTACCCAGCCCTACAATCAGATATTTCATTTCTCAGGCAATAATCCTTTTTTGAGGTTTAAAGAATATTAGCCTTGAGCAGCTTGTTGACCACGAGCGGCACGAGTCAATTGAACAGCGCAAACAACGGCGTTCTTCGAGTTGATGAGTTCGAGGCCTTCGTAGTGCAGAGCACCAACCTTGAGAGATTGACCAAGCTTGATGTTGTCGATGTTAACAACAATCTTTTCAGGGATAGCGTTGTAGATAGCCTTAACTTTGAGCTTCTTCATGCTCAATGTGAGCTTACCACCAGCCTTAACACCTTCGGCGTGACCTTCGAGAGCAACAGGAACTTCCATAACAACAGGCTTGTTTTCGTTCACTTCGAGGAAGTCGATGTGAAGAATTTCGTCGGTTACAGGGTGGAATTGGATGTCCTTCAAAACGGCCTTCTTGGTTTCGCCGTTTACGGTGAGGTCAATAACGAAGATTTCAGGAGTGTAGATGAGCTTGCGAACATCTTCCTTGTTGATAACTACATCGGTTGTGATGATGGCTTTCTTGGTGTTAGCCGACTTGTTTTCGGCGATTTCAACCACCTTTTGACCTTCTTTGAGTGCGCCTTCGTAAGGAAGGGTTACTACTTCGCCGCCATTAATTACGGCAGGGATTTTGCCTTCGGCACGCAGTGCCTTTGTAGCTTTCTTGCCAAGGTTAGTTCTTGGCGCAGCTGTTAATGCGAAAGTTTTCATTTGTGAAAAATTGAATTGTGTTACTAAAAATTAAGTGTTTTGCTCCTTAATTTCCCATCACACGGGTCTTAAAAAAGCGGTGCAAAGTTACAAAATATTCTTCGTATTACAAAATTATTCGCATTATTCTCATCTTCAACATTTTTGCGTATGCGCTACACCAGCGGTTAAGCATAGTGAAGCACCTTCGGCGCTTTCATCGCAATTTATATATAATCTTCGTATTACAAAATCATTCGCGATGGCAGAAGTCTTTGAATTTGCAGTATTTGCAATTGTCTTCGTTGGTGGTTTGCCTGAATGGCTGCGAGGGGTCGAACAGCTCGAGCAAAACGTCTTGCAACTGATTGTAGAATTGCGAGTTTACGCCATCGGGGTCGGCGTCGGGGTAGGTGATTTGCTTTTTGTCGATTGACATTCCCGAACTGTTGATTTCGAGCAGACTGTAGATGACGGGCATGAGTGTTTTGTCGCAATATTCTGGGTCCTGTGCAAGAGCATTGCAGTAGAGCATAAGCTGGAGGATGGCATGAGGCCTATCGGTGGCATTGGGGTTGAAGAGGCTTGTGAGATTATTGGTGCCCACTTTGTCTTTGCCGGTTTTGTAGTCGACCACGCGATAGACGGCGTGCCCGTTTATTGTTATGCTGTCGAGGCGGTCGATGGTGAAAGTGAGGTTGAATTGCTTGCCGCCAGCCAGCGGCAGGCTGCACTCGAGGCGTTTTTCGCCTTGAATGTAGTTGATGTTGCCGTATTCCTTAATTAATTCTTTGTCGTGATTGAGAATGCGACGAATGAATTCGTAGATGACGTCGTATTTGAGCATGCTTTCGCCTATGAGTTCGTCGAGGCATCCCTCGGGCTTATGCAGGAAGATGTGATTGATGTTGGCAATAATCGCATCTTGTATTGTGCTGTTGGTTTGTTTCAGCAGATTGTCGATGAAAGCCTCGTCGATGGTGGTGCCGTCGGGGTATAGCTGCTGAATTGTATTGTGCACGATAGTGCCAAAGGTTGACGCTTCCATGAATTCGGAAACCGGGTCGATTTCGGCAAGGCCTTCAACATAACGCAGATAGAAACGCAGCGGACAATCGATATAGGTGTTGATGCTGTGTGCCGACAGGTATTTGATTTTGCTTTCTTGGTAGGCAGGAGCATCGTTTACGGGAGCTTGGGTGGCAAATGCATTGATTAGTTGCATAATGCGTTCGTCCTTGCGCACTACTATTGGATTCTTGTTTGGCGCCGTGATTTCGAGCTTCGGGAAAACGGTGTTGACACGACAGTCGTTGTTGAATAACGTGTCGAGCTGGCTAATGAAACGCGACTTTTCGCCCGAGCCAAGGCTTTGTGTGCGCGAATCGTAGAGCAAAAACACGTTTTCGGCACGGCTTATCATTCGATAGAAATAGTAGGCGTACATCGATTCCTGATGCTCGATGGTTGACATGCCGAATGCACGGCGCAGGCGCTGCGGGATGAACGATTTGGTGAAGTGCTTGCGAGGGAAAACGCGCTCGTTCATCGACATTATGACGAGGTTTTTGAAGTCGAGGCATCGGGTTTCGAGGATGCCCATCACTTGCAGTCCACCAAGTGGTTCGCCTTCGAAAGCCACCTTGGTGCCTGCCACCAGACGGTCGAGCAAAAAACAGAAGGTGTTGATGTCGACTTTTTCCGAAGAGCCCAGTACGTTGAAATTTGTTAGGGCATCGTGCAGCTGTGACAGTGCATCGTAGTAGCTGTTGAGGAATGCTTGCTCCACATTGACGGTGCTTTTTGAGATGTCGCTATCGTTGTTGTCAGATGAGGTTGTGTTGGTGCCTTTTTCCAATTGCAGCTTCTGCTCGTACACTTTGCGAGTGAAATCGAGAATGGAGGTGATGTATTGCTCGATTTCGCTCAGCGTGAGGTCTTTAACCACGGTGAACAAAGGTGCAAGATTAGGGGCAAACTCGGCTATGGTGTCGTATGTCACTTGATAGCTGTTGTGCCAGTTTATGTGGTTGATTAGTGTGGTGGCTTCGTCGTGGTTGAAGAATTTTACTAATGGATGCAGAAGCACATCTTTCACGTCGGCATGGAAATAGCTCCACACTCCATTCACCGACTTGGCTTGGAAGTGCATTCGCGCGATGAGGCTCATGAGCGACGATATGCTTGAATGGCGAATCGACAGCCCCATGGTGATGTTTATTTTGTCCACCACGTCGGTGCCAATCGATTTTAGCACAGGCATAAACAGCGATTCGTCGGGCAGCACAATTGCCGTGTCGATGGCATCTTGCCTGTTGGTCATGCCTTTGTCCACCAGATTCTTGATTATTGATGCGGCATAGCGAGCCTGGGCATAGTTTGAGGGCACACCTGCGGCATAGATGTTTTGTGGCATCGATTCGTTGCGAGGCTCGGTATTGGGCTGAGGGAACTCGCGAACATATTCGCTCATGAAACGGGTTGCCTTGTTGGTGGGAGTGCCGAAGCAGGGCGAGTTGTAATCCCAATAGAAATCGGCTATGCCTTTGGTTTTCATTGCCTTGAACAGTTCGTACTCCGACACCGACAGCATGTTGAATCCGGCAAACACATAGCGCTTAAACTCAAATTCGCCTGGGTGCATAGCGCGCGCCTTGGTGGCAGCGTCGCGATATTTCTTGCCGTTATATGTGAGGTGATGGGCGTTTAACTCGTCAATAAACTTGTTGTAGAGAGGCCAAAGCAGATGCCAAATGGATATGAAATCTTTTTTAATTTCCACTTCGCCATTGTTGGTGCTTATGTGTTGCCAGAAGTGCTCCTCGTCGTCGGGGGCAAAACGCATATTGAAAAAGTGGCTCAGCACTTCTTTCACCTCCTTGGTGAGATAGTTCGACTTGATTTCTTTCAGCTCGGAGATGTTGAAAAACGCCTGACGGGCATCCACCATATATCGGTCGATGTCGCCGAAGTCGTTGAGTATTACGTCGCCCCAATGGGCAAAGCGGTCGAAAGTGGTGGTGCTGTCGGGGTCGAGCTGCTTGTAGGCGTTAAACAGAATCACAAGCGACTCGATGCGGTTAGCCTCGATGGCGTCGGTGAGGTCGGTCACAAAGCCGTCGATGGTGGTGATTTCGGGCGTGAGTATGGTTGACGTCAACACTTCGCCAAGTTCTTTTGCAAAAAACTTGCCTGCGCGGCGGTTAGGAAACACAAAGCAGTATTCGCACAAGTCGGGGCAGCTGGCATATTGCTCGGCTAAGAATTTCAGAAATGGTTTCTGCATGATAAAGTCCGTTTTTTTAATTCAACTATTTTTCTCTTTTTGTATGTTATCGTTTCTTTTTGATGAGAACAGTCATCTTAATTGCCAAATCGAACAACACGATTTTGCCGTTGGCATTGCCGCGGATGTCGATTTCGGCCTTGTTGAGTTCGTCGGAGATTCCTTGCACGTTTAGTTCGTTGATGAACGGCGAGAATCGCATACTGAATTGTTCTTCTTCGCGAGTGAGGTAGTTCAACTCGGCGATGTGAAGGTTGTAGATGTAGTTTTCGCGCACCATTCGGCTTGCATATTGCAGAAATCGGCAAATTTTTTCGCGTTTGTAGTCGCTCACCTCCACCGACCAGTCGCGAAGGCTTTTCAGGTCGACGCTGTAAGCCAGGCGCATCAATTGGGTGAATTTTTCGTGGAAAGCGGCATTCTCGTTGTTTTTCTTCAAAGAGTTTTCAGCCAGCGATATGTTACCATCGGCAGGTGCGGCGTAGGCGAGAGCATCTTGGCGGTCCATGCCGTATTTTGCCACCAGATAGTCGGCAATTTGCGGCGTTGAAGGGCGCTTGAGCTCAATGCGCTGCGTACGCGAGAATATAGTGGGCAGAATGTCCTGATAGCTGTTGCTCACCAGCACAAACAGCGAGTCGTGGTATGGCTCCTCGATTATTTTCAGCAGAGCGTTGGCACATTGCGGTTGCATTTTTTCGGGCAGCCACATGATGTGAATCTTATATTTCGACGAATAGGCAGTAAGGCTCATTTTGCGAATGATGGCGTCGCTTTCGGTGGTGAATATGCTGGGTTGCCCGTTATCGTTTTTTATGATGGTGAGCCATCGCTCGTAGTTCTCTATGGGGTTTTCGCTCAGGAATTTCTTCCAGTCGTCGAGGTAATCGTCGCAATAGGTGGTGGTGCCTTTTTTGAAGATTGGAAAGGAGAAGAACGTGTCGACGTGGTTGTACGACTGATGCTGCAAGCACGATGGACACACGCCGCACGAGTCGCCGTTGATGTGGTTCTCGCAGTGAACATATTGCGCAAAAGCTTGAGCGAGAGCCAGTTTTGCCACTCCAGCTTCGCCCATAAGTAGCAGCGCATGTGGTATGCGGTCGTGGTCGACCATGTTTCGCAGTTGCTGAATAGCCTGTTCGTTGCCTATTATATCTTTAAACTTCATTGCAGAAAAAAGGGTGTTTTAAGAGTGTTGTTGCGAGGCTGCTCAATCAAAATATTGCTTCAAGCACTTTGCGCACGCTCTCGGTGGCGTTGTGCGAATAGAAGTGCACCGACTTGATGCCGTGTTCATAGAGGTCTTTTGCCTGCATGGCACACCATTCCACGCCCACCTGTTTTGCATGAACGTCGTCTTTGCATTTCACAAGCTCGAGCGCCAATTCGTTTGGCAAATCAACGCGGAATGTTTTGGGCAGCATGGTCAGCTGATTGAGGTTCACGATAGGCTTCAGCCCCGGAACAATGGGCACGTTGATGCCAGCTTCGCGGCAACGCTCAATGAATCGGTAAATCTTTGCATTATCGAAGCACATTTGTGTGACAATATAATCGGCGCCCATATCCACTTTTTGCTTTAGGAACATCATGTCGATTTCCTCGTTAGGAGCTTCTTCGTGCTTCTCGGGGTAGCCGGCAACGCCGTAGGCAAATGGTTTGTCGGTAATGATATCCATATTTGTGCCGTCGACGAAGAAGCCGCGGTTGAAGTTGTTCACCTGGCGGGCAAGCTCAATGGCGTGGCTGTAGCCGTTCTCGTTAGGCACAAAGCGATTGTCGTGCTTGGCTTTGTCGCCACGCAGCACAAGCAGGTTGTTGATGCCCAAGAAGTTGAGGTCGATAAGCGCATATTCGGTTTCAATCTTCGAGAAGCCGCTGCAAATGAGGTGAGGCACAGCGGTGATGTTGTAGCGCTGCTGAATGGCTGCAGCCACAGCCACGGTGCCCGGGCGATTGCGTTGCGACACGCGTTCGTACAGCCCGTCGGCAGTGCTGCGATATATCATTTCGCTGCGGTGAGTGGTGATGTTGATGTATAAAGGGTTGAACTCACGCAGGCGGTCGATGTTTTTGAAAATCTGCTCGATGCCTTTGCCTTTCAATGGCGGAAGCACCTCAAATGAAAATCCCGGTTGCTTCAATCCCGAGATTATTTCTGATACTTTCATCTAATAGCTTTTTGTTTCTTACCTTATTCCGTAATTTGTTTTCGTTACACAAAGATAGCATTTTATAACGAAATTCACGATTAAACAGCAATATTTGTTCAATTTATTGTGCGTTCATCTGACAATTATCACTAACTTTGCAACATAGGCATTAACCAAGAATATTCATAAATAAACTAATCGTATAACATATATTTCGAATCTACAATGAAAGGCAAAATTTTGGTGACCGGTGGCACAGGTTACATCGGTTCACACACAGTGGTTGAATTGCATGCTGCCGGCTATGAGGTGGTGGTGATTGACAATCTTTCGAACAGCAACATCGAGGTACTCGACGGTATTGAAAAGATTTCGGGTAAGCGTCCGGTGTTCGTTGAGGGCGATTGCACCGACATCAACACTCTTCGCCGCTTGTTTGAGGAAAATCCTGGCATTAACGCCATCATAAACTTTGCTGCCAGCAAGGCAGTGGGCGAATCGGTGCAGAAGCCGTTGCTCTATTATCGCAACAACCTCAACACGCTCACCAATCTGCTTGAACTTATGCCGGAATTTGGCGTGAAAGGTTTTGTGTTCTCGTCGTCGTGCACCGTATATGGCGAGCCGGATGTTAACCCGGTTACTGAAGAGTCGCCAATCAAAAAGGCTACTTCGCCTTATGGCAACACCAAGCAGATTTCGGAGGAAATCATCACCGATTTCATCAACTCGGGTGCTGCAATCAAGAGCGTGATTCTGCGTTATTTCAACCCGGTTGGTGCTCATCCAAGTGCCGAAATCGGCGAATTGCCAAATGGCGTTCCTCAAAACCTTATTCCTTACTTGACACAAACAGCCATAGGCATACGCAAGCAGCTCAATGTGTTTGGCAATGACTATAATACCCCTGACGGTTATTGCATTCGCGACTTCATCAACGTGGTTGACCTTGCAAAGGCTCACGTTTGTGCAGTTGACCGCATGCTTGAAAAGGATGGTGATGCCCTTGAAATCTACAACCTTGGCACCGGCCGCGGATTGTCGGTTATGGAACTCATCACAGCGTTTGAGCGTGCCACTGGCGTTAAGGTGCCATATCAGGTGGTTGAGCGTCGTGCAGGCGACATTGAGAAGGTGTGGGGTGACCCATCGCGCGCCAACAAGATTCTTGGCTGGAAAGCGCAAGCCACAATCGAGGACACTATGCGCAGCGCATGGAACTGGCAGTTAAAGCTGCGTGAACGCGGCATAATGTAAGCGAAAGCTTTGTAGAGAATAATAGTGGGGTGCATCGGCAAGGTGCATCCCATTTTTTCAGTGTGGCAAACATGTTTGTTTAGGGGCAAAAAAATAAGGCTCCGATTAAGAGCCTTATTGTTGCCTAGGAAGGACTCGAACCCTCACAGGCGGAACCAGAATCCGAAGTGCTACCATTACACCACTAGGCAATGTTGCTTTTGTTTTGCGAGTGCAAAGTTAACTATATTTTTTATTATAAACAATGCTATCCGTGAAAAAATAAGAAATTTTCTTATATAAATTTGCTAAATGGTGATGAGCGTTGCATAAAACAATGCTGATATTTTGGGCTGCAACGCGAAACTGTCTGCTAATTTATGATTCTGAAACTGCTTGGCGAGGCGTTGGGGATTTTTTTGCCACAGAAATACACGTTCCACGAGTCCTTAGCGTATCCGTCGCCAATCAATTGAAAACTGCTCGGCGATGCGCCGGCAATCTTGTCTCCGCAGAAATATACGTTCCATGAGTCTTTAGCGTATCCGTCGCCAATCAATTGAAAACTGCTTGGCGATGCACCGGCAATCTTGTCTCCGCAGAAAAATATGTTCCACGAGTCCTTAGCGTATCCGTCGCCAATCAATTGAAAGCTGCTCGGCGATGCACCAGCAATCTTGTCTCCGCAGAAATATACGTTCCATGAGTCTTTAGCGTACTCGTCGCCAATCAATTGAAAACTGCTTGGCGATGCGCCGGTAACTTTATGCGCACAGAAATACACGTTCCATGAGTCTTTTGAGTAGCAGTCGCCAAGGATTCGGAAACTACTTGCCGATGCACCTGAAATTAATACTCCGTTGAAAAAGACGTTGTTGTTGGAAATATAGTAGCGTGATTTGAGCTGAAATCTTGAACATTTATCCGCTTTATCAAATCTGTTTTGTGCATTCGCGCACATTGCTGTTGAAAACATTGAGGCAACAACCAAAATGAAATAGATAATTGGTTTCATATATGTTGAGCTAAGTAAAAAATGCTAATATGTCATTCGGGGAGAGCCGATTTTATGGCATCGTAGCTTTGCTGCATAATGGCTTCCATGTCGTTTGATGGCTCGATTGGGTGGTGGATGGTGAGAGTGATTTTGCCGGGATTGATTGAATGAGCCTTTTTTGACATGATGTTGAACGAGCCGTCAATGCTGACAGGCACAATGGGGCGGTTGAAGTCGGTGGCGAGCTTAAAGGCACCGCGCTTGAAGCGTTGCAATTTGCCGTCGATGCAGCGCGAGCCTTCGGGGAAAATCACGAGCGACATTCCGTTTGCAAGGCGTTTGCGTGCAGTGTCCATTGTTTTTGCGATTGCCGAAGGCGATGAGCGGTCGACGAGAATGTGACCGGCAGCGATGCATGCCAATCCCACGAAAGGTATGTTTTGAAGGCTTTTTTTCATCATCCACTTGAAGTTGTGGTTGAGGTAGCCGTAGATTGCAAAGATGTCGTAGGCGCCTTGATGATTGGCAACAAACACATAGGCTGAGTCGGCATCGATGAGCTCGCGGTTGCGTACTTCAACTTTGACAAACATTAGAATGCACCAGCATTTTGCCCATATGCGAGGCGGATAGTATCCCCACCATTGATGGCTGAAAAGAGGACTGCCAATGAGTGTGAGTATGGCGGTGATGATGGTCAGCACTACCAGTATAGGGAATGCAATGAGGTATTGGTAGATTCCGAAAAGTAGCTTCATGTTTTACGGTGCTTTTATTTATTTCACTGCAAAAATAGTGAAAGAAAACAAATAATGCAATATCCAAGATGATTGGATATTGCATTATGGGTGCTATGTTAAAATCGTTGGCTTATAGAGCAGCTTATTTGGCTTTAGCTTCGATTTCGGGAGCAATGAGTTTGTAGCCTTTGCCGTGGATGTTGATGATTTCGATTGACGGGTCGGCTTTGAGGTGCTTGCGAAGCTTGGTGATGTATACGTCCATGCTTCGGGCGTTGAAGTAGTTGTCGTCAATCCAAATGGTCTTCAGGGCGAAGTTGCGTTCAAGAATCTCGTTGACGTGAGCGCAGAGCAGGCTCAGCAGTTCCGATTCCTTGGTGGTGAGCTTGGTGGCAGTGTCGTCAATCATGAGCACTTGCTTCTGGGTGTCGAAGGTGAATTTGCCAATCTTGTACATGGTGATTTCTTTGCCTTTCTTGCCCTTAACGCGGCGCAAGATGGCTTCGATGCGGAACACCAGTTCTTCCATGCTGAAAGGCTTGGTGATATAGTCGTCGGCTCCGATTTTAAAGCCTTCGAGGATGTCTTCTTTAAGCGATTTTGCGGTAAGGAAAATGATGGGTACATCGCTTATAACGGTGCGTATTTCTTGAGCCAGTTGGAATCCGTCTTTTTTAGGCATCATCACGTCGAGCACGCACAGGTCGTATTTGCCCTTGAGGAATGCTTTGTAGCCGCTTTCACCGTCGGCAAAGAGGTCGGCGTTGAAGCCCTTTGCTTGAAGATATTCGCGCAGGAGCATGCCGAGGTTTTCGTCGTCCTCGCATAGTAAAATTCTAACTCTTTCTTCCATAATTCTATTATTTTTATTTTATTAGTGGTAGTGTAATTATAAAATCTGAACCTTTGTTGTATTCGCTGGTGACTTCGATTTGACCCTTTAGTTCGGTAATCATCTTGTGAACATAAGCCAAGCCGAGTCCGAATCCTTTCACGTCGTGGCGGTTTCCGGTGGAAACGCGATAGAACTTTTCGAATATTCGTTTTAAATCTTCTTTTTTGATGCCGATGCCGTTGTCGCTGATGGTGATTTGAATTTTTTCATCAGCAATGTTTCGTGTGCTCACCTTAAGCAGCAGCGGGGTGTCTTCTTTGCGATATTTCACTGCATTGTCGAGCAGGTTGAATATCACGTTTGTGAAGTGCATCTCGTCGACGTTTACAATTGGGTCTTCGGCGTCAAGCTTTGTTTCGATTGAACCTCCGTATTTTTCCACCTTGATTTTGAAGGTGTGCACCACGTTGTCGATTAGCGCGTTGGCATCAACGTCTTGGAGCTTCAATGTTGCCTTCTGGCGGTTGAACATCGACATTTGCAGCACCTTTTCAACCTGGAAACGCAGTCGCTTGGTTTCGTCGTTGATCACGCCGGAGATGTGTTGCAGCATCGACGGGCTTTTGCGCACGCTGTCGTCGTTGAGCATTTGTGCGGCGAGCGATATGGTTGATATTGGGGTTTTGAACTCGTGCGTCATGTTGTTAATGAAGTCGTTCTTCATCTCGGTGAGGCGTTTTTGCCTGAATGCGATGGTGATTGTGACAATGAAAATCACAAGCAGGATGAACGAAAGCACAAACGAAGGAATCATAAATCGTATTGATGATATTATGATGTTCTTCTTGGTTGGGAAAGTGACGCTGAGGTAAGTCATTTTGCCAATCGGGTCGTTGGGAAACAGCACTTGGGTGTAGGTGTTTCGCTCCGAGGAGTTGTCGGGTTCGTAGCCGTTGGATTTGTAGATTAATCCGGAAGTGCGGTTGATGAGTGCGAACTCAAATGGAATGTCGAGTCCGTTGCTTTGCAGTTGCTGGTGTAGGTAGGTGTTTACGGTGCTTGAGTCGGCACGTTCCTCAATGGGGCGGTTGCTTGATTGACTGAGGATGTTCAGTATCACCTCGTTGAGCAAGCCCTTTTGGTAGAGGTATTGACCTTTGAGAGTTTCTTGCACGCTTTGATATTTGTCCTTGAAGCTTTTGCTTATCTGCTCTTGGTCGGTGTCGGTTTTTTTCACCTTCACACTGTTGAGGTTGCCTCTGATGAGCAGTTTAGATGTGCCGTCGCTTGCAGGGATGGTGTAGGAGAAATCGCTGTTAGTGGCGTTGGGATAGAGCACGCCAAGGTCGGCGATGTCCTCTTCGAGGAAATATTTTGTTTCGTCTTGCTCGAGTTGCTGCGAAACGCTGTTGAGGCTGCGCATCACCGATTCGGAGAACTGCGCATTGCGCATCTCAATCATGTTTTCCATATATGTGATTTGCACATATATAAAACCTATGAATGCACATGCCATCACTATGGTTAGAAGCCAAATGATTGATTTCTTCATGTTGCTGTCCTCCTGCGTTAGCTTGTTTTGGTTTGAAAACTATGAATTAAGTTTGCTCGTAATATTATTTAGACAAAAAAACATTGAAAATGTTTAATGTGCCATGAAAATTTTTATAATATTATGCTAAATTGTTAATTAACACTCGGTGCAAAATTAACAAAAAAATGTAAAAAGCAAAAGTTTTTGCAAATAAAATGTGTGAAAAATACGAAAAAGCAGGAAATAGAGGCGAATCGTGTGGCAAATGATGGGAGAAATAAATGAAAATCAGCCATATACATGGTTGAGATGTATATGGCTGAAAGGGTAGATGTTATCTAAGGATTGGATGTTAATCTTCGTCTTGACTTTCTTCGTAAGCCTTGAGGAGTTTTTCTTGAACGTCGCCAGGAACGAGTTCGTAAGAAGCGAACTTCATGGTGAACGAAGAGCGTCCGCCGGTGATTGAGCTAAGCGCGGTAGAGTAGCTCGACATTTCTTTCAAAGGCACTTTGGCAGAAATCTTCTCGAATCCCTTTTCGCTGGTCATGCCCATGATGATGGCACGGCGTCCTTGCAGGTCGCTCATCACGTCGCCCATGCGGTCGCTTGGCATAAGCACTTCAACGTCGTAGATAGGTTCGAGCACCTTAGGATTGGCGTTCTTGAATGCTTCGCTGAAGGCGTGGCGTCCGGCAAGACGGAACGAAATTTCGTTAGAGTCAACCGGGTGCATCTTACCGTCGTAGATGCAAACCACAACGTCGCGAGCATAAGAACCTGTCAACGGACCTTGTTCCATGCGGTCCATGATGCCTTTAACGATGGCAGGTATGAAGCGAGCGTCGATAGCGCCACCCACGATGCAGTTGTAAACCACGAGCTTGCCGCCCCATTCCAACTTGATTTCTTGACAATCTTTTACGTTGAGCTTGAATTCTTGACCGCCGAAACGATAGGTGTCAGGCTTAGGCATGCCTTCAACGTAAGGTTCGATAATCAGGTGCACTTCGCCGAATTGACCTGAACCGCCCGATTGCTTCTTGTGGCGATAGTCGGCACGAGCAGCCTTGGTGATTGTTTCGCGATAAGGAATCTTTGGCTCGAGATATTCAACGTTGAGTTTTTCGTTGTTTTCGATACGCCATTTGAGGGTGCGCAAGTGGAATTCACCTTGACCGGAAACGATGGTTTGCTTGAGTTCCTTCGATTGTTCAACGGTCCAAGTTGGGTCTTCCTCGTGCATGCGAGTGAGAATTGCGCTAAGTTTTTCAGAGTCAGCCTCGTTGGCAGGCTTGATGGCACGCTGATATTTAGGAGCCGGATATTTGATGAAGTCGAAGCGTTGTTCGAGACCCTTTTCGTTGAGGGTGTTGCCTGTGCGCACGTCTTTCATCTTCACTGTAGCACCGATGTCGCCGGCACGGAGTTCGTCAACCGGAGTTTTGATTTGACCGCAAACGGCATAGATTTGCGCGAGTCGCTCCTTAGAGTTTCGGTCGGCATTGGTGAGGTCGGCGCCAGCCTTAAGCACACCTTGCATAACCTTGAAGTAGGAAACTTCGCCGATGTGAGGTTCAACGGTGGTTTTGAACACGAACAAGCTAACAGGAGCATCGTCGACAGGATTAACTTCTTCGCCGTCGGTGTTGCAAACAGCAGGCATGTCGTTAACAAACGGAACCACGTTGCCAAGGAATTCCATCATGCGGCGAACGCCCATGTCCTTGAGTGCGCTCACACAGAATACAGGATATATTGAACGGTCGACAAGACCCTTGCGAATGCCTTCGCGCATTTCGTCCTCGGTGAGAGTGCCTTGTTCGAAGAACTTATCCATAAGGCCTTCGTCGTTTTCGGCAGCTGCTTCAACCAGCTTGGCGTTGAGTTCTTGAGCTTTTTCGAGTTCTTCGGCAGGGATTTCGCTGATGGTGGGCACGCCTCCATCAGGACCCCATTCGTATTTCTTCATCAGCAGCACGTCGATGAAGGCATTGAAGCCTGGACCTGCATTGATTGGATATTGCACAGGAGTGACGCGCGGACCGAATGTTTCGCGCAGTTGGGCGATGGTGTTTTCGTAGTCGGCTTTTTCGCCGTCGAGTTGGTTAACGGCAAACATCACCGGCTTGTTTACGTTTTCGGTGGTGCGGAATATGTTTTGGGTGCCCACTTCAACGCCATATTGAGCATCAACGAGAATAACGCCGCAGTCGGTGACGTTGAGCGCAGTGATAGCGTTGCCCACGAAGTCGTCGCTACCCGGGCAGTCGATTACGTTAAGCTTTTTATTGAGGAACTCAGCATAGATAACTGTTGAGAAAACCGAGTATCCGTATTCCTTTTCTACGGGGAAATAGTCGCAAACGGTGTTGCCTGCTTCGATTGTGCCTCTGCGTTTTATAACTCCACACTCCAGAAGCATTGCTTCAGCGAGTGTGGTTTTACCAGAGCCTTTGCTGCCAAGTAGGGCAATGTTTTTAATCTCTTTAGAATTATAAACTTTCATGATATTTATAGTTTTTATGTGAATAGTTTCAAGTATTATGCCGTTAAAGGTATGAAAAATTTTTAAATAATCATAGCTCTTACAAGCGAAACTGCCCATATTTTGGAAAAATTGTATTTGTTTCAGTAATTTTGCGATACAAAAGTAAAGATATGGCAGGTATTTACATTCATGTTCCGTTTTGCAAAAGGCGTTGCAGCTATTGCGACTTCTATTCGGTGGTGTCGACCGCAGATGCCGACCGTTATGTGTCGGCGTTGCTTGCTGAACTGCGAATGCGCCGTGACGAAATAATGCTCGATGAGGTGCACACTATATATATAGGTGGTGGCACGCCGTCGATGCTCAGCGCCGAGCAGCTTCGCCGTTTGATGTCAGGCATCGCTGAGATGGTTGATATCGACAAGGTTGAGGAGGTGACTATTGAAGTGAATCCCGACGATGTGGATTCCGAATATATGAGCAATGTGGCACGCTGTGGCGTGAACCGCGTGAGCATGGGTGTGCAGTCGTTTGTCGACGAGGAGCTTAAGGCAGTGAATCGGCGTCACGACTCGCGACAGGCGCTTGAGGCGTTGAAGATTATTGCCGACTGCGGCATTGACAATGTGAGCATCGACTTGATATACGGATTGCCGAAACAGACACTTGCAACGTGGAAGCAATCGGTGTGTCAAGCTGCCAGATTGCATGTGAATCACATCAGCGCTTATTGCCTCAGCTATGAGGAAGGCACGGCATTGACAAGACTTCGCGACAGAGGCGTGATTGAAGAAACCGACGAGGACACTTGCGTTGAAATGTATAACTGCCTGTGCTCGATATTGAAAGCGGCAGACTATGAGCATTACGAGATTTCGAATTTTGCCTTGCCGGGCAAGTATTCGCGACATAACTCGGCTTATTGGGATGGTACACCTTATTTGGGGCTTGGTGCTGCGGCACATAGTTTTGATGGTGAGTGTCGCCGATATAATCCTGCCAACTTGAAGGTCTATCTCGAAAAAATAGAAAATGGCGAGGTTGCATATCAAACCGAAACAGAAGAGTGGTGGCAACAATACAACGAGATGGTGATGGTGAAACTGCGCACAAAATGGGGAATAGACTTGCAAGATGTGGAGCGGAGGTTTGGTAAGCAGGTTTCCGATGATTTTGAGCGCAAAATAAAAGTGTATGTTGCAAGCGGCGCAGTGTTGAACACGGGCACGTGCTATGCACTTTCGGAGCAGGGTGTGATGATATCCGACTCGATAATTCGCGAGTTGATGATAGTGGACGATTACTCGTGATGATAAGGCTCGCCATTGATGATGGTCATTGCTCGATAGAGTTGTTCGGTGAAAATCAGGCGAATCATTTCGTGTGAAAACGTCATTTTCGACAGCGATATTTTTTCGTTGGCGCGGTCGTAGACGTCGCTGTCGAAGCCGTAAGGTCCACCCACAACAAACACCAAACGTCGAGGCACGGTTGCCATTTTGCGGTCGATATACTTTGCAAAATCCATCGAGGTGTATTCTTTGCCGTGCTCGTCGAGCAGCACCACATAGTCGCTTTTGTCGATTGCAGCAAGTATGTTTTTCCCCTCAGCCTTTTTCTGCTGGGCTTCGGAGAGGTTTTTTGTGCATTTTGCGTCGGCAATATATTGTATGTTGAATGGCAGATAATGGCTCAGACGGTTGGTGTAGTCGTCGATGCCTTGTTTGAGATATCCGCCTGAAATTTTTCCGACAACAGCAAGAGTGATTTTCATTTTGTTTTTTTGTGTGAGTATTGGTTTTGTTGAAAAGTTATTGTGTTATAGCGCGTCCGAGCCACACCATTGCTACGCCGGCTACGATGCTGAGCAAAAGATAGGTGGCGCATACAACCCATTGCTTGGCTTGGGCAAGAATGAATATCTCGTTGGAAAATGTTGAGAATGTTGTGAATCCGCCGCAGAAGCCGGTAATTAGCAGCAAGTTGAGGTTCTGCGATACAAAATTGGTGCGTTGTGCAAGCCCGAAGAGCATGCCAATGAACAGGCAGCCGATGATGTTCACGGCAAATGTGCCTATTGGAAAAGGCGTCACAGCCCATCCGGCAGTAAGCCTGCCCACAAGGTAACGAGCGCATGAGCCAAAGAATCCGCCTACGCCAGCCAATAACATTGATTTTATCATAAATGTGTTAAGCGAAGATGCTTTGTTAAGGGTGAAAAATATGTGGGCAAAGTTAATAAAAAAGCCTTGAGCATCAAAATTGAAGCCCAAGGCAAATGTTGTTTTGTGAATGATTAATCGCGATTAGATGATTCCTTGAGCCATCATAGCGTGAGCCACCTTCATGAATCCGGCAATGTTGGCACCCTTCATGTAGTTGATGTAACCGTCAGATTCAGTTCCATACTTAACACATTGAGTGTGGATGTCGTTCATGATAGAGTGCAGACGTTGGTCAACTTCTTCTTCGCTCCATGAGAGGTGCAAAGCGTTTTGGCTCATTTCGAGGCCAGAAGTGGCTACACCGCCGGCGTTAACAGCCTTTCCAGGACCGTAAGGCACCTTGGCAGCGATGAAAGTATCGATAGCTTCGGGAGTGCAACCCATGTTAGAAACTTCGCCGACAACAGTCACGCCGTTCTTAACAAGGTTTTCGGCATCTTCCTTGCCAACTTCGTTTTGAGTAGCGCAAGGCATGGCGATGTCAACCTTAACTTCCCATGGACGACGTCCGGGATAGAAGGTAGAGTTAGGATATTTTTCGGCATACGGAGCAACGATGTCCTCGCCCGAAGCACGAAGTTCGAGCATATAGTCGATTTTCTCGCCAGAGATGCCATCGGGGTCGTAGATGTAACCGTCAGGACCAGAGATGGTTACAACCTTGGCGCCGAGTTCGGTAGCCTTGAGGGCAGCACCCCAAGCCACGTTGCCAAAGCCCGAGATAGCCACGGTTTTGCCGTTAAAGTCGGTGCCCAAAGTCTTGAGCATATTGCGAACAAAGTAGCAAGCACCAAAGCCAGTTGCTTCGGGGCGAATCTTTGAACCGCCGAATTCAAGACCCTTGCCGGTGAATGTTCCGGTGTGTTCGCGAGCAAGTTTTTTGTACATGCCAAACATATAGCCAACTTCGCGGCCGCCTACGCCGATGTCGCCGGCAGGCACGTCGCGGTCAGGACCGAGGTTGCGCCACAATTCGAGGATGAAAGCTTGGCAGAAACGCATGATTTCGGCGTCGCTCTTGCCGCGTGGGCTGAAGTCGGAACCGCCTTTGCCACCGCCCATAGGCAGAGTGGTGAGAGCGTTTTTGAATGTTTGTTCAAAGCCCAGGAATTTCAAAATTGAGAGGTTCACCGATGCATGGAAACGAATGCCGCCTTTGTACGGGCCAATAGCATTGTTGAATTGAACGCGATAGCCAATGTTGGTTTGCACTTCGCCCTTGTCGTCTACCCACGAAACGCGGAAGGTGAAAATGCGGTCGGGTTCAACCATTCTTTCAATGATTTTTGCTTTTTCGAATTCGGGATGTTCGTTGTAGACATCTTGAACCGACAAAAGAACTTCTCTCACGGCTTGAAGATATTCCTTCTCGCCAGGGTGCTTAGCTTCGAGGTCGCTAAGAATTTTGTTTACATTCATGATACTGATAAATTTATTTTAAGTCGTATGTTCCATTTGGTTTGGATTGCTTGCCATGGTTTTGTCGTAGGCATGCGTTCCTTGATTTTCATTGCAAATATATAGCATATTTGGCTAATAGCGGTTGGGTTTTTGATAATAATTTCGTTGTTGACTGCAAAACTTTGTTAAAATGATGGCAAATTGTTAGTTTGCTTGTGTAGTAGTCACTTCAATGACGACGAGGTCTCACGCTTCGATTGTGTGGCTGAACAGCATTTTCGATATGCACGATTCGGAAATTGTCAGGCTGACCGATTACATATATAATGTCGATTTGCATTGAAATCTGGGAGATGTTGTAGAGCCTGAGGTAAGCCTTGCCTGCATTTATTATGTTCCTCACCTTGCTTTCGCTGATTACCGACGCTGCATTGACAATGTTTGTGGCTCGGGTTTTTACTTCTACAAAAATCACGGCGCCGTTTTTTTGCACCACGAGGTCGAGCTCAAGCTTGTTGAAGCGCCAGTTGGTTTCGCGAATGGTGTAACCTTTGCAGATGAGGAAGTTTTTCACTGCCTCCTCGCCAGCCTTGCCAAGTTCGTTGTGTTCTGCCATGTTAATAGTGTAGCGGGTTAATAATGCAAAAATAACAAATGCCGATGAATGATTGTAGCAAATTGGCATAATTTTTTTGAATATTTCAATCTGTGGTCATTTGGCATACGTTTTGCAGTTATAAACAAAGACGAAAAAACTTTGTGGCAAATAAAAATGCTATATTACATTTGACAAAGAATATAATGAAGTACTTTAAAGAATTTGATTGCATGCAAGACGAAGGCGTTGCACATGTTATGCCAATATTCACAGAGGTGAAAAGCGAGACGGACGACGAAAAACAACGTTCGTTCGACTCAAGCGATTTGCCTATACTGGCGTTGCGCAATATGGTGCTGTTTCCGGGCATTACCATGCCGGTGGCAGTGGGCCGCAGCAAATCGTTGGCATTGGTGAAAGAAGCTCAAAAGACAAATTCTCTTATAGGCGTGGTATGCCAAATCGACGAGGAAATTGAAGACCCAACGCAGAACGACCTCCATGGGGTGGGCGTTGTGGCTGAAATAATTAAGGTGCTTGAGTTGCCCGACAACACCACGAGTGTGATTTTGCAAGGCAAAGCATGTTTCAAGCTCGATAGAATCACAACGGTGAAGCCTTATCTGAAAGCCGAGGTGACAATGCTCGACGAAGTAATGCCAAAGTCCGACGACAAGGAATTTGAGGCATTGGTGCTTTCAATTAAGGAATTGACCTTTGAAATGCTGCAGAAGATGGGCGAAGGCGCTCGCGAAATGATGTTTGCCGTAAAGAACATTGGCGAGCCTGCCTATTTGGTGAACTTTTTGTGCAGCAACACGCCCATTGAATCGTATGTGAAGCAGAAGTTGCTCGAAGAGCGCAACCTGGTTAAGCGCGGCTATATGCTTTATGGCATATTGTCGAAAGAGGCTCAGCTGGTTGAACTGAAAGCGCAGATTCAAAACCGCACTCGCGAGGACCTTTCGCAACAGCAGCGCGAACATTTCTTGCAGCAGCAGATACGCACTATTCAGGACGAGTTGGGCAACAGCGAAGATGATGATATTGAAAACCTTAACGAGCGAGCCGCATCGAAGAAATGGAACGAGGAGACTGCAGCGCATTTCGAGAAGGAACTGAAGAAACTGATGCGACTGAACCCGCAGGTGCCCGACTATTCGGTGCAGTACACCTATCTCGACCAGTTGCTGAATTTGCCGTGGAACGAATATACGCACGATAGCTTTAACCTGAAGAAGGTGGAAGCAAAGCTGAATCACGACCATTACGGATTGGAGAATGTGAAGGACCGAATACTCGAACACTTGGCTGTGCTGAAGCTGCGTGGCGATATGAAGTCGCCAATCATTTGCCTTTATGGCCCTCCGGGTGTGGGCAAGACTTCGCTTGGACGCTCGATTGCCGAAGCGCTGAACCGCAAATATGCTCGCATTTCGCTTGGCGGTTTGCACGACGAGGCGGAGATTCGCGGACACCGCCGCACTTACATAGGCGCAATGCCGGGGCGTATCATACAAGCGCTCATCAAGTGCCAAAGCTCTAACCCTGTGTTTGTGTTGGATGAGATTGACAAAATAGGGCAGGATTTCAAAGGCGACCCGTCGTCGGCATTACTTGAGGTGCTCGACCCCGAACAAAACTGTCATTTCCACGATAATTACATCGACGTAGATTACGACTTGTCGAATGTGCTGTTCATTGCCACCGCCAATTCGCTGAGCACAATTTCGCAACCGCTGCTCGACCGTATGGAAATCATTGAAATAAATGGTTATATACAAGAAGAAAAGGTGGAGATTGCTCGCAAACACCTGTTGCCAAAGTTGCTTAAGGAAAACGGTTTTGCAAAAAACGAAGTGACGTTTGCCAAGCCTGCGTTGATGAGCATTGTGGAGAACTACACCCGCGAGTCGGGCGTGCGCGAACTCGACAAGAAGCTTGCAAAGGTGCTTCGCAAGTTGGCTCGCATCAAAGCCACAGGCGAACAGGAATGCCCAAAGACCATTGGTGTTGGCAACCTGAAAGAATATCTCGGCGCACCTGATTACACCCGTGACCGCTACGAAGGCAACGAGTTTGCCGGTGTTGTCACCGGTTTGGCTTGGACTGCAGTAGGCGGTGAGATTTTGTTTGTTGAATCGTCGTTGTCGCGAGGCAAGGGTGAGAAACTCACGCTCACCGGTAACCTTGGCGATGTGATGAAGGAATCGGCAGTGATTGCAATGCAGTATCTCAAATCGCATAGCTCGCAAATAGGCATAGACTATGAGTTGTTCGACAAGTATAATGTGCACATACATGTGCCCGAAGGTGCCATTCCGAAGGATGGTCCGTCGGCAGGCGTAACCATGGTAACTTCGCTGGCATCGACGTTCACGCAGCGAAAGGTGCGCGACCACTTGGCTATGACAGGCGAAATCACTCTTCGTGGCAAGGTGCTGCCTGTGGGTGGAATTAAAGAAAAGATTCTTGCTGCCAAGCGTGCCGGAATAACCGATATAATGCTTTGCCGCGACAACAAAAAAGATATCGACGAAATTAAGGGTGATTATCTTAAGGGCTTAACGTTCCACTACGTAGACACAATTAAAGATGTGCTCAACTTTGCGTTGCTGCCTGAGAAGGTTAAAGACGCTGTAGAGCTATAATCACTCAGCTGAATAATATACATTATTTATATATAGTGCGAAAGGCGAATCTCTAACAAGGTTCGCCTTTCGCTATTTATTGTTCGATTTGGCAATGCGCATTTTTCGCCAGATGCGATGCGGAACCAGCCGCCAGAGCGCCACCAAAATTCGATAGCGCCAGTCGATTGTGGCAACCGATTTCTTTTTTATTACGGCTTCGACAGCATGTTCTGCCACCCGTGTTTTGTTCATTAGCATAGGGTAGTGAGCACCGTCGTTTAGCAAGTCGGTGGCAACAAACCCCGGGCGGATGTCGGTTATGGAAATGTTGAGATTCCTCATCGAAGCCAGTTGTGCGAGCGCTTCAAGATATTTGTTTTGGAATGCCTTTGTGGCAGAATAGGCAGGTGCTGCGCCCAATCCTTTTGTCCCGGCAATCGAACTTATGGCAGCAATTTGTCCCGAGCCTTTGTCGGCGAAGTAACGGAACGCAGTGCCAATCATGCGTGTGAAGCCAAGAGCATTTGTCTCAACAGTCGACAGCTCCTTGCCTTCGTCGAGCGACGGATTTTGGAAGCCGATGCCCGAGCTGTGGAAATACAAGTCGATGCCGCCCATCTCCTCGGCAAGCTGTAAAAGACGCTGTGGGGCATCGCCGCTGCAGATGTCAATCACTTTCGATGCAACAATGCCAGGCACCGCCGCCTGCAGTTCGACAAGGCGAGCCTCGCGCCGTCCGGCAATTGCCACTTGATAGCCCTTCGATGCCAACAGTTTTGCCACTTCGCATCCGATGCCCGATGTGGCACCCATCACTATTGCTTTTTTCATAATAGGAATTTAGTTTTTATACACTTGTTTACAAAGTAATGAAATTATTTTCATTAGCACAAGAAAACCGCGATTGCCGATTGAAATAGAAGCGAATTGCTTCATAATTTGTCAATTTTGATTAATTTTGCATCAGAATAACAAATCAAATAACAAAATCAATGACTGAAATTTCAAAAAAGACGCTTCGCGACTCGGCAGGCATTAGATGGCTTGTGCTGATGCTTTTGGCATCGTCCATGTTTTGTTCATACATCTTTATGGACATACTGTCGCCAATCAAAGACCTCATGCTTTCGACACGTGGATGGGATTCCACAGCGTTCGGAACCATGCAAGGCAGTGAAACATTCCTCAATGTATTCGTATTCTTCCTGATTTTTGCCGGAATCATTCTCGACAAGATGGGCGTGCGCTTCACGGCGTTGCTGTCAGGAGCAGTGATGCTGGTTGGTGCCACCATCAACTGGTATGCCGTAACCGAGACATTTATGGGCAGCGGTTTGGAGGCATGGTTCAACAGCCACCTCAACTATATTCCGGGCTTCGATGAACTTGGCATTTCGCCATTCTACGAAGGCATGCCGGCATCGGCAAAGTTCTCGGCAGTGGGCTTTATGATTTTCGGCTGTGGCGTTGAAATGGCTGGTATTACTGTCAGCCGCGGTATTGTCAAGTGGTTCAAGGGGCAGGAAATGGCGCTTGCAATGGGTTCGGAGATGGCACTCGCCCGCTTGGGTGTTGCCACTTGTATGATTTTCTCGCCGGTGATTGCCAATATGGGCGGCAAGGTTGACGTGTCGCGTTCGGTGGCATTCGGTGTATTGCTGTTGCTCATTGCCCTGATAATGTTCATCGTTTACTTCTTCATGGACCGCAAGCTTGATGCGCAAACCGGCGAAGCCGAAGAGAAGGACGACCCATTCCAACTCAAGGACCTTGGTCAGATTCTCACAAGCAGCGGCTTCTGGTTGGTGGCATTGCTGTGTGTGCTCTATTATTCGGCAATCTTCCCATTCCAAAAGTATGCTGTGAATATGCTTCAATGCAACCTCACGTTCAATGAAATCGCGCCCGACTCATTCTGGGCAAGCGACACGGTTGCATACATTCAATATGCAATTATGCTTGTGGTGGCTGCTGCTTCGTTTGCAAGCAACTTTATGAAGACTAAGCAAAAAGAATATATCTGGACTGCAGTGGCAGTGGTTTCGCTGGTGGTTTATTGCTATATGGGCTATGAACGTCAGAGCGCGAGCGCTGTATTTGCTGTGTTCCCGCTTTTGGCAGTTGCCATCACTCCAAAGCTTGGCAAATATGTCGATTATAAAGGCAAGGCTGCATCGATGCTGGTGTTTGGTTCGTTGCTCTTGATTGCATGCCACCTCACATTTGCCTTCATCTTGCCTATGTTCAAGGGCAGTGCAGTGGGCGGATTTATTATGGCGTATGCCACCATCTTGGTGCTTGGCGCTTCGTTCTCGCTTGTTCCGGCAGCGTTGTGGCCAAGTGTTCCTAAGCTTGTTGATGCCAAAATCATTGGTAGCGCTTATGCGTTGATTTTCTGGATTCAAAACATTGGCTTGTGGTTGTTCCCGATGCTCATTGGCAAGGTGCTCGACAACACCAACCCCGACATTGTTGCAGGCCTTGAATCGGGCGCTATTTCGGCACAAGAAGCTGCTGTTAGCTACAACTACACCGCTCCGCTTGTGATGCTTGCATGCTTGGGCATTGCTGCGCTTGCGCTTGGCTTTGTGCTGAAGGTTGTAGACAAAAAGAAAGGATTGGGACTTGAAGAACCAAATATCAAAGCATAATCACAGCGTCGTGATTGTACGACAAGATAAATGGCAGTGCAAGTGAATATTTAGCTCATTGCCTTTAAATGTTATAAATGGAGCGAAATTTGCCAGTGTTTTGGCGCTTTTCGCTCCTTTTATTTTTTGTAACGTGTGAAATGGTGGAATTTTGTAAGAATATTATTGCACTCTTGTGTCACTTTTGTGCAATACGCATTATTTTTGTCGAAATATTTTTGTTTTTGAATTATTTCCTTTTATATTTGTGGTGTTATAAATCAAAAAAATTCAATCAAATAAATTGATTCCAATATGAAGAAACACAATTTTTATGCCGGACCGTCAATCTTGAGCGAATACACCCTCAAGAACACAGCCGAAGCTGTAGAGAATTTTGCAGGCACAGGCTTATCGATTTTAGAGATTTCGCATCGCAGCAAAGAGTTCACTGCTGTAATCGAGGAGGCTGAAGCTATGTTTAAGGAACTGTTGGATATACCTGAAGGTTATCGTGTTTTGTTCTTGGGCGGAGGCGCAAGCATGCAATTCTGCATGGTTCCGTTCAACATGCTCAATAAAAAGGCGTCTTATCTCGACACAGGCACATGGTCGAGCAAAGCCATAAAGGAAGCCAAGCTCTTTGGCGAGGTTGATGTGGTGGCATCGTCGAAGGACAAGAACTACACCTACATCCCCAAAGAATATACAGTTGCTCCCGATTCCGATTATTTCCATATCACCACTAACAACACCATCTACGGAACCGAAATCCGCAAGGACCTTGATGTGAATGTACCGCTAATTGCCGATATGTCGAGCGACATTTTCTCGCGTCCAATCGATGTGAAGAAGTACGACATCATCTATGGTGGTGCACAAAAGAATCTTGCTCCTGCAGGTGTCACTTTTGTGATTGTAAAGGAAGAAGCTCTTGGCAAGGTTGAGCGTGCCATCCCAACTATGCTCGACTATCGCACCCACGTGAGCAAGGGCTCGATGTTCAACACTCCGCCGGTGCTGCCAATCTACTCGGCATTGCAAACACTCAAGTGGTATAAGCAAATGGGTGGTGTGGAAGCATTGCAAAAAATTGATGAGGCTAAGGCTGCCAAGCTTTACGATGCCATCGATTCGAGCCGCATTTTCCGCGGAACGGTTAATCCGGAGGACCGCTCGATAATGAACGTATGCTTTGTGATGAAAGATGATTACAAAGAACTTGAGAAAGAGTTTGTAGACTTTGCCTCAACAAAGGGTATTGTGGGCATCAAGGGTCACCGCAGCGTGGGTGGCTTCCGTGCTTCGCTCTACAATGCATTGCCCGAATCGAGCGTGGATGTGCTGATTGCTGCAATGAGAGAATTTGAGAATAAATTGTAAAAAATCAATTTTTGCGATTATGAAAATATTAGTTGCTACCGAAAAACCATTTGCTGCCGCCGCTGTTACAGGCATCAGAGAAGTGGTTGAAGAGGCAGGTCACGAATTGGTGCTGCTTGAAAAAGGCACAAAAGCCGACTTGATTGAAAAGGTTGCCGATGCAGCCGGTTTGATTGTTCGCAGCGATATTGTTGACAAAGAGGTGTTTGATGCTGCCAAGGAGCTGAAGGTTGTTGTTCGTGCCGGTGCCGGATACGACAACATCGACCTTGCCGAAGCCACAGCACATGGCGTGTGCGTTATGAACACCCCAGGACAGAACTCAAATGCTGTTGCCGAACTGGTGTTTGGTATGGCAGTGCTGATGATACGCAATCACTACAATGGCAAGGCAGGCAGCGAGCTTAAAGGCAAGACGCTGGGCATACACGCCTTTGGACAGGTGGGACGCAATGTGGCTCGCATAGCTCAAGGCTTTGGCATGCAGGTGTCGGCACTCGACCCTTGGGTTAAGGATGAAGATATGGTTGCAGCAGGTGTCACTCCAGTGCATAGCATCGAAGAACTGTATAAAAACAACAACTTTGTGTCGTTGCACATTCCTGCCACCGCCGAAACCAAAAAGTCGGTAAACAAGGCTTTGATTGAACTTATGCCAAAGGGCGGTGTGCTCATCAACACTGCACGCAAAGAGGTGATTGACGAAGATAGTCTTGCCGAGGTACTCGCCGAACGTGAGGACATCAGATATATTGCCGATGTTAAGCCCGACAATGCCGAAGCACTCGTTGAGAAATTTGGCGACCGCGTGTTCTTCACACCTAAGAAGATGGGCGCGCAGACAGCCGAGGCAAACATCAACGCTGGCATTGCCGCCGCCAAGCAAGTTGTTGCCAACTTGAAGGACGGATGGAACCGCTTCCAGGTGAATAAATAACGCTTTGGCGCAAGCATTGTTTGCCTGATTCATACTGAAATTATTTCACCACGATAATGAGGGGAATTGCTATGCAGCAGTTCCCCTTTTCTTTATGAAATATGGGCTAAAGCGAGTCGGCATGGCAAGATGAAATATTGGCGAAAGAAAAAACGCCTATCTTCACAGGCCTGCGTTAAAAAGAATAATGATTCCTAAATCCTAATTATGGCTTTCTGTCCAACTTCATCGTTATATGTTGGTGGCATAGGTGCTTGGTGTGCAACCGCGCTGCGGTTGGTTATGGTGTGCATCGGCTGTCCCCACATAGTCGCTTCGCTCCAATGTGGGGTTATAGACGCTGTAACCGCTCCGCGGTAGGGGTATTGCCTCCTGGCATGGCTGCAATTGCTTGCAGAAAAATTTTTGGCTGAATATCATATTTTTTCATTATCTTTGCAGACATTAAATAATGTGTGTCACAAAAATAAGAATATTGAAGGAAACAAAAATAAAGTATAATTTGGCATGAACAATCGATATAGCGAGTATGCGAGATTAAATCTATCGGAGATTAACAAGACAGTGTTGAAGAAGTGGGATGCCGAGGGCGTGTTTGCACGCAGCATCGACGAGCGCCAGGGGCATCCGTCGTTTGTCTTTTTCGAAGGACCGCCGTCGGCTAATGGTATGCCGGGCATTCACCATGTGATGGCGCGCACCATCAAGGACGTGGTGTGCCGCTACAAGACCATGCAGGGCTATCGTGTGATGCGCAAAGCCGGATGGGACACCCACGGCTTGCCAGTGGAACTCGGCGTAGAAAAGAGCCTTGGCATCACCAAAGAAGACATTGGCAAGAAGATTTCGGTGGACGACTATAACGCTGCTTGCCGCCGCGAGGTGATGAAGTACACCCGCGAGTGGACCGACCTTACCCACAAGATGGGATATTGGGTTGACCTCGACCATCCGTATATCACCTACGAAAACAGCTATATCGAAACGCTGTGGTGGCTTTTGCAGCAGCTCTATAAGAAAGGTTTGCTGTATAAGGGCTACACCATTCAGCCATATTCGCCGGCCGCCGGTACAGGTTTGAGCTCGCACGAGCTGAATCAGCCGGGTTGCTACCGCGACGTGAAGGATACCACGGTTACCGCTGCTTTTGCTGTAACCGACACCGAGCATTCGCTTGTACGCAGCATTGCTGAGGCTGCCCACGAGCCATTTGCAGCAAACCTAAGCATCTTGGCTTGGACCACCACGCCTTGGACTCTGCCTTCTAACACAGCACTGTGCGTGGGTGAGAAAATCGAATATGTGGCTGTTGAAAGCTACAATCCTTACAGCGGCACTCCGGGCGTGTTTGTGCTTGCCAAGGCACGCTTGAACGCCTACTTTGCTGCTGAGGGAGCCGAAATGCCGCTCGACGCCTACGAGCTGGGCAAAAAGGTTGTGCCTTATCGCGTGATTGCCGAATTCACAGGTAAAGATATGCTGGGCATGAAGTATGCTCAATTGTTCCCTTGGGTTAAGCCTGTGGCAAAGAGCGGCGACGCTTTTGAAGTGAAAGAAGCCGATGCGTTTCGCGTAATACCCGGCGATTATGTAACCACCGAAGATGGTACGGGTATTGTGCACATCGCGCCCACGTTCGGTGCCGACGACGCCCAAGTGGCTAAGGCAGCCGGCATACCGTCGTTGTTTATGATTAACCGCAAAGGCGAGACCCGCCCGATGGTTGATTTCACCGGAAAATATTGGACCATTGACGAGCTCGACGAGCAGTTTGCACAGCAATGCGTCAACGCCGAGCTTTATGGCGAATATGCTGGAGCGTATGTGAAGAACGCTTACGACCCACGCTTTAACGAAGGCGGAAAATACGACGAGAAAGCCGCCTCGAAAGCCGAGGATTTGAATATAGTGTTGTGTATGGCAATGAAGCAGGCAGGCACAGCCTTCCGCATCGAAAAGCATGTGCACAACTATCCTCACTGCTGGCGTACCGACAAGCCGGTGCTTTATTATCCGCTCGACAGCTGGTTTATCCGTTCAACTGCATGCAAAGAGCGTATGGCAGAACTGAACAAGACCATCAAATGGAAACCCGAGCACACAGGCACAGGCCGCTTTGGCAAATGGCTTGAGAACCTGAACGATTGGAACCTGAGCCGCAGCCGTTATTGGGGCACACCGCTGCCAATCTGGCGCAGCGAAAGCGGCGAAGAGAAGTGCATTGGCAGCATTGCCGAGCTTTACGACGAAATTGAAAAAGCTGTGGCAGCCGGTGTGATGAAGAGCAACCCATTCAAGGATAAAGGCTTTGTGCCGGGCGACTATAGCAAGGAAAACTACGATAAGATTGATCTTCACCGTCCGTATGTCGACGACATTATCTTGGTGTCGGAGTCGGGCAAGCCGATGAAGCGCGAACTCGACCTCATTGACGTGTGGTTTGATTCGGGTGCTATGCCATACGCACAAATTCACTATCCATTTGAAAACAAAGAAGCTTTAGATAACGGCAGCGTATTCCCAGCCGACTTCATTGCTGAGGGCGTCGACCAAACGCGCGGTTGGTTCTTTACACTGCACGCCATTGGCACAATGGTGTTCGACAGTGTGGCATATAAGAGCGTGATTTCGAACGGACTTGTGCTCGACAAGAATGGCAACAAGATGAGCAAGCGTCTGGGCAACGCAGTCGACCCGTTTGGCGCGATTGAGAAATATGGCATCGACCCGTTGCGCTGGTATATGATTTCGAATTCATCGCCATGGGATAACCTGAAATTCGACACTGCAGGTGTGGAAGAAGTGGTGCGAAAATTCTTCGGCACCATCTATAACACATATTCGTTCTTTGCGCTTTATGCCAACGTGGATGGGTTCGACAACAGTCTGCCACAGGTGCCGTTTGAACAGCGACCTGAAATAGACCGCTGGATAATTTCGTTGCTCAACTCGCTTGTGAAAGAAGTCACCAAGCAGTTCGACGACCTGGAACCGACCAAGGCAGCGCGTGCAATTCAGGATTTTGTGGGCGATAATCTGAGCAACTGGTATGTGCGCCTCAACCGCAAGCGCTTCTGGGCAGGAGAGATGACCAGCGACAAGCTGTCGGCTTATCAGACACTCTATCAATGCCTCGAAACCGTTTCGCTGCTCATTGCTCCGGTGGCACCGTTCTTTGCCGACCAGCTTTATCGCGACTTGACATTGGTGACAAAAGGCAACAATGACTCGGTGCATCTTGCCAATTTCCCGGTATGCGATGATAGCGTGATTGATACCCGACTTGAGGAGCAAATGCGATTGGCACAAACCACTACTTCGATGGTGCTTTCGCTTCGCCGAAAGAGCAACATAAAGGTGCGTCAACCGCTGCAAACCATCATGATTCCGGTGGCCGACGAAGTGCAGAAGCAGGAGATGGAGGCAATGAGCCAGCTCGTGCTCAACGAAGTGAATGTGAAAGAAATTAAATTTGTAGGCAACGAAGAAGGTGTGCTTGTGAAGCGAGTAAAGCCCGATTTCAAGAAACTTGGTCCGAAATTCGGCAAGGTGATGAAGGCTTTGGCTGCACAGATAGTGGCAATGAGCCAGCACGACATCATAGAGTTTGAAAAAGCAGGTGAATTTGCTTTTGAAATCGATGGTGCAAAGGCAGTTGTTAGCACTGAAGATGTTGAAATAATCTCGGAAGACATTCCGGGCTGGTTGGTTGCCAACGAAGGGTCGCAGACTGTTGCTCTTGACATCACAGTTACCGACGAGTTGAAGAAAGAAGGTTACGCACGCGAATTGGTGAACAGAATACAAAACCTGCGCAAGAGCAGCAATTTTGAAATCACCGACAAGATTCGCATAAAAATTGCAAGTGACGAACATACCGACGCGGCGATAAGCAGCTATCGCGACTACATCGCCAAGCAGGTTCTTGCCGATTCGATTGACGTTGTGCCACAATTGGCTGGCGACGGCGTGGTTGAACTGGATTTTGATGACTTTAAGCTGAACGTAGAGATTGCCAAAGCTTAACTGCATTAATCGTTTTTATATTTACTAATTTCTTTATAATTTATTGAAATTATGGCAGAGAAAATTAGATATTCGGATGCAGAGTTGCAGGAATTTAAGGCGTTGATTCTTGAGAAACTTGAAAAAGCGCAACGAGATTATGAGATGTTGAAGTCGAATATTATGAATGCAAACGACACCGCCGACACCTCGCCTACATTCAAGGTGCTCGAAGAGGGTGCAAACACCCTTGGCAAAGAGTCGGCTGCACAACTTGCAAATCGCCAGCTGCTGTTTATCAATAAGCTGAAAGCAGCATTGGTGAGAATAGAAAACAAGACATACGGCATCTGTCGCGAAACAGGCAAACTCATCCCCAAGGAGCGTCTGCGCGTTGTGCCTCATGCCACATTGTCGATAGATGCAAAGAATAAGGGAAAGCGTTGACTGCTGCGCAGCCACGACAAGGCTGTGTTTTTTAGGTAAATTGTAATTGATGAAGGTAAAAAGAGGATGTTTGGCAGCAATAATCATTGCTGCAATTGTGGTGCTGGACCAAGCGCTGAAGATTTGGGTAAAGACTCATTTCTTCTATGGCGAAGAATACCGGATCACCGACTGGTTCATTCTGCGTTTTATTGAAAACAACGGGATGGCATTTGGCATGGAATTCGGCAGTAAGCTGGTGCTAACCTGGTTTCGCATAATTGCGGTGGTGGCTTTTTGCTATTTTATATCGAAGATTAGGTGCCGCGCCGACATACGCAACGGTTTCATTGTGTGCGTGGCGCTAATAACGGCAGGTGCGCTGGGCAATGTGATTGATTGCGTGAGTTACGGATTGATTTTCGACAATCCCGGATTCTTGCAAACGGCAACGCTGTTCCCTGAAGGAGGCGGCTACGGCACGCTGTTCAACGGCAGGGTGGTGGATATGCTTTACTTTCCGTTGATGGAATGGGATTGGCCCACATGGATGCCATGGGTGGGTGGCGACCATTTCGTGTTTTTTCAGCCTATCTTTAACATTGCCGATGCGGCATTGAGCGTAGGCACGGCGATATTGATTATTTTTTATTCAAAGGATTTGGCGGTTGCTCTCGACAGCAAGTATACTGAAAACGAAAGCCAAAACCAAAACGAGCGATAGTATAAAAGCAGGAATATTGTTGACATGCAAAGCATATTTTCGCGAATAATATTAACTGTTGTTTTTGTGGTCGCCTTGTCGTCATGCGATAAGGCGCCGCGTCATGTTATTGGCGAACGCGATATGGTAGACCTCCTGGTGGATATTCACGAGGCTGAATCGCTCATTGATATGTATCCGCAAACCTATGGCAGAGACAGTATGCGCAAGGTGCTCAAGCAATCGGTATTCATGAAACATGGCGTTACGGCTGAGAAATACGACACTTCGATGGTGTGGTATTCGCGCAACATGGCTGTTTATGCCGAAGTTTACGAGAAAGTGGCGAAGAAGCTTGAGGAGCAACGCAATGAACTCGAGGTGAAATCGGGCAGTGTGGTTGCGTCGCATAACCGAAAGCAAGGAGTGAAATATAAGGATTTCGGCGATACGGCAGATGTTTGGAAGGCAAAGCGAGAACTTGTTTTGTCGTCGGGCTTGGGTAAGTCGATGCTTCCGTTTGTATATTTGGCTAATTCCGAGTCGCAAAAAGGCGACAAATACACACTGCGATATAAAGCTGTCAACAATCGGGCAGGTGTGAAAGTGTTTGTGGGCGTGGAATATGGCGACGGAGCAGTGACGTTTGTTGAACGTCCGGCTACATCATACGGCTGGAACGAGGTTGCTGTGCAAGCCGATTCACTCCGAAAGATAAAGAATGTGTTTGGCTACATCAAGTTTGGTGTGAGTTCGAAACAGACAATTTGCTATGTCGACAGCATAATGCTGTTGCGCACACACCTCGACCGCAATTCCTACGGCTTGATTAATATGCAAAAAACGCTTGACCGCAACAAACAGCTTGAGGAAGATAAAACTGTGAAAACTGTTGCCATCGAATCGGCGCCTGAAGTGAAAAACGCTCCTGTTGGAATGCAGCAGATGCATGTCGACGACAGACGAGTGGGTGTGAAGCCGCGCGGAAAGGCATTGCTTCGTGAGCAAGCTATTGTTCTTGAACCGGAGGCCGAAGCCTCAGAGAAAAAAGTATCACCACCTAAGAGCAAAAAACGATGAGTGTGGCAATAATAAAATATAATGCAGGAAACCTGTTTTCGGTGAAATGCGCATTGGCACGCATAGGCGTTGATGCTGTGGTGAGCGATGACGAGCGCGTGTTGCGCGCCGCCGACCGAGTGATTTTTCCCGGAGTGGGAGAGGCTTCAACTGCAATGGCGTATTTACGTGAGAATGGGCTTGACCAAGTGATTAAGGATTTACGTCAGCCGGTGTTGGGCATTTGCATCGGGTTGCAACTGATGTGCGCCACATCGGAAGAGGGCAACGCCACCTGCCTTGGCATTTTCAGCGACATTGGGGTGCGACGCTTTTCGAGCCACGGATTGCAGGAGCCGTTGAAAATTCCGCACATGGGTTGGAACACAATTGCCGTTACCAAGTCAAACGCTTTGATTGACGACAATCTAAACGGAGAGTTTGTTTACTATGTGCATAGTTTCTATGCACCGGTGTCGAAGAAATTCACCGTTGCAACCACAACGTATGGCACCGAATACAGCGCGGTGCTGAACAACAACAATTTTTTCGCCACGCAATTTCACCCCGAAAAAAGCGGAGCTGTTGGTGAACGAATACTTGAAAATTTCATGCGATTATGATTGAGATTGTGCCAGCCATCGACATCTTAGGAGGCAAATGCGTACGCCTGACCAAAGGTGACTACAACCAACAAACAGTTTATTGCGGTTCGCCGCTCGACGTGGCAAAAGGGTTTGAAGACTGTGGTTGCACATCGTTGCACATGGTTGACCTTGATGGCGCAAAATCAAAACATATTGTAAACTACAAGGTTCTTGAACAGGTGGCAGGTCATACTTCGCTGCACATCGATTTTGGTGGCGGTTTGAAGTCAGACGATGATTTGCGCATTGCTTTTGAGTGCGGTGCCGAAAAAGTGACCGGCGGAAGCGTAGCGGTTAAGAGCCCCGAACTGTTTGAACGTTGGCTTATGAAGTATGGCGCAGAACGTATAATACTTGGCGCAGACTCGAAAGATGGCAAGATTTCGACCGATGGATGGCTTGAACGCAGCGAATACGAATTGGTTTCGTTCATAAAGCATTATGCTGCCAAGGGTGTAAAGTCGGTGATAAGCACCGACATCAACCGCGACGGAATGATGAAGGGACCGGCTGTTGAGCTGTACCGAGAATTGCTCGCCGAGGTGCCCGACATACGCTTGATTGCAAGCGGAGGAGTGTCGGAAATCGGCGATGTGTATGCGCTCAACGAAATTGGTGTGCCTGCGGTGATTGTTGGTAAGGCAATATACGAAAACAGCATAACTTTGGCTATGCTGAGCCACTTCAACAGCAAGCGCTGAGCGGCTGAGCCGATGTGTGTGCTGGGCTGAGAAAGGAATATAAGGAATTACTCAAATATAATAATTGATAGGATGCTGGCAAAACGGATTATTCCATGTTTGGATGTCAAGAATGGCGAAACGGTGAAGGGCGTAAACTTCGTGAATTTTCGTTCGGCAGGCGACCCTGTGGAACTGGGAAAGCATTATAGCGACGAGGGCGCCGACGAGTTGGTGTATCTTGATATAACAGCCTCGCTTGAGGGGCGCGACACCTTTGTGAGCCTGGTGAAACGAGTTGCTCAGAATCTGAGTATACCCTTCACTGTGGGCGGTGGCATCAATAAAATTGAAGATGTGGGCGTGATGCTCAATGCCGGAGCTGACAAGATTTCAATAAATTCGTCGGCATTGCGAAATCCTGCGTTGATTAGCGAGATAGCCGGCAATTTTGGCAATCAGGTTTGCGTGGTAGCCATCGATGCCAAGTTGGAGGACGATGGCAAGTGGCATTGCTATGTGAAAGGCGGCCACGAGCGCACCAACCGCGAGCTGTTTGAATGGGCACACGAGGCTCAAGAGCGCGGCGCCGGTGAGATTTTGTTCACGAGCATGAACCACGATGGCGTGAAGCAAGGATTTGCGTGCGACACCCTCAGGAAGATGCACGAAGAATTATCGATTCCGATAATTGCATCGGGCGGATGCGGCACAATGGAGCATTTTGCCGAGGTGTTTGACTATGGCATGGCAGATGCGGCATTGGCAGCAAGCGTGTTTCACTTCAACGAGATATCAATTAAGGAGCTGAAGAATTATCTGTCGGACAGAAATATTAATGTGAGAAGAATATAACGCTATGACACTCGATTTTGACAAAATGGGCGGATTGATACCTGCAATTGTGCAGGACGCTCGCACAAAGAACGTGCTGATGTTGGGATTCATGAACAAGGAAGCCTACGAAAAGACACTTGAACTGCAAAAGGTGACCTTTTACAGCCGCACGCGTCAAAAGATATGGACAAAGGGCGAAGAGAGCGGACATTTTCTCGACCTTGTGTCGATTGAGGTTGACTGCGACAACGACACGCTGCTGGTGAAAGCAATTCCAAATGGTCCGGTTTGTCACACCGGCACGGCAACATGCTTCAACGACGACAACTCCTATGGCATACAGTTCCTGAGCGAGCTGCAAGATTTCATAATCAAGCGACACGAGGAAATGCCCGAAGGCAGCTACACCACATCGCTGTTTGAGAGCGGCATCAACCGCATGGCACAAAAAGTGGGAGAGGAGGCTGTTGAAACTGTGATTGAAGCAACCAACGGCACCGAAGGCCGCATGATGTATGAGGCAGCCGACTTGCTCTATCACTTGATAGTGCTGCTTACAGCCAAGGGACGCCGCATTGAAGAACTCGCCGAAGCACTTTGTCAGCGACACAACAAATCGAAGGAACAATATGACAAAAATTGTTGATTATAGAAATGTAGAAATCCTGCGTAACGAGTTGGTTGTGCTGAAGAACGTCACGTTCTCGCTCGAGCAAGGTGAGTTTGTGTATCTTATTGGTAAAGTAGGAAGCGGCAAAAGCAGTTTGCTGAAATCGATGTATGCCGAGATACCCATCGCCGAGGGTGAAGCGCGTATAATGGATTTCGACTTGCCGGGTATCAAGAAGAAGCAAATTCCCATGCTTCGCCGAAGCATAGGCATAGTGTTTCAGGATTTTCAGTTGCTCACCGACCGTTCGGTTTACGACAACCTGAAGTTTGTGCTGCAAGCCACCGGCTGGAAGAATAAGCAAGAAATCGATGAGCGCATCGAGGAATCGCTTCAGCAAGTGGGCATGGCTACAAAATCCTATAAGATGCCGCACCAGCTTTCAGGAGGCGAGCAGCAACGCATAGTGATTGCACGCGCGTTGCTCAATCATCCGCAGGTGATTCTTGCCGACGAGCCCACCGGAAATCTCGACCCTGAAACGAGCACTCAAATCATATCGCTGCTGCAAGACATTTCGAATCATGGCACGGCGGTGATAATGGCTACTCACAACATTCAGCTGGTTAGACAATATCCGGCGCGGGTGATGCAGTGCATCGACAAGGCATTGGTGTGCAAAACTTCGCTTGACGATTGAGCTGATGCCTCTTTTGAGATAAATGTATTTCTTACAGTTATAAAACAAAAAAATCAAAAATATGAATTTCCCTGTTGACGTTTTTAACAAACACAAAACACCGTTTTACTTCTACGATATGCCGCTGCTGAAAGCCACTCTCGCCGAGCTGAAAGCGCAGATTGCCGATATGCCTTACCATGTGCATTATGCTGTAAAGGCAAATGCCAATGGAACATTGCTCGGTGCCATACGCGATGCCGGATTGGGCGCCGACTGCGTGAGCGGTTGGGAGGTGAAGGCTGTTGTTGAAGCCGGATTTGCCAGCGACAAAATTGTGTTTGCCGGTGTTGGAAAAACCGACAGCGAAATTGAATATGCACTCGACCACGACATTGCATGCTTCAACATCGAGTCGGAGCCCGAATTGCGCGTGATTAACGACTTGGCCTTGGCGAAAGGCAAGGTAGCCAACGTGGCAATTAGAGTGAACCCGAACATCGATGCTCACACCCATCGCTACATTACCACCGGGTTGAGCGACAACAAGTTTGGCATTAATCTTGAACTGCTTGGCGATGTGGTTCGTCTGGCAAACAGTTTGCCGGCAATTCGCCTGAAAGGCTTGCACTACCACATTGGGTCGCAGCTCACCGACTTTGAGCCGTATAAGATGCTGTGCGAAGTGAACAACCGCCTTCAGGATGAGTTTGAGGCAGAAGGCGTGAGATTCGATACTATAAATGTTGGTGGAGGTCTGGGCATTGATTATGGCAATCCTGACGAAAATCCCATTGCCGATTTCAAGACATTCTTCGATGTGTTTAAGAACAACATGAAGTTGCGCGATGGACAACAATTGCATTTCGAGCTTGGTCGCTCGCTTGTGGCTCAATGTGGCTCGTTGATTACGCGAGTGACATATGTGAAGAAGTCGGTTACAAAGCAGTTTGCCATAGTAGATGCCGGTATGTCGGACTTGATTCGTCCGGCATTGTATCAGGCTCACCATAAAATTCAAAACATTTCGAATACCGAAGGCGAGAGTGAGAAATACGACGTGGTTGGCCCGATATGCGAATCGAGCGACACCTTTGGCGAAGACGAACAACTGTCGGCGGTGAAACGCGGCGACTTGCTGGCAATACGTTCAGCAGGCGCGTATGGCGAGATTATGGCTTCGCACTATAATTTGCGACCGTTTGCACCGGCTGTGTTCGACGGCGAATGAACAGATAAATTGCTTTTTTTTGAGGTTGTTGTGATAACAATCGAAATTGATTTATTATTTTTGCGATACATTTAATTGTATATGAGGCGATTTGTAGAAAAGAATACTGTGTTAAGAATGCTCGTTGCGGCTGCAGCTGCAATGACGGTTTTTGCAGTTTCTTGTAAACAATTCACCGTAGTAATTGATGCCGGCCACGGAGGCAAGGATTATGGCGCATGTGGCAAGAAGGTCTACGAAAAGACTGTCAACCTGAACGTGGCGCTTAAGCTTGGCGAAATGATTGCCGATGAAATGAAAGACGTGAAGGTGGTGTATACTCGCAGCGACGACCGTTTCCTTACGTTGCAGCGACGTGCCGACAAGGCAAACAAAGCCAGCGGCGATTTGTTCATTTCCATCCACACCAATTCGGTGGACAAGTCGGCAAAAGGCAGGACATCGATAAACGGAGCATCGACATATACCCTTGGTATGCATAAAACCGAGGAGAACCTTGCTGTGGCAAAACGCGAGAACTCGGTGATGAAACTCGAGGACGATTTCACGACCACCTATCAAGGGTTCGACCCAAACTCAACCGAATCGTATATTATATTCGAAATCAGTCAGAGCAGGCACGTTGAGCAGAGCGTGGATTTTGCGATGCGCGTGCAGCGCGAATTCAGCAACACAGCAGGCCGAAAGAACAACGGAGTGCGTCAAGCCGGATTTTGGGTGCTTGCCAAAACATCGATGCCGGCTGTGCTTGTTGAACTTGATTTTATATGCAACCCGACGGTGGAAAGTTTCCTTGGCTCGAGTGAGGGACAGACGAAATTGGCGAAATCAATTTTTAATGCTGTGAAGTCATACAAAAAGAGCTTTTACAGCGAAACCTCCGACGAGCCTGCACAGGACAAAGGACAATCGAAAAAGAAAAGCAAAAGTAAAAATAAGAAAAAGAGCAAAGAGGTTTTTGAAGAAGAGATTTACGATAATCCCGAATCAAACGTAGGCGATGCTGAGGTGCCGAGCCAACAGATAGGTGGCGATGAAATAGAATATCGCGTGCAGTTGTTTACGTCGCCCAAAAAATTGAAATCTAACGACTCGCGAATAAAAAATATTGACGGGATTAACTATTATTACGAAAACGGACTCTACAAATACACTTGTGGCAGCGTTACAGATAAAAAAGAAGCATTATCTTTGCAAAAGAAAATGCGGAAGAGATATTCGCAAGCGTTTTTAGTGACGTTTAAGAACGGTAAAAGAATTAAGTAAAACTACAGAACATTATTATTTATATGAAACGGTATTTTTCAAAGGAGGCTTTGATAGCAATAACTGTTATTATCAGTTTGTGTATCCTATATTTTGGTATTGAGTATCTTAAGGGTATCAATCTGTTTAAGCCTGCCAACTTCTATTATGCAAAGTTTGAAAAGGTTGACGGACTTGCAGTTTCGGCTCCTGTTACCATAAATGGTTTTCAGGTTGGACAAGTGAGAGAAATCAACTACGATTATGAGAAAAACGACATCTCGGTGCTTTTGAGCTTGAACAAGGACCTTCGCATACCTAAGGAGTCGAACGTGAAGCTTTCGGTGGATATGTTGGGCACAGCTCAACTGGTGCTTACGCTTTCAGATGCAACGGAATATTACAATGTGGGCGACGAAATACCCACTGGCGTGGTTGCTGGTTTGATGGATGCTATTGGCGGTGCATTGCCTCAGGTGAATAATTTGCTGCCAAAAATCGATTCGATACTCACCAGCATCAACACCATTTTGGCAAATCCTGCGTTGAACAATTCGGTTTCTCGCCTCGATGGCATCACTGCCGACCTGCAATCGAGCTCAAACGATTTGAAGCGACTGATGCATAATCAGGTTCCCGGCATCATGAATAACGTGAACGGAATTACTGCGAACCTCAATTCAACCACAGCTAACATCAACGATTTGTCAGCCGATTTGCGCAACATGCCTCTGAAGGAAACCGTTGATAATGCTAATGCAACCATGGCAAACCTGAAGTTGTTGTCGGATAATTTGAATAACAAAAACTCGTCGCTCGGCTTGCTGATGAACGACCCTACATTGTATCGTCATCTCGACAATGCAATCGCGAGCCTCGACACATTGCTCACCGATTTGCAGCGCAATCCTAAACGCTATGTCACATTCAAGGTGTTTTGATTCGATGTGATGAAATGACATTCTGTAAACAAAATTGAAAAACGATAACGGGGTGTTATTTGAACTTATTTCAAATAACACCCCGATTTATTTTTTCTGAAAATAGTGTTTTTAGGTATGCTTAGAGAGGGGTTAGACCTAATGAATATTTTAGAGCTACACTTTAACATATCTGCGTTAATATATTGATTTTTAGCAAAATAATCCGATTTACAATATTATTTGAGCGCTTTGTTTAAGTGTGTGCGCCTAAATTGCTGAATATCAGTAATATTATAATTAAAATATAAAAAGCAAATTTATTTTGCATTTTTTTTTGTAAAATATTTTGGCAAATTTTGTAGTCCCAAATTAAGATTAAGGAGTAGTACAAACAGAAAAAATGGACAAACAACAAGGCATATCATTATGGAATCGTTGTCTTGAAGTGATAAAAGACAATCTGCCGACCGAGCAATTTGAAGCTTGGTTCAAGCCGATTGTGGCATTCGACTTCAAGGACGATAGCTTGTATCTTGAAGTGCCTTCGTTGTATTTCGTTGAACAAATCGAAGAGAAGTTCAGCGATTTGCTCCAGAAAACATTGAAGCGAGTTTTTCAGGGTAACGTAAACGTATATTATCGTTACGACTTGTCGGGCGGCGAAAAAACGAAAGATGACAGTTCGTCGATTATGCTCAAGAAGCCGAATAACGCGCCTAAAAATCCGTTTGTTCAGGATAGTGTTCCCGACATCGACCCACAGCTTAATCCCTATAATACATTTGAGAATTATTGCGGAAGCATGAGCAACAAGTTGGCGGTGAGCATAGGCATGGCAATAGCCACCAATCCGCAATGCAAGACGTTCAACCCTATGTTCTTGTTTGGAGCCACCGGAGTGGGCAAGACCCACTTGGTGCAGGCAATTGGGCTGAAGGCAAAGGAAGTCAACCCGTCGCTGCGTGTGCTTTACGTCACCGCGCGCGTGTTTGAGAGCCAGTATACAACAGCTGTGCGCAACAACAAGACCAACGACTTCATCAACTTCTATCAGAGCATCGATTTGCTCATACTCGACGACATACAGGAGTTTGCCGGAAAAATTGGAACGCAAAACACATTCTATTATATATTCAATCATCTGCAACAGCATGGCAAGCAGATAATTATGTCAAGCGACTGCCGTCCTGCCGATATGGATGGATTTGTGCCGCGTTTGGTGTCGCGCTTCAAATGGGGCGTTACGGTTGAGATATCGAAGCCCGATTATACACTTCGCCGCGACGTGCTGAACATGCGTGCCTCGCAGGATGGATTGCTTATTCCGTGTGATGTGCTTGATTACATTGCCACTAATGTCACCGACAGCGTGCGCGAGCTTGAAGGCATCATGACTTCGCTACTTGCATATTCAACAGTGTTGAATTCAGATATCACTATCGATTTGGCAAGCAGTGTGATATCGAATGCCATAAAGACGTCGAAGAAGCAAATCACATTTGAGATGATAGTTGAAACGGTATGCTCGTTCTACGATGTGAATATCGATGCCGTTTATGGCAAAACCCGTAAGCGCGAGATATCGGATGCCCGCCAGTTGGTGATGTATCTTGCCAAGGAGCTGACGCAGTTGTCGTCGACAAACATCGGTGTTCGTCTGTCGCGTGACCATGCCACGGTGCTGCACTCGTGCCGCACTGTTAAGGAACGGCTCACTGTAGACAAGAAGCTGCTTGAGGATGTTGAAAAGATTCAGAATGAATTGAAGAAATAAGGGTAAATCAGAGTTTTTTGAAAAACGTAGACGGCTGGATTTGCGATAGGTTATCGTTTCTCCAGCCGTTTTCGTGATGTCCTCAAAAATTTTCTGCGCCGAAGTGGCGATTAGAGTTTCACTAATCGAACAGTTGCGGGATGACGTCGAGAGAAAAGTCTTTAAATCCCGGTATGATGACGTTGGTGAGTGTACTGATTTGTTCAATAGAGCACGTTGTGCTAAGTGCAATGACTTTTGCGCCCGAAGCTAAACCGGCGGTGATTCCTTGCATCGAGTCCTCGAAAATCAGGCAGTCCTTGATGTCAACCCCAATTTTTTGTGCGCCTTTGAGGAAACATTCGGGATGAGGCTTGCTGTTGGTTACCTGGTCGCCGGTGATGATGTTAGAGAAGTTTTCGCGGAAATATGGTTGGTGGGCAAATAACTGCTCCATCTTTTTGTCGTCGCTGCTGGTGACAATGCAGGTGGGGATGTTGTGTTGCTTGAGTTGGCTGATGAACTCCTTCACGCCCGGGCATATTTCGTAGGTCATTGCCGCCTGGAAGGTGTTTAGCTTTGCCACAATTTCGTCTTGCACCGATTTGTCGGGGAAATAGGTGTTGAGGATTGCCGCCAGATTGCTGCCCTTGATTCGATCGGCAAAATCTGGTATGCCTGTGTTGTACTCAATTCCCATTTTTCCCCAGAAGATTGAGTATTGGCTTTCAGTGTCGACAAGAACGCCGTCGAGGTCGAAAAGCACGCCTTTAGGAAAATTATTTTTCATAATGTTGTGTGAAATTAATAATTCGTGATGCAAAGGTAGTCAAAATAATTCAATTATTCCTCTTGCGCGCAGGGCCTGGGAGACGTTGATGTTGCCAGTGAAGGATAATTTGACGAATAATTGGCATGTGTGGTGAAAAAAACTTAGCGAAGATTTGCAAGAATGGAGGGAAATGTATACCTTTGCAATACGGAAACGGTGATTTAGTGTAGTGGCCTAGCACGCCACCCTCTCACGGTGGAGACCCGGGTTCGATTCCCGGATTCACTACAATTAGCCGATAGGACAGCTGCTTGATTATTGAGCGGCTGTCCTTTGTTTTATGGCGGAACAAAGTGAATATTTCAATTATTTTCAAAATAAAATGTAATTTATTTTTTTATTTGAAAAAGTATTGATAGTTTTGAACTAATAATGGTGTTGAGTTGTATTTTATAATACACAACGCTGTGTGATGAAAACGAAAAATTTATAATGTATCACTTAAAAATTATAAAGAAGTTATGAAACCATTACATGTGATTCTTGCTGTTATCAGCGGTGCTGTGGCAGGTGCTGCCATTGGTTTGCTTTTTGCTCCCGAAAAAGGCTCGGACACTCGTTGCAAGATTGCTCAGCTGCTGAAGGATAAAGGCATTAAACTGAGAGGTGACAAGCTCAACGAACTCGTTGACGAAATCACTGAGCAGGTTGAAAGCGATGCAAAGGCATGAGCATTGACGCGTCGCCTTTGGTAAAGAAAGACAATAACAACAACAAACTAACTGAAAGACAGCTATGAAAGGAATAGGATTAGTTTCGGCATTTCTTGGCGGCGCCATTGTTGGCTGTGCCACAGCAATGCTGTTTGCACCAGAGAAGGGCTCGGATTTGCGCTCAAAAATCAAGGATATACTTACCCGCAAGGGCATTGATTTCACCGACGATGAGGTGGAAGCCTTGATTTCGCAGATTACTGCTCAGATTGAGGAGTGATTGGTTGAGTGGCGATATATTTCAACGAGACTACCCCCGGAAGGGTGCAGACTGAAATTGATTGAGAATTATAATTCTTGACGCTGACAGGCTAAAGCAAGTGTGGCGTCAAGAATGTTGTGCAAATAACAATAAAGCGATAGAAATATGGATTTGGGCAGCTATAAAGAATTGTTTGCTGAGATAAAGAAATATGTGACCCTGCAGGTTGATTACACAAAATACACCGTGACCGAGAAGATGGTGGTTTTGTTGTCGGCAACGGCAACGGCATTGATTCTCGGAGCGTTGGGTTTTGGCGTTTTGTTCTATTTGTCGATAGCTCTCGCCGATTATCTTGCCGAGGTGTTGAATTGCCAATGGGGCGCCCATGCTATTGTTGCCGGCATATATGCATTGCTGCTTGTGTTTGTGGTGATTATGCGCAAACCGATGATTGTTGACCCGATTGCAAGATTTTTATCGAAACTTTTTTTAAAGCCTAACGAATAACGAGTTATGAATTCTGAAAACGATGTTAATGCAGCACGGCCTGCACAGAACGAGCAGCCGTGGGCAGGGTATGGCGTTGATGAGTTGCGTTATCGCCGCGCGTTGGCGCTTGTGCGACTCGAGGCGCAGAAAGCCACCATTGTAGAGCGTTTTAAGCCAAAGAAGAAGCCTCAAACTGAGCGTACGTTTGGCATGATGTCGGGGTTGTTTCAAAGCATACAAAGCAAACTGACGTTTGTTGACTATGTTTTGCTGGGCTATAATTTGTCGAAGTTGTTGCTTAGGCTAAAAAAGAGGAAATGAGACGATGAGCAGCGATTATGTAGAAGTCGATTTTGAGTTTCGTCCACTTGATGCCGACGAGATGGACATTTTGTGCGCCTTGCTTGCCGAGTTCGATTACGATTCGTTTGAAACCACCGACAAGGGTGTGAAGGCTTATGTCAATGCCGACAGTTTTGATGAGAACAACATCGGCGTTGCCGTGTCGCTTTACAATTTCCGCTCAAAGATAAAGTGGGCCGTGAAGGAGGTGAAAGCCGAAGACTGGAACGCCGAGTGGGAGCAGAACGGTTTCTCGCCAATAGTGATAGGCGAGGAGTGTGTTGTGCATGCCACCTATCATACCGATTATCCCAAATGCAATGTTGATATTGTAATCAATCCCAGAATGTCGTTTGGCTCGGGGCATCACGAAACCACGTCGATGATGATTGAGCGATTGCTGAACATTGAACTGCAAGGCAAGCGCGTTGTGGATATGGGTGCCGGCACAGGCATTCTTTCGATAGTGGCTGCTAAGCGTGGGGCTTCGTCGGTAACCGGAATAGAAATAGATGAAACAGCCTATAATAACGCGGTTGAAAATTGCAGATTGAATGGTGTGGATGTGACAATGATTCACGGCGATGCTTCGGCATTGGCAGGTGTGAGCGGATGTGATTTGTTTTTGGCAAACATCAACCGAAACATTATCTTGAATGATATTGAAAAATACAGTTCGTGCATGGCTGACGGCGCTACGTTGCTGATTTCGGGGTTTTATGAAAGCGATTTGCCAATCATCGACGAGAAGCTGCATGCCTTAGGTTTTGCATTTAGGAATAAAAACGTGAAAAATGATTGGACAATGGCTGAATTTGCGTTGAGTTGGCACGTTTAACGTGTGTCTTTGCAGAATATTGTAAGCTAAAAGTGTTAAATTAACCGAAATGCCTTTGATTAAAAGAATTAATTCTTAAATTTGCAGCATAAACATTCTAATTGTATCACTTATATTATTAAAAAACATCGATTGCCTATTGAAAAGATTTACTTATTAAACAAAACATTGTTATAATGAGAAATTTAAAAGACCTAAACGACGACTTGTTGGTAAGGCTGTACGTTGGGGGTGAATGTAAGGCTTTTGATACGTTGATAGAGCGATACAAAAATCGTGTATACACCTATATATTTCATCAGGTGCACGACGAATTTGTTTCGGACGACATTTTTCAGGAAACATTTGTAAAAGCCATCACTACTATACAGCAGGGACGATACGTTGAGAACGGAAAGTTTCTGGCATGGATTACGCGCATAGCGCACAATTTAATTATCGACTATTTCCGTCAGGAGAAAGCCGAGAACTTGCAGTCGTGCGACAGTCAGGATGTGAATATCTTGAACAGAAAAGATTTGAGCGAGGACACTGTAGAAGACAATATGGTGTTGATGCAGATTCATGCCGACATACGCAGCCTTGTGCAGGCGTTGCCGATGTCGCAGCGCGAGGTGCTGCTGATGCGTTATTATAAGAATATGAGCTTCAAGGAAATTGCTGACGCAACCAATGTGAGCGTAAACACTGCGCTTGGCAGAATGCGTTATGCAATAATTAATATGCGTAGGCTTGCCAGCGAAAACCGTGTGTCGTTGACAGTTTGATTTACTGGGCATTTTTTGCTTTGTGATGATATTCCCAGATATGCAGGGTAGCAAGTGTTGTGCGGCTACATTTAATATATGTAAAAAAAGAAGGCGTAGATAAAATAATATGGCACGTCGGCTCGTTATATGAGCAGAACATATATAAAAAAAAACGATTGCCTATGAATGAAATCTACACTAAAGTAAAAAACAACAACACCGATGCTGAGAAATGCCCAAAGCAACGCACTATTGATTTCTTAAAGCAGTTTGCAAGAATATGTGCTTACGAAAGAATGTTGAATGCAAACATGGGTAGTTTCCCGGCTAATTGAAAAAAAGAATTTTTTTACATTCGTTTTGCGTAATTGCCTGTTACAAATTTTGATGTTGTTTCAGGCAATTATTTTTATTTGCGGGGGTAGATGCATGCGAAGATGCGCTTGGGTGTGCTGTGTGGGAAGTGCATATATAATGTGGAAAACTTTATCTTTTATATACAAATTATTTTCATTAATTTTGTGTTCGGCATTAAAAGAACCGAATAGACAAAAACCGAACAGATATAAAATAGAAAATGGCAACTTATAATTTTGATGAGGCATTCAAGGCTTCGACAGAATATTTCGGCGGCGACGAGCTTGCCGCAAAAGTGTGGGTTAGTAAATATGCATTGAAGGATAGTTACGGTAATTTATATGAACTCACGCCCGACGATATGCATCATAGGCTTGCAAAAGAGATTACGCGTATCGAGAACAAATATGAAAATGCGATGTCGGAAGACGAAGTGTTTGATTTGATTAAGCATTTCCGCTATATTGTACCACAGGGCAGTCCGATGTCGGGTATCGGCAACGATTTTCAGGTTGGTTCGCTTTCAAACTGTTTTGTGATAGGGCTTGATGGCGAGCCTGACAGCTACGGCGGCATCATCAAGATGGACGAGGAGCAGGTGCAGCTGATGAAACGTCGTGGTGGCGTAGGTCACGACCTGTCGCATCTGCGTCCGAAAGGTTTTCCGGTGAAAAATTCGGCGTTGACGTCTACTGGCATTGTTCCGTTTATGGAACGCTATTCAAATAGCACCCGTGAGGTGGCTCAAGACGGTCGTCGTGGAGCGCTTATGCTCACCGTCAGCATCAAGCATCCCGAGTCGGAGGCGTTCATCGACGCTAAGATGACAGAAGGCAAGATTACCGGCGCCAACGTGTCGGTGCGCATCGACGACGCTTTCATGAAGGCAGCAATCGACGGCACAGAATATGCGCAGACATTCCCAATCGATTCCGACAAACCTGAGTTGGTGAAGAACATCGATGCTCGCCATTTGTGGGCAAAAATCATTCATAATGCGTGGAAGAGTGCCGAACCGGGTGTGTTGTTTTGGGACACTATCACTCGCGAGTCGGTGCCTGACTGTTATGCCGACCTTGGATTCAAAACTATCTCTACCAATCCTTGCGGCGAAATTCCGTTGTGTCCTTACGACAGCTGTCGCCTGTTGGCAATCAACTTGTATTCGTATGTTGAAAACCCCTTCACACCCGAGGCTCGATTCAACTTTGATTTGTTCAAGAAACATGTGGCTGCTGCACAGCGCATAATGGACGATATCATCGACCTTGAGATGGAAAAGATTGACAAGATTATCGACAAAATCAAGTCGGACCCCGAAACTGATGAGGTGAAATTCACCGAATTGAATTTGTGGACAAAGATTCGCAATAAGACCATCAAGGGCCGTCGTACGGGTGTTGGCACTACTGCCGAGGGTGATATGATAGCAGCTCTTGGTTTGCGCTATGGCACTGAAGAAGCCACTCAAATGTCGGAAACAGTGCACAAAGCATTGGCATTGGCAGCCTATCGCTCGTCGATTAATCTTGCCAAGGAAAGAGGTGCATTTGAGGTGTACGATTTCAACCGCGAAGTGAACAACCCCTTCGTGAACCGTATATACGATGCCGACCCAGAGCTGCGTGAGTTGGCAAAGCAGTATGGCAGACGAAACATTGCGTGCCTCACGATTGCTCCTACAGGCACAACCAGCCTGATGACGCAAACCACTTCTGGCATCGAACCGGTGTTCCTGCCTGTGTATAAACGTCGTCGCAAGGTGAACCCTAACGACGTTGAGAGCCGTGTTGACTTTGTTGACGAAACAGGCGATGCATTTGAGGAGTATGTGGTTTATCATCACAAGTTCCTCACATGGATGCAGGTGAACGGAATTGATGTTAAAGATAAATATACGCAGGACGAACTTGACGAATTGGTGAAGAAGTCGCCTTACTATAAAGCCACGTCGAACGACGTTGACTGGGTGCAAAAGGTGAGAATGCAGGGCCGTGTGCAGAAGTGGGTTGACCACTCAATCAGCGTAACCATCAATCTGCCGAACGATGTTAGTGAGAGCTTGGTTAACGAATTATACGTAGAAGCTTGGCGAAACGGTTGCAAAGGCTGCACAGTATATCGCGACGGTTCGCGCTCAGGTGTGCTCATATCCACCAAGAAGGAGGAGAAGAAGTCGGGTCATGAGATGCACTACATGGCTGAAGAAGAACGGTTCCTGAAGCGCCCGATTGAACTTGATGCCGATGTTGTGCGCTTTCAAAACAACAAGGAAAAATGGATTGCATTCATCGGCTTGATAAATGGTCGTCCTTACGAGATTTTCACGGGACTTGCCGATGACGAGGAAGGCATATTCTGCCCGAAGTCGGTCACTAAGGGCAAGATTATTAAAGCCATTGACGAAAACGGAAACAAGCGCTATGACTTCCAGTTTATAAACAAACGTGGATATAAAACCACTATCGAGGGTTTGTCCGACAAGTTTAATCCGGAGTTTTGGAATTATGCAAAACTCATTTCGGGCGTGTTGCGCTATGGCATGCCTATCGACCAAGTGCTAAAGCTTGTTGGTGGATTGGAGCTTGATAGCCAGTCGATTAACACATGGAAGATGGGTGTTGAACGCGCATTGAAGAAGTATTTGCCAAACGGCACCAAGGCAAGCGGTCAGAAATGCCCGAATTGCGGAGCTGAAACGCTCATCTATCAGGAAGGTTGCTTGATTTGCACGTCGTGCGGCACATCGAAGTGCGGATAAGGCATCGTGGCATGTAATGCGGATAAGATAAAAGGAAAATAACTAAATACTATAGGAACGAAATGAAAGTAAAACTAACAATCAATTATCGCACCCAATGGGGCGAATCGGTGTATGTGTGCGGCAATACGCCAGTGCTTGGTTCAGGCAGCATTGAGCAAGCGCTGAAGCTGGAACCGGTGAGCGACTCCGATTGGGTTGCCGAGTTTGATGTTAAGGAATTGCACAGCTTGGAGTATTCTTATTTGATTAAGACCGAGCATGGTGTGGTTCTTCGACGCGAGTGGGGCAAACGTCACACAGTAGCTGCAGTTGAAAATGCTTCGTCTGTTGTGGTCTACGACAATTGGCAAGACCTGCCTGACGATGCTCCGTTTTATTCCACAGCGTTCACAAAAGGCATTTTTTCGCGCAAGCAGTCGGGCAATGGCGTGGCTGCTTCGGGCGGCGATGTGGTGCTTAGTGTGTTTGCACCGATGATTAACTCTAATCAGCTTGTGGCGGTTGTAGGCGAGGGCGAACAGCTTGGCGGCTGGGATGTTCATAAGGCAAAGCCGTTGAATGGCAGCGAATTTCCCAAGTGGAGCATTACGCTTCATGGCGTCAGCGAAGCGCTTGAATATAAATTTGTAATCCTAAACGCATCCACTAAAGGACTTGAGGCTTGGGAATATGGCAATAACCGTCTGCTTGAAGTTGAACAAGCTGCAAATGAAGTGACTGTGCTAAACAACCTTGTGCTGCGCAACCCGATGAGTCCATGGCGTGGGGCAGGTACGGCAATCCCGGTGTTCTCGCTTCGTAGCGCCGACGATTTTGGCGTAGGTGATTTCTACGACTTGTTCAAGCTAATTGATTGGGCTGAAGCAACCGGTCAGAAAGTCATTCAGCTGTTGCCTATAAACGACACCACCATGACCCGTACTTGGCTCGATTCATATCCTTATAATGCCAATTCCACTTTCGCCCTGCATCCGATGTATATCCGTCCCGATGCCATCGGCGAACTGGAAGATAAAGCAAAAGCCGAATGGGCTCGCGAAAAAGCTGCCTACCTTAATGGATTGGCAGTGGTAGACTATGAGGAGGTGAACGAACTTAAGGAGACATACGTAAAAGCACTGTATGCCCAAATGGGCGAGAAGCTTGCGTCGACAATCGCATATCGCACATTTGTGAAGAACAATTTGTCGTGGCTTAAACCCTATGCTGCCTATAGCGTGCTGCGCGACCAGTTCAAAACAGCCGACTTTAACCGCTGGGGCGAACATGCTAAATATCAAGAAGAAAAGATTGACGCTTTTGTCGAAGCCAATCGCGATAAAATCAACTATGTATATTTTGTTCAATATCACCTCGACAAACAGCTGCGCGAAGTGCGCAACTATGCCCACAAGCATCATGTGGTGCTGAAAGGCGACATTCCAATCGGCATCAGCTCGTCGAGCGTTGACGCTTGGCTCAATCCCGAGTTGTTCCACATGGATTGCTCGGCTGGCGCTCCGCCCGACGACTTCTCTATTATGGGACAAAATTGGGGATTCCCCACCTACAATTGGGAGGTGATGAAGCGCGACGGCTATCAGTGGTGGAAGAACCGTTTCCGCAAGATGGCTGAATATTTTGATGCTTATCGCATCGACCATATCTTGGGGTTTTTCCGCATTTGGCAGATTCCTAATGACGCCATTCACGGGCTGTTGGGAACATTCTATCCGGCAATGCCTTACACTGCCGATGAGATGCGCAACAACTATGACTTCTGGATGAACCGCGAACGATTCACCAAGCCATACATACACGAAAGTTTCATCTGGGACCTCTTTGGCGAGTACACCGAGGAAGTTAAGAGTAGATTCCTGATTAATCGCGGCGACTACCGTTACGACTTGCAAGAATTTGTGAGTACGCAGCGAGGTGTTAAAGAGTATTTCAACCAGTTTGAAGCCGACGACAAGAATCGCTGTATTAGCGAAGGCTTGATGCAGCTAATCGACGACGTGCTGTTTATTGTCGACCGCAACGATAGCAGCAAGTATCATCCACGCATCAGTGCCCAGAGCACACGCGTGTATCAAACGCTAAACGATTACGAGCGAGGATGCTTCAATCGCCTCTACGACGACTTCTTCTATCGTCGCCACAATCAGTTCTGGTATGAGAACGCCATGAGCAAGCTGCCGGTGCTTACCCAAAGCACCGAGATGCTGGTTTGCGGCGAAGACCTTGGCATGATTCCCGACTGCGTTGCCGACGTGATGCATTCTCAAAAATATCTCTCACTCGAAATTCCTCGCATGCCAAAGGAGGTTGGAGTTGAATTTGGTAACACCTATGCCTATCCCTATGCAAGTGTAGCCACCACGTCAACCCACGATATGAGCGGCATTCGCCAATGGTGGGAAGAGGACCCCTCAGCCACTCAGCGCTATTACAACCAAGTGCTGTGGCACGACGGCGCAGCACCTGCCCAAGCAACGCCTCAGCTTTGCCGTGAGATGGTGAGCAAATGCCTCGACGCTCCATCGATGCTCTGCATTCTTCCGTTGCAGGACTGGATGGCTATGGATGGCAACTTACGTCGCGCCGATGCTGCCGACGAGCGCATCAATGTGCCAGCAAATAGCCGTCACTATTGGCGTTATCGCATGCACATCACCCTTGAACAGTTGCAAGCCGATGCTTCGTTTGCAGCTCTCGTGGCTGACTGTATAAAGCAAAGTGGCAGATAACGTGCAAATGCAATAAATGAAATTTCCTTGCATTTGCATGAGTGTGCAAAGAATAGTTTTGATTGGTTGTTTAAAAAGTTGCGTATAAATTTTGACTAACCACCAAAAATGAGTAATTTTGCAACGCTTTAAGGCAGATATGTCCTGATGCAAGGAAATAAGGATGGTCTCGTAGCTCAGTTGGATAGAGCAACAGCCTTCTAAGCTGTGGGTCGAGCGTTCGAATCGCTCCGGGATCACTTGAGAAAATCGCTGGCAGAGATGTCAGCGATTTTTGTATTATTACGTACATGTGCACGATTTTGCTCATCTATATAGTAACTTTGCAAAAAGTATAAAGCAAGAGATGCAATATGGCGCATAAGAAGATTGTAATTCGTAATGAACAAGGCGGTGATGTTGAGGCTGTTGCACCGGTGATAGTGTCGGCAAGTAGGGCTACGGATATTCCTGCTTTTTATGCTGATTGGTTCTTCAATCGCCTTGATAAGGGCTATGCATCGTGGCGAAATCCTTTTAATGGCAAGAATAGCTATGTGTCGTTTGCAAACATGCGTTTTGTGGTGTTTTGGTCAAAGAATCCGAAACCGCTTATTCCGTATTTGCCAATTCTGCAAGAAAAAGGCATAGGCTTCTATATCCAATTTACGCTGAATGACTATGATGCTGAACAGTTAGAACCCGGGGTGCCTCGGCTTGCTGAAAGAATTGACACATTTAAAAGAATCGTTGACGAATATGGCGTTGGGAGCGTTGTTTGGCGGTTTGACCCGCTGATTCTTACTGAAAAGATATCGCCGGAATTGCTTTTGCATAGAATTTCAGCCATTGCGGAGCAACTGAAAGGCTATACGGAGAAGTTAGTATTCAGTTTTGCCGACATTGCCGGTTATCGTAGTGTGGCACGCAATCTTCGTGCTGCAGGAATAAATTATAGAGAGTGGGACACTGAAACGATGTCGGCTTTTGCTCGCCAACTGGCGGAGTTGAGGCTACCATTTTGCTTTGCCACTTGTGCAGAGGCTATTGATTTGGAAGAATTTGCCATAGAGCATAATCGCTGCATAGATCCGGAATTGATAGCTCGCCGTTCGCCCGATGATGTTGAATTGAAATCATTTTTGCGACGTGCAAAGCCGGATAGCGGTCAACGAAAACTGTGCGGCTGTATCCTCTCAAAAGACATCGGAGCCTACAACACTTGCCCGCACCTCTGCTGCTACTGCTACGCCAACTATTCGCCACAAACGGTGATGAATAATTTCAGAAAGCACACAAATTCTTCAGAATCAATAATATAGGTATGAAAAACACATCTGCAGCGGATATTATCCAAACAATTCTTATTGGAGTATTACTGTAGATCAACCGACAAAAATTTCGGGAAAAACTATTGACAAAGCAAATCATATTTCATATCTTTGAAGAAAGAAAATCAAATCAATAGCCATGAAAGTCAGGTTTTACATATTGACCTTTATGCTGATAATCTGTATTTGGGCTGCTTCGGCTAAAGCAATACCGATACTCGATAGAATGCACGGCCTCGACCTCTATGACTCCGAAGCCCGTTGGTACGACTCGCTGCTTGGCCGCACCACCACAATGGATCCCGAAGCGGAAAAATACTATTCATTCTCACCCTACCTCTGGTGCGCCGGGAATCCGGTGAGATATATGGATGAGAGAGGGGATAGCATAGTAGTGCTGAGTTTTCAGAATAACGGATGGAAGCATATAGCTTTATTGATTAAGGACGAGGATAATAAATGGAGATATTTTTCTGTTAATGGAGATGTGATATGGAATGAATCATATGGAGCAGTTGGATTGCCTAAAGACGATTTGGGAGAACATAGTTTTATAAGTCCATACGATTTTTTGGAGTGCGAATATAATTCAAGTGGATCTTACTTGAATAAAAAAATTAACACTTATGGATATGACTTGGCATATATCATACCTTCATCTCCAGAACAAGAAATAGAGATGATAGACTCCTTTAAGAGCAGTAGCAAAAAAAGATATGACCTTATTACAAATAATTGCGCAACAGCTGTAAACAATGCCATAAGTAAAGCATTTAAAATGCGTATTAGTTCTTGGTGGCCAGATTCATCATATGACGAAATCAAGAAACGCATAAAAGGAATGGAGGTAAAGAAATAATGGAAAATAGCAAAGGAAATAAATATGTGTGGTATGCTTTACAGCTATTTATTTTCACAATTGTTCTTTATGTGTCAAAGATGTACTTAGGTGTTGCAATGTTCTCATTGACAACAATTGCAATTCTTATAACAATGTACAAACGCGATTCTGGCATTTGCGATGCAATTTTCTTCTTTATAGAATTAAGTTATACCTGGGTATCAACTTTGTATGTATTGTTTGTTTTCATGTTTTTTGAGGGAAAATTTCATTTGGGCATATTTGGAAAGATAATTCTATGCTGGCCTGTTGTTGTAAACTATGCAATTATAGCAAAGGAAGTGACCCGGTTCGTTAGATACGATATAAATAAGCATAAAGAAATATGTTTGAGAATTAGGTCAATATTTTGCTCGGGAAATGCTATCATAATGGAGATGGAAAAGAATAATTACGATTTGCAAAGAATAAATCTACCGTATAAATGCGATAACACTATCCCATTCAAAATATCAAATGAGATTATTATTGTAGAGATTGCAATTGCTATTTTCCTCTTTTATAATGATGCTCGCATAACGTCTGTTTTGACTATGCTTTTAATTGCATCAATTTTACTGTGTTTCTTAATGCACTTAAAAATCACAAAGAAACTATCATCAACAATTATCTATATGTTGGCTCCAATTATTCTTTGTGTCGGATTTATTGTGGTCGTTTTCAATATCGGCGCAAGCGATGACAGAAATATCGGAGTGTTAACTTTCTTATTATGTGTTTCCCCAATTAATTTCTATTTCACATCAGTAAATCTTGCAACGTATATATTTAGAAACAATGCAATTCAGACAACTAATGGTTCGGCGCTACTAAGGATTAGGAAATGTGATATAGAAAAGCTCGATTCTTTAGTTGAGTGCGAATTACAATATATAATTGATAAAAATAATGACGGTAGTTTACTGCTAATGTCAAATGGATATGACAGTTTCAGTGTTGAAATTACAAATTTTCATATTAAGCAATAAGTATAAAGATTGATTCTAAAATGGCGACTTTCTCCACTGATGTTGGAAGTCCACTATCCCATAACGCATTGCCTCGGAGATACCTCCGGGGCTTTTCTTTTGCGATGGAATTAACGGCTGCGCCGTGGTTATAGGTTAGTGGTTAGAGTGGCGGTGGAGGAGCAATTGACGGTGAGAGCGAAACGTGCTGCTTTGGTGCTTCTTGCAAATGTGAGTCGGTTTTGCGCCATGGATGAAAATGAAAAAGAGGTTGGAAAGTTATCCCAACCTCTTTGATATTAGTTGACTGGCGTGAGAGAATTAAACGCCAAGTTCTTTAGCGATTGCAGCAAGTTTAGCCTCAGCCCATTCGTTCTTGGCATCGTATTCGTCGGCGCTTGCGAGAGTGTCGTGAACTTCGAGGTAGAACTTGATTTTGGGTTCGGTTCCTGAAGGACGGATAGAAATCTTGGTGCCATCCTCGGTGAAGTATTGAAGCACGTTAGATGTAGTTGGCATAACCAGAGGCTTGGTTTCGCCGGTAACAGGATTCTTTTCCACGAGGCTGTCGTAGTCCTTGATGGTGACAACTGGCGAGCCGCCGATGGTCTTTGGCGGATTTTCGCGGAATTGCTTCATGATAGCCACAATTTCTTCGGCGCCCGATTTGCCTTTGCGAACGAGTGAGATACCTTTTTCCTTCGAATAGCCGTAGGTCATGTAGATGTCGATGAGCATAGCGTTCATGTCGAGGCCTTTGTCCTTAGCCCAAGCAGCGATTTCTGCCATGAGCGAAATAGCCGAAACAGAGTCTTTGTCGCGAACGAAGTCTTCAGCCAAGAAGCCGTAGCTTTCTTCGCCACCGCCCAAGTATTGAGCTTTGCCTTCGTTTTCAAGCATCACTTTGGCAATCCACTTGAAGCCTGTGAATACGTCGTACATTTTGATGTTTTGCTTTTCGGCAATCGACTTGATGGTTTCGGTGGTAACGATAGTCTTAACGATGTATTCGTTGCCTTTGATGAGTCCAAGTTCGCCACGACGAGCCATGAGGTAGTAAAGGAAAATCATCACAATCTGGTTGCCGTTAACCAGTTGATATTCGCCCTTGGTGTTTTTGATAACAACGCCAATGCGGTCGGCGTCTGGGTCGGAAGCCATGACGATGTCGGCATCAACTTCCTTAGCCTTTGCGATAGCCATAGCCATAGCCGAAGCATTTTCAGGGTTAGGAGAGTCGACTGTTGGGAAGTCGCCGCTCTGCACGTCTTGTTCAGGCACGTGAATCACGTTGGTGAAGCCAAAATTAGCCAATGAAGCGGGGATGAGGTATTTGCCAGTACCGTGGATTGGGGTGTATACAATCTTGAGGTCGTGGTGACGGGCAATTACATCAGGGCTGAGCGAAAGGGTTTTGATGCGTTCGAGATAGATGTTGTCCATCTTTTCGCCAAGGATTTCGATGAGGTCTTTGTTACCTTCGAATTTAATGTCCTTTACGCCCTTAATGCGGTTGACATATTCGATTGTGTTGGTGTCGTGTGGAGTAGTCATTTGGGCACCATCGTTCCAATATGCCTTGTAGCCGTTGTATTCTTTTGGGTTGTGAGAAGCAGTGATGATTACACCGCTTTGGCAGCCGAGTTCGCGAATTGCGAACGACATTTCGGGAGTTGGACGAGAACCTTCGAAGAGGTAAACCTTGATTCCGTTAGCCGAGAAAATGTTCGCGCAGATTTCAGCAAACAGGCGGCTGTTGTTGCGCACGTCGTGACCGACAACAACCTTGATTTCAGGGAGGTCCTTGAAAGCATCTTTCAGGTAGTTGGCGAGGCCTTGAGTGGCAGCGCCAACGGTGTAGATGTTCATGCGGTTAGAGCCAACGCCCATAATGCCACGCAGACCGCCGGTTCCGAATTCGAGGTCTTTGTAGAAACATTCAATAAGGTCGGTTTTGTCTTCGTTTTCAAGCATGGCCTTAACAGCTGCTTGAGTTTCGGCATCGTAGCCTTCGCCAAGCCACACTTTTGCTTTTTCAGTAACTTGTTGTAAAAGTTGGTCGTCTTTCATTTTATTTGATTTTAAATTAATAAGTTCAGTTATGATTTAACAAATGTACAAACATTTGAAGACATTTCAAAATTGAAATCGGGTTTTTTATTGTGCAAAAAATTGCTTGAAGGCACGAATCATGTTGATGTGGTCGTCGGTGCTACCGGTTTCGCAAGCCGAGTGCATGGCGAGCAACGGGTTGCCCACGTCGACACCTTCGATGTCGAGCTGTCCGGTGAAGATGTTGCCCAGGGTTGAGCCGCCAGCCACGTCGGAGTGGTTCACGAAGTATTGGCAAGGAGCGCCGGCTTCGTCGCAAAGGCTCTTGAAGATGGCTGCAGAGTGAGCGTCGGTCATGTATTTGCAGTTGGCATTAATTTTAATCACCGGACCGCCGCCGAGAGCCGGATGGTTTGTTGGGTCGTATTTTTCGGCGTAGTTGGGGTGGAAAGCGTGTGCATTGTCGGCAGAAATCATGAAAGAGCGGCCAACGGCTTGGCAGAATCCGTCGAAGTTCACGCCTTGGCATTCGGCTATGCGGCGCAATAGGTTGCTGAGTACAGGCGAGTGAGCGCCTTGCTTGGTGCCACTGCCGGTTTCCTCGTTGTCGAAGATTGCGCTGATGCATGTTGCTTCGTCGTCGGTTGCCTCGATGATTGCAGTGATGGCAGCGTGAGCCATGCTGAGGTCGTCGAGCCTGCCCGACATCACAAACTCCTTGTTGAGGCCTGTGAGTGTGGCTGGCTGTGTGTTATAAAGGAACAGGTCGAAATCGAGGATATCGTCAACAGCCACGTTTAGCGATTTGGCAATGTAGTTGACGAGTAGCCCGTTAGCCGAAAGGCTTTCAGAGATGCGTGTGAGGATTGGCAACATGTCCTTTTGCTTCGACAGGGCGTTACCCTCGTTCACCGAGCGGTTGAAGTGGATGGCAAGATGAGGAATCATCAGAATCGGCTCGTCGATTTTCAGCAAGCGGGTGACAGGCTTCAGAGCCGATTCGCCACGCAGAATCACACGACCGGCGAGCGAGAGTGGACGGTCGAACCAAGTGTAGAGAATTGGTCCGCCATACACCTCGGTGTTGAGGCGCACGAGACGGTCGCCCGACAGCATTTCGGGATGAGGCTTGATGCGGAAACATGGCGAATCGCTGTGAGCGGTGATTATCTTGAATCCGGTTTCGCTGATTGGGCGTGAGCCTATCTTGATGGCAAATATTGCCGAGTCGTTTTTAGTTACGAAGAACTTGTCGCCGGGTTGGCATTGGAGCGGCTGCTCGATGCGTTTCTCGACGTATCCGTTTTTGCTAAGCATTTGCTTGATGGTGTCCACTGCAAGGAAATTGCATACGCTGGCATCCATGAATTGGAGCAAAGATTCGATGTAATTGTTCATGATATAGTAGTTTTTTTATTATTTATTGTTGGTCGTGATTGTAGAAAGCGGAGTGGAGTGCTCGCAGCACGTTGCAGAGCGTTTGACCCCAGAATGTGGCGAAATCTTCTTTGCAAGTGATGAGTATTGAGCGTATGGCTTCGTTGTCGACGTCGCGCACCGATGCCACCAGGTTGTATAGCTCCTGATAGATGTCGGCAAGGTCTTCGGAAATTGTTGCCGACACGGGAGTGTCGGAGTATTTCATGTCCTCCTCAAACGTCTCAAGGAATACATCGTCCTCAGCCATGAGGGCGGCAATGTTGCAGCGAACATTGTTATAAACGTCCTCGTCGAGATAAGGCTCTACATAGTATTCCACGCTCGACTCCTTAATGTTGATGTCGGAAGCCGATATGTAGATTCTGGGCAACAGCTTGAGCATTTGCACCATGAAGTCGGTTTTGTCGTATTCCGATGCTTTTTCGATTGCGCTGCAATATTCGTTGGCGAGGGCAATGAATGCGAGGCTGTTGGGCGAAAGTTGGTTATTATCCATTATGTGTAAAGTTTGTTTTCAAGAATGTATTCGTATACTTCGTTGGAGAGGAAGAAATTCATGTTGCGTTGCTCCTTCAAGGCAGCGCGTATGTTGGTTGATGACAGCTCAATTATTGGTGCCTCGATTAGTTTCACACGGTTGCTCAATTCCTCGGGAATGACTGTTTCGAATCCGTGGCGAGGATACACCATTATGTTGAAGTCGCGAATTATTTCGTCGTGGTTGCGCCATTTGTCGAAGTTCTGCCAATTGTCGCCGCCGATAATCAGATAGAACTCGTCGTTTGGGAACCGCTTTTTCAACTCAAGCAGGGTGTTGTAGGTGTATGACGGGCGAGGAAGCGAAAACTCGAATGCCGAGGTGGTGACTTTGTCAATTTTTCGTGCCACCATTTCCACCATCTTAATACGGTCGATGTCCGATGCTCCGCAGGCTCCGGCTTTTAGCGGGTTTTGCGGAGCTACCATGAACCAAATGGCGTCGAGGCAGGAGTTTTGGGCAATGAAATTTGCTATTATTGCATGCCCGATGTGTATGGGGTTGAATGTTCCTCCAAAGATGCCAATTTTCATGGTGGAAATATTTGTCAGTTTACGAAATCGTTAATTAATGAGCGAGTTTGCTGCACAGCAGTGTTAAGGTCGTCGTTCACCACCGAAACGTCGAAACGGTCCTTGAACGTCAACTCGTAAGCTGCTTTGTCGACGCGTTGGTTGATGGCTTCGATTGGGTCGGTGGCACGCGAAATAAGACGCTCGCGCAACACCTCGATGCTTGGCGGTTGAATAAATATCGACAAGGCGTTGTCGCCGTACATCTTTTTCACGTTAACTCCGCCTTTTACGTCAATGTCGAGAATCACGTTCTTGCCGTTGTTTTGTATGCGTTCGATTTCGCTCTTTAGCGTGCCGTAGTAGCGTCCTTCGTACACTTCTTCATATTCCACCAAGGCGTCGTTGGCAATTGCTTCTTTAAATTGCTCGACGGTGAGGAAGTGATAGTGTACGCCATCGATTTCGCCGGTGCGGGGTGGGCGAGTGGTGGCTGAAATTGAGAACTCCAGTTTCAGGTCGGGGTCGTTGATTATTTGCCCGATTATTGTGGATTTGCCGGTTCCTGATGGCGCTGAAATAATGATGAGTTTGCCTTTCTTCATGTCGTGGTTACATTACGTTCAACACCTGTTCTTTGATTTGCTCGAGATGGTCTTTCATCATCACCACAAGTTTTTGTAAGTCAGCTTGATTGGCCTTCGAACCTAAAGTGTTGATTTCACGACCCATTTCTTGACTGATGAAGCCCAATTTCTTGCCTTGTCCGTGCCCGTTTTCGAGTGTGGCAAGGAAGTAGTCGAGGTGGTTTTGCAATCGGAGTTTTTCCTCGTTGATGTCGAGTTTCTCGATGTAGAAAATCATTTCTTGCTCAAAACGGTTATGGTCGAATTCAATCGATTCGAGTTTGGCGAGCGAGTCCTCGATTCGTCCTTTTATTTTAGCAACGCGTTCTGCCTCGTATTGCTGCACCTGATTGAGCAGCTCTTGAATGCAAGCAATTTTTTCTTTAAAGAACGAGTGCAGACGATTGCCTTCTTGTGTGCGGAATTCCACCAGCGCAGCAATGGCGTCGGCAAGCACGCGCGATACGGTGGCAATCTCCTCTTCAGATGTTTCTGCGGCGAGCGAATCGGTCTTTATGGCATCGGGCAGCCGCAAAAGCGTGGCATACCAATCGGTGGGCAGTGGCAGGTTTAGTTGAGCAGCCATTGCTTCGATTTGTTGCTTGTATGATTTCACAACAGGAATGTTGATGCTGTGCTCGCTTGCCGAATCGATTTCTTCGCAATAGATGTAGAGGTCGATTTTGCCGCGTTCGAGTGCTTTGGCAATGTGGTTGCGAAAATCAAGCTCGCTTGCACGATAGCATTGTGGCAGGCGAATTGACAAATCGAGCTGTTTGCTGTTGAGCGATTTGATTTCAGCAGTGATTTTTTTGTTTTCAAATACGGCTACTGCTTTGCCGAAACCAGTCATTGAGAGTATCATTTCGTAATAATTTTCTACAAATTTAATGCTAAGTTCCCAAACCGTTATAATAAAAGCGAGAAAAATCGTAAATTTGCAAAGAATATTTTATGACATGGCAAATATTTTAAATATAGAGACTTCAACCGACGTGTGTTCGGTGGCTTTGTCGAGCGACGGAATGGTGCTCGAACATCACGAGGATTACGAAGGACGAAACCATGCAACGGTGTTGAATGTGTTTCTCGACGACATAATGAAATACGTCACATCGCGCGAGATAAAGCTCGATGCGGTGGCGGTGAGCATTGGCCCCGGCTCCTATACTGGCTTGCGCATCGGATTGTCGGAAGCCAAAGGCTTGTGTTTTGGCTACGGTGTGCCGCTCATTGGTGTGAACACGCTGAAATTGATGTCGGTGACGGCATTGTTCAGCCGCTACAACGATGACGACACGCTGTATGTGCCCATGATTGATGCTCGCCGTATGGAAGTTTACACAGCCGTTTACAATAATGCGCTCGAGGAGGTGCTTGCGCCGCAAGCTATGGTGCTCGACGAAACGTCATTCAGCCAATTTGCCGACAAGAAATTGCTCTTTTTGGGCAACGGCTCGGGCAAATGGAAGGAACTGAAGCAGATGCCGGGCGCCCACTATTTGTGCGACCTTAAACCTGAGGCTGTGAACATGGTTGCACTGTCGGAACTGGCTTTTCGCAAGGGCGAGTTTTTAGACGTGGCTTATTCCACGCCGCTTTATTTGAAAGAGTTTCAGGCAACTACGCCCAAAAACAAAGTGTTTTAAGAACTATTTGGGGCACATTGCCTGATGATTTAATAACGAAAAACAGAAATAGAACTGATTATGCAGAACGAAGATTCGATTTTTGGCGATACCAGAATGGTGGAGTACAACTCCGACCGTTCGCAGTTGGCGTTGCCGGAATATGGACGAAATATTCAACAGATGGTTGACCACTGCGTGACCATTGAGGACCGTGAGGAACGCACCCGTTGCGCCTATTCGATTGTGCAGGTGATGGGAAACATCGTGCCGCAGCTGCGCGACGAGGCCGACTCGAAGCACATCTTGTGGGACCACCTTGCAATAATGTCGGGCTTTAAGCTCGATATCGATTATCCCTACGAGATAATCAACGCGGCAAACCTGGGCGTAAAACCGGAGCCGATTCCCTATCAGACCGAGAACCTGAAGCATCGCCACTATGGCAAAATCATGGTGGATATGATTCATCAGGCTTGCACTTATCCCGAAGGGGAGGAGCGCGATTCGCTGGTTATGCTAATTGCTAACCACATGAAAAAGGTGTTGCTGTCAATAAGCAAGGATGGCGTTGACGACCAACGTGTGTTCAACGACCTGCGTGATATCTCTGAAGGAAAGATTGACTTGGATGTTAACACGTGCCAATTGCATGAGTTTAAAGAAGCTCCAGTGGCTACAACCAGTAAAAAGTCGAAAAAGAAAAAATAAACGCTCCGATGATTACTCGCGAAGAAATTCTTGAAATAGGGCAGTTTAACAAGACGCACGGTGTGAAAGGCGAAATTTCAGCCACAATCGATTGTGCTTCTGACGATTTTACACGGTTTTCGTGTGTGGTTTCGGAAATTGACGGTATCTTTGTGCCTTTCTTTGTGTCGGGGATGCGCCCGAAGTCGGCTGACACAGTACTGCTGACTGTGGATGGCTTCGACACTGATGTGCAGGCAAAGGCGTTGGTGAACAAAACCATCTATGTGCTCAAGAAAGAATATGCTGCAGTGTCGGCCGACGAGGATTGCGACGAGATGCCGATTGACTATTTCATCGGCTTTGAGGCACGCGACACCGATGGCGCTGTGCTTGGCGAGATTGTAGATGTTGACGACAGCACCGAGAATGTGCTGTTTGTGATTGAAAACGCCCAGGGTGATGAATTTTCGGTGCCGGCTGTCGACGAGTTTATTGCCGACATTCGCGAAGATGAAAATGTGGTGGTGCTCGATTTGCCGATTGGAATTTTAGATATTTAGTTTTTACAAATATAATAATTGAAAATATGTCGAACGAGGAATTTAAAGAATTTGACGAAAACGAAGCTGTGGATTTCATCAACAACGCCCTTGCTGCCGAAGGCCGCCAGCAATATGATGGCGATGATTTGCTGTTGATTATCGATGCAATGTACGACTATTTTGAGGAAAACGACAGTTTCGATTCGGATGTCGACCTTGAGGACGACGTGGATAATATGGTAGCCTATGTGGTGAAAGTCATCTCGAAAGATGCCGATAACAAAGTGGCAAAAGATGATGTTAAAACCATTGTTGTGGCTGAAATGGAATACGAAGATTCGTTAAACGATTAATTTAAGTTGGCGCATGAAAATCGTTAATAATCTTGCGATTGTTGTGATAATGGCTGTATGTGTTGCGCTTAATGGAGGCTCACCGGCAACAGCTAAAACAAAAAAGCAGGCAGTGGACATCTACGACCTCTCGATTGACGACAACATTGCCATGCCTCAATTAGAAAAGCAGACTGAAGAAATAAAGAAGTTTCAGTATGCTCAGGCAATTGCATTGCAAAAGAACAAGCAAAACGTGGAGATGACTCGCGACGGCGAGGTGATAATCATCACCATATCGGCAAGCCAGTTGTTTTTGCCAAACGACACTGTGCTTAGCGACTTGGGCAAGCAGACATTGAAGCCATTCTTGAAGTACATCGAAACGCCGGGAATGTATAAGATGCTGCTGGTGATGCATCACGACAACACCGGCTCCGACCGCTATACGCTCAATCTCACACGTTCGCGTGTGAATTCGGTTTACGACTGGATTGATGCCAACGCAAGCACTGAATATGTGGTGCCATACGCACTTGGGTCGACCGAACCGTTGGTTGAAAACAACTCGGTGGCTAACCGCAAGTTTAATCGTCGCCTTGAAATTTATCTTGTGCCCGAACAAGCTATGATACAGGCTGCTAAGAAGAAAAACATAAAGCTTTGATTTAATAATTTACGATTTAATATAAAGAAATGGCAATAGAACTAAAAAATCTTACAAAACGCGCCGACAATTACTCGCAATGGTACAACGACCTTGTTGTTAAGGCTGATTTGGCTGAACAGTCGGCAGTTAGAGGATGTATGGTAATTAAACCATACGGTTATGCAATTTGGGAAAAAATGCAACGTGTGCTCGACGACATGTTTAAAGCCACCGGGCACGTCAACGCTTACTTCCCGTTGTTGATTCCAAAGTCGTTTCTCAGCCGTGAGGCAGAGCACGTAGAAGGATTTGCAAAAGAATGTGCGGTGGTTACCCACCATCGACTGATGAACGACCCCGAAGGCAAGGGCGTGGTAGTAGACCCGGCAGCTCGGCTTGAGGAAGAACTCATCATTCGTCCTACATCTGAAACTATCATTTGGAACACATATCGCAACTGGATTAGCTCGTATCGCGACCTGCCAATCCTTTGCAACCAATGGGCAAACGTGATGCGCTGGGAGATGCGCACCCGCATGTTCCTGCGCACCGCCGAATTCCTCTGGCAAGAAGGTCACACTGCCCACGCCACCCGCGAAGAAGCTGAGGCAGAGGCTGTGAAGATGCTTGGCGTATATGCCGATTTTGCCGAGAAATATATGGCAGTGCCTGTAATTAAGGGTGTGAAGTCGGCTAACGAACGATTTGCCGGTGCACTTGAGACATACACCATCGAGGCTATGATGCAAGACGGCAAGGCGTTGCAGTCGGGCACATCGCACTTCCTCGGTCAGAACTTCGCAAAGGCATTCGACGTTAAGTTCATCAACAAGAACAACGAACTCGAATATGTTTGGGCTACATCGTGGGGCGTTTCAACACGCCTTATGGGCGCACTCATCATGACCCACAGCGACGACAACGGTTTGGTGCTTCCTCCTAAGTTGGCACCGATACAAGTTGTAATCGTGCCAATCTATAAGGGTGACGACCAATTGAGCCAAATCAACGAGCGTGTAGCTCCGATTGTTGAAAAACTCAAGGCGATGGGCATAAGCGTGAAATACGACAATGCCGACAACAAGCGTCCGGGCTTCAAATTTGCTGACTACGAGCTCAAGGGCGTGCCTGTTCGCCTTGTGCTTGGCGCACGCGACCTTGCAAACGGCACCATCGAAGTTATGCGTCGCGACACGCTTGAAAAGGGCACTGTGTCGATTGATGGCATCGAGGAATATGTTAAGAATCTGCTTGACGACATACAGAACAACATCTTCCAGAAGGCTCTCAAGCACCGTTCTGACCTCACTTACACCGTTGACACTTATGATGAGTTTAAGGAACAAATTGAAAAGGGCGGCTTTATCTTGGCGCACTGGGACGGCACACCTGAAACCGAGGAACGCATCAAGGAAGAAACCAAGGCAACTATCCGTTGCATACCTTTGGACGGCGACAAGACCCCAGGCAAATGCATGGTTACAGGCAAGCCATCGGCACAACGCGTAGTATTCGCTCGCAACTATTAATCTCGAGTATATACTTTATCTTTTATATGAGGCTGTGTCAATAGACATGGCCTTTTTGCTTGCTTTTTTTGATGCAGCTTCTTTATCCGTGCATTTGACCTCGACAACGGCTACGTTTTTCCACCACGGGTAACAGCAGCGCCAATCACAACGAAAGGGTCGCCTCAAAGGCGGCTCTTTTTTAATGATGCAATTTTTCCCATTATTGAATTTGGGAAAATATCAATACCCCACAGCAAGTGGTTACTATCATAACCCAAAAAATGAATATATTTTAATATCAATTGATATTTATCTTGCGTATTAGAAATGTCAATCACACCGGATGCGTTAAAACATATCGCTTCGTGATGAGCTATTCGATTTCTAAATGTTTTTATACTCATTAGTTCATTGAATATTGCTCTTTGCCCGAGTCCGGTTGTTCGATTCGGAAATATTCTAAGCAGATTTTGACCTCCAAGTCTATATGGCTGACGTGTGAACAAGTGAGTCCAAAAACCAAATGATACAGACGCAACTACTCTGTCGTTAGTATATCGCCCTTGATTTGATAAATCTTGGATTATTCGCAGGACTTCATTCTTTTGCGGAATATTTTCAAGCATTCCTCCACAACTTAATTGACTCTTTATCCAATCTGAATCCGATAACACACTTTTGTAGTGGTCATTAATTGCATTGCGTAATACTATTTCAAAAATATTCAGAATACCATAAAACTTTTGGCATAGTTTTATGTTATAGCGATATAAGGACAGTGCTTTTGTCGTGTTTCCACTACAAGCATTATAATATTTGTTCAAACGAGCCTGCGAAAAGGCTTTTTCGTACTCAAAATATTTCATTAAAATTATTTTCTTCAAAAATTTCTTGCAAAGTTACGAAATTATTGCTAACTTTGCAACGGAATCCCCCGAGTGTCCCTGTCTATGACAAACCTCGGGGTTTAGTCTTTTTATAGGTCGGCTTTGTCAAGTCGGCTTTTTTTGTGTCTTTTCGTGTGGCTTTATATAGAGGTAAATTTGTGGCAAAACTAAACGTGTTATGCCGCAAACTCAATACAACCTACACCTGAAAGGCTTCGTCGGCGGTGCCGACTTTGACCGAAATTATGTCGATTATGTCCTCGCCAAGAATGCCGGCAAGGAAGTGAACGTGCTGATTGACTTGCTCGGCGGCAATCTTGCCACCGCTCTATCCATTGCCGCTGCTTTCAAGAACCACGGCAAGGTCAGCGTTCACTTCGTCGGAATAAACAACAAACTTTAAATAATATTATGGTCTTAGTTGATTGAAAATTTTGCATTTAGGGTGCCTTCTCTAAAACTCAATGTAAAAGCACCATTGTATGCATCCTTTTCTTTGTCATAAGACGTAATCTCAAACGTCCCTTCCTTGACGATTTCACTCTCATAATCAGAATAGGACAAAATTGTAGCATACGAAATTTTGTTTTCTTGACAATAGCTTATGTAATCCCATGGTGTAAGCTTGTCATCAGATTCTCCGATGTTAATAAACTTGATAGTTTGCGGTTGTGTGAGATATTCCCATGGATTATTTACAAATAATTTGATTGTAACAGCGTAAAGTGGAGTCCCACCACGCTCATTACTCAAGCTACTATCAAATTCAACCTCATACTCTTTTGCAACGAGTGATGGGGTATTTATCGAATTAGGACCAATATTAAAAGGGGTTTGGTCAATCAATTTTTGACCATTTATTTCTGCCTCACATTTTGATTTGAAGTATTGAACACCGTCATGTTTTTCACACGAAGATACGATGCTTATAATAGCCAGCAATAGTATTATTGCTGATGATAATTTTGATTTCGTTCTCATAGTTGATTGTTTTTACTCGCAAAGTTACACATTTTTTTGTCTTTTGACAGCCATCATTAAGGTGTTAAATTTGAGTAAACATTCATTTTAACCATTTTAACCTTATGGATAATAAATATACTGAACTCATAAAGCAGTGGCTTGAAACGCCGAGCGCCCAACGAGATTACTCCGTTGGTGACTTTTTTTATGAGTCGCTGCATAGGCATTTGCTAATACTTTCGCGGGAAATAAAAAATAGAACTAATTGAATATCAGTCGATTATCAATATAGTCCTATCTTCTTTTTGGGTTGTGGGCGTTGACGGATTCGAACCGCCGACCCTCTGCT
>SFEA01000082.1 GCA_004557385.1 Bacteroidales bacterium
TCACCGCATGTGTGTGATGTGCATGCTTGGCGCCGCCATTTTCATGACCATCTTCCGCTTCTTGCCCGACTCGGCAAGCCTGACGCTCACGGCTGCTGTGCTGGTGGGTGCCGGATTCTGCATCTACGGTCCGCAAGCCCTCATCGGCATTGAATTGGGCAACCAAGCCACTAAAGAGGCTTCGGCTCGTGCCAACGGCATCGCCGGCGTGCTTGGCTATCTTGGCTCGGGCCTTTCGGGCGTACTCGTGGGCTACGTTGCCGACTCATTCGGTTGGACACGCGTGTTCGAAACCATCATCGTGGTGGCTGTGATTGGCATGTTTGTGCTCATCAGCATGTGGGCTGCTCCGCGCGACGGTTATGAACGTGCCAGCAAAATCAAATATGAAGACTAACGCTTAATTCACATTTGCAATAGATATGAAGCCTTTCGATAAATATATGTCGCCTTACTCGCACGACGAGTTGATGCGCCGATGCGCTCGCATCAAGCATGTGGCGCTCGACATGGACGGTACAATATACATGGGTTCTACCTTGTTCCCATACACCAAAAAGTTCCTTGCCGACCTCACTGCCAATGGCATCAACTATTCGTTCCTCACCAACAACCCGACCAAGAGTTTCAAGGATTATCTGAAGAAACTCGCCAAGCTGGGCATCGAGGCGAGCGAGGACGAGATGTGCACCTCTGCAGTGTCGACCATCGAATACATCAAGTCGCACTTCCCCGGCGCCAAGCGCTTGTTCTTGCTTGGCACCCCGAGCATGATAGCCGAGTTTGAGGCAGCCGGCTTCGAGTCGGTGCCCGACGACCCTGCCGAACGTCCCGACGTGCTGGTGGTGGCTTTCGACACCACGCTGGTGTATTCGCGCTTGTGCCGCGCCACCTGGTGGGCTTCGCAAGGCGTGCCTTACATTGCCACCAACCCCGACTGGGTGTGCCCAACCGACGAGCAGACCATCTTGGTTGACTGCGGTTCGCTGCAGGCGTGCATCGAGGCTGCTTGCGGACGCAAAGCCGACATTGTCATCGGCAAGCCAAATCCAGGCATGCTCAACGGCATCGTGGAGAAATACGGCTTGCAACCCGACGAGATTGCCATGTGCGGCGACCGCATCTACACCGATGTGAAAACTGCGCAAAACGCCGGCGGAATGGGCGTGCTGGTGCTCTCGGGCGAAACCACGCTCGAAACCGCGCTGGCTTCCGACCCGCAGCCCGACGTAACTGCCCTCAACATCGAGGAGTTTGGCAAACTGCTGCTGCAAGCCAAGCAGAATGGCAAATGAAACTAATGTTTAACCAAAAATATTAATAACGAGAACAAAACAAATTAAATCTAATCTACTAACTCCTAAAACTCAATTATTATGAAAAGATTTTTTGCACTTTTTGTGAGCTGTTTAGCTCTTTCAGCTTCTGCTTATGCAGTTGAAACTGAATCGCCCGAAGCTGTTGCCGAACCTACAGCTGAGGCTGCTCCTCAACAAAAGAGTTCTGTACAAGAAATCATCGACAAATTGCCTGTTAAGATTTCTGGTTACTTGCAGACAGGTTGGAACTACACTCACAACGAGAATGCTTCAACTTCTTCGTTCCAAGCTAAGCGTCTTCGCCTTATTGCCGACGGCAAGGTGAGCGAAAACATCGATTTCCGTTTGCAAATCGAAGCCTTCAACGGCATCGCCGGTTCAACTAACGGCAACGGTCAAAAGAACATCCAAGTGATGGACGCTTTTGCTACTTGGAAGATTAATCCTGCATTCAAGATTCGTTTCGGTCAGTTCTACACTCCTCTTGGCTATGAGAACTACGACATCTCGCCAGCTACTTTGGAAACTGTAGACTTCTCGAACATCGTTTATCGCATGGCTTGCCGCAACCCATACGAATACAACTTGGTTGACTACGGTCGCGACCTCGGTGTCATGTTCATGGGTGACCTCGGTGACAGCGGTCAAGGCTTCAAGTATTTCCACTACGACTTGGCTCTCACCAACGGTTCGATTCCTTGCAAGGACGACCGCAACAAGTCGAAGGACATCTATGCAAGCATGACCATCCGTCCTATCAAGAACTTCAATGTTAAGGCTACTGTTAACTGGGGCGAATATTCAACTCAAGGTCTTGCAGGTGGTCAAGGCGTTGGCTCGGGCAAGTACAACTCAATGACTCGCTTCGTTGCTGGTGCATGGTATAACGACCCAACTGGTCTCGACATCCGTGGTGAATATGGTATGCTCCGTGGCGGTGACTATGCTAAGGAAGATGGTGCTTACGTTCTCGTTGGCTACCACGCCGGCAAGTTCCTCCCATTGGTTCGCTGGGACATGTATCAAGACAAGGTTAACACCACTTCTACCAACAACTACAACCGCATCCTCGTTGGTTGCACCTATCAGTTGTGCAAGAACGTGAAGTTCCAAGTTAACTACGGTCACTTCATGTACGACGACGAAGTTGCTATCGACAAGAGCGAACAAATTCAAATCATGGGCTTGTTCAAGTTCTAATTTCGGTAAATCAATTTTCTAAACAAAAAGAATTTACAGTTTAACACTTAAATTAAAACCATTATGAAAAAATTCTTATTATTACTCGCCGTAGCATTTGTTGCTAACTGCGCAGTTGCTCAACACCTTGGCAAAGAATATCGTCTGAAAAAGGTGGTTACAGTTCCTGGCCGTCAAGGCATCGCAGCCGACAAGGACTATTTCTATGTATCTGACACTCGTGGTCTTTACAAGTTCGACCGCAACTGGAATCTTGTTAAGAAACGCGTTCAAGAGAAGGACGCTAAGGGCAACTTCATCGACCCATTGTTCAACAATCCTGACCCAGCAAAGGGTGGTGCTAACCACTTTGGCGACATCGACGTTTACGATGGCAAGATTTACACAGGTAACGAATATTTCAACCTCGGTCGTGGCGTGAACATCAGCGTTGACATCTACGATGCTAACACATTTGAATACATCGAAAGCATTCCTTGGCGTGCTGAATCGGGTCAAGTTGAAGTTTCGGGCGTGGCAGTTGACCGCGAACGCAACCTCGTATGGCTCTCTGACTGGGTTGACAGCCGCTATGTTTATGCTTAC